>NZ_SRHQ01000008.1:0-198672 GCF_004683995.1 Methylorubrum sp. Q1 | reverse complement strand
CAACCCATCCGACCCCAAGCCCGCTGGCCCAAACGCCCGCGGGCCGTCCGTCGTTCACGACACCCGACACCGACACCGCACTCACCGCACGGTCGTCCCCGCAAAGCCCGACGGGAAGGGGAGGGGGGCTTTCACCCGAGCAGCCCCTTCCTTCGCTCGCTCGCCGCTTCACCGCGAGCCGGGCCGACGGGAAACTCAGCGATTCAGCAAGAAGCCTGCATCGCGATCTGAAGAGCAGGACGCGGGCCGGCAGGATCGACAGCCGGAGAGGACAGACTCTCCGGCGGCTGACTCACGGAAACACATGTCCGCCGATGATCCGCAGGCCGACCTCGCGGCCGGCAGCGAGACGGGCCGTGTCGGCGGCTTCCACCACTACGACTTTCGCGCCGGGGCGGTCGATCTCGATCCGCTGACGCCCCTGCGTTCGGTACGAGGAACGCACCGTCCCGGTGAGATGGGCGGTGTCCGGTTCGGCGAACTGGAGCTGCCACGGGCGAGCATAGAGCTTGACCGGTCCGACCAACCCCTCCGCAGCGGTGAGCGGCGTGGGCCTTCCGTTCACCAGAACCTGTCCGTTCTGTGCGATCGCTTCGACCTCGATCGTATCGCCGAGAAACTTGAGCACCGTCGGTGAAACGGGGTTCTCCTGCACCTCATCCGGCGTGCCGACCTGTTCCAGGCGGCCGCGGTCGAGCACTGCGACGCGGTCGGAGAGTTCGAGTGCTTCGTCCTGGTCGTGGGTGACGAAGATCGTGGTCTGCCCGGTGCGGTCATGAATCTCTCGGAGCCAGCGGCGCAGATCCTTTCGCACCTGCGCGTCGAGCGCGCCGAACGGCTCATCGAGCAGCAGAACGCGCGGCTCAACCGCGAGTGCGCGGGCGAGGGCAATGCGCTGGCGCTGGCCGCCGGAGAGCTGGCTCGGATATCGGTCGGCAAAGCCGGAGAGCTTGATCAGGTCGAGCAGATTGCCGACGCGGCGTTTGATCTCGGCCTTGTCCGGTCGCTCGGAGCGCTTCCGGGCGTTGAGCCCATAGGCGATGTTCTGTGCCACCGTCATGTGCTTGAACAGGGCGTAGTGCTGGAAGACGAAGCCGACGGCGCGCCGCTGCACCGGCACCTGCGTGGCATCGTCGCCGCCGAAGATGATCCGGCCGCGATCGGGGAAGTCGAGCCCGGCGATGATGCGCAACAACGTGGTCTTGCCCGAGCCCGAGGGGCCGAGCAGCGCCAGCAACTCGCCCGCCCGCACGTCGAGCGTGAAGTCGTGCAGCACCGCCGCCGTCTCGAAGGTCTTCGAGACGTCCTCGATCCGGATCGCCGTCGCCGTTCCCACCAGATCAGTGGCGGCGTGCCCCCGCCGCGATATCGTCGGCGTAGCGCCATTCGAGGACGGATTTGACGGCGAGGGTGACAAGAGCGAGCCCGGCAAGGAGAGAGGCGACGGCGAACGCGGCAACGAAGTTGTACTCATTGTAGAGGATCTCCACGTGCAGCGGCAGCGTATTGGTGAGTCCGCGGATATGGCCGGAGACGACCGAGACCGCGCCGAACTCGCCCATCGCGCGGGCGTTGCAGAGCAGGACGCTGTAGAGCAGGCCCCAGCGGATATTGGGTAACGTCACAGTCCGGAAGGCGTGCCATCCGGAGGCGCCGAGGGTGAGGGCCGCCTCTTCCTCCGCCGTGCCCTGCTCCTGCATGAGCGGGATGAGCTGGCGGGCGACGAAGGGGAAGGTGACGAAGATCGTCGCGAGCACGATGCCGGGCACCGCGAAGATGATCTGGATGTCGTGCTCGACGAGGAACGGGCCGAACAGGCCGCGCGAACCGAACACCAGCACGTAGATCAGCCCGGATACCACCGGCGAGACCGAAAACGGCAGATCGATCAGCGTGACGAGGAGGTTCTTGCCGCTGAACTCGAACTTGGCGACGGCCCAGGAGGCCGCAACCCCGAAGACGAGGTTGAACGGCACGGCGATCGCCGCGACGATCAAGGTCAGACGGATCGCGGACTGCGCGTCGGGCTCGGAGAAGGCGGCGAGGTAGGCGCCCCAGCCCTTGGCCAGAGCCTGCGCGAACACCGTGAGGAGCGGCAGGACGAGGAAGAGGCCGAGGAAGGTCAGCGCGACCGCGATCAGTATCCAACGCACGATCCGCCGCTCGGTGACGACGCTCGCGGGAAGCCGCAGCGCTTCGTGTGGCGGCGGCGTGCCGGGGCCTTGCGCCAGCGCTTCAGACATAGCCGAATCTCCGCCGGCTCCAGGCCTGGATCAGGTTGATCGCGAGCAGGGTCACGAAGGAGATCGCCAGCATGATCACGGCGATGGCGCTTGCGCCCGCGTAGTCGAATTCCGAGAGCTTGATGACGATGAGCAGCGGCGCGATCTCCGAGACATAGGGCAGGTTGCCCGCGATGAAGATGATCGAGCCGTACTCGCCGACGCCGCGGGCGAAGGCGAGGGCGAAGCCGGTCAGCACCGCCGGGATCAGCGGCGGCAGCACCACCCGCGTCAGCGTCGTGATCCGTGAGGCGCCGAGGATGGCGGAGGCTTCCTCCACCTCCTTGTCGATCTCGGCGATCAGCGGCTGCACCGTGCGCACGGCGAACGGCAGACCGATGAACACCATGGCGATGAAGATGCCGACCGGCGTGTAAGCCGCCTCGATACCGATTCGGGCGAGTTGCGCGCCGACGAGCCCGTTGGGTGCGTAGAGCGAGGCGAGGGCAATGCCGGCCACGGCCGTGGGCAGGGCGAAGGGCAGATCGACCACGGCGTCGGCGAGTTTGCGGCCGGGGAAGTCGTAGCGGGTCAGCACCCAGGCGACGATGCCGCCGAAGACCGAGGCTGTGAGCGCGGCGAGCAACGAAACGCCGAAGCTCACGCGCAGCGCGCTGGCCACGCGCGGATCGGTGGCGACGTCCCAGATGCCGGACAGGCCGAGACCTGACGCCTTCACCACGAGGGTGGCCAGCGGCAGCAGCACGATCAGGCTCAGGCAGGTCAGCGTGTAGCCGAGCGTGAGCCCGAAGCCGGGAATCACGCTCCTCTGGCGGAAGCGACGCCGAGGTTTCACGGGCTCGCCCATGCGGTCAGCGCCCGGCCCGGCTCAACTGGTCGAACAGGCCGCCATTGTCGAAGTTGGCCTTCTGGATCTCGTCCCAGGAGCCTTGCAGATCCTCGATCTTGAACAGCTTGATGTCGGGAAGTTGCGCGAGATCCTCGGGTTTGGCCGCCTCGCGCTTGATCGGGCGATAATGGTGCTTGGCGAAGATCGCCTGTGCCCGGTCGCCGTAGAGGAACTGGAGATAGGCTTCGGCCTGCTTGCGGGTGCCCTTCTTGTCGACGTTGGCCTCGACCAGGGCGACCGGCGGCTCGGCATAGATCGAGGTCGGCGGCACGACGATGTCGAACTTGTCCTTGCCGAACTCCTCCAGCACGAGGAAGGCCTCGTTCTCCCAGGTCGGCAGCACGTCGCCGAGGCCGCGTTGAGCGAAGGTCACGGTCGAGCCGCGGGCGCCGGTGTCGAGCACGGGCACGTTCTTGTAGAGCGAGCCGACGAAGGCATTGGCCTTCTCCTTGTCCCGGCCGTCCCGCTCGTAGGCGTAGCCCCAGGCCGCGAGGAAGTTCCAGCGCCCGCCCGCCGACGTCTTCGGATTCGGGGTGATGACCTTCACGTCGGGCTTCGCCAGGTCGTCCCAGTCCTTCACGCCCTTCGGGTTGCCCTTGCGGACGAGGAACACGACGGTGGAGGTGTAGGGCAGGCCCTCGTTCGGGAGCTTGGTGCGCCAATCCGCCGGGATCTTCTTCGAAATCTTGGCGATGGCGTCGATGTCGGAGGGGATGCCGAGGGTCACGACATCCGCGGGGATGCCGTCGATGACGGTACGAGCCTGCGCGCCCGAACCGCCATGGGCGGCGCGCACGGTGATCGTCTCGCCGGACTTCGCCTTCCACTCCTCGGCGAAGGCCGCGTTGATCTCGCGGTAGAGTTCGCGCGTCGGATCGTAGGAGACGTTGAGGATCTCGCCCTGCGCCTGGGCGCTGCCGGCGGATGCAAGGCCGACGGCCATCGCGAGACCGAGAAGGACCGCGCGCCGATAGGGTACCGCGCCGGGCTTGATCGGATGTCCGTCGAACACGTCGTCTCGCCTCCACATCGCGGGCTTCGACCCGCCTATGGTGAGGAAGTGTTCGTTTTAAAGAACGATGTCAAGCGCAGTGCCACGTTCGGTGGTTGAGCCTCGGTCCGAGAAGAGTGTCGCACACAGATCAACTGAGATGAATGTTCTCCTTGGCGGTGGCGTTATAGAGGGAATTTCTATCGCAGAACGTTCTTTTGAAAGAACGTTTTCGAGGATGGACTCCGGCGTCAGGCGGAAGCCCACTCGAGCGCCAACCAGACGCCGCGGGCGATGATGAACCACCACGTCACCGTGACAGCCAGGGCACCGAGAAGGCCGAGGGCCGCGAAGCGCCGCTGGAACGGGCTTAGTATGAGTTCGAAAGTGCTCTTCATCGCGGGAGGTCTTCTCATCGCGTCGGTGGTTCGGTCTCGAAAGGGATGCCCGCCGTGCCGCGTCGGCCGTGACGGCGTGCCAATGCGGAACATTCGGTGCCCTGTCGGGTCCTCTCGCCCCAGCCGTGGCAAGTGACGAACCAGGGTTGCAACGACTCCACTGTCTCGACCGAGCGTGCCGCCGCGGGACCATCGCACCGGGCTTCGGATTTGCAGCGATGCGGAGGATCGTCCCGATTTCGGACACTCCGATCGTCCCACGAGAAAGCTTTTGGAAATGTCGTTGCCCAACCTCGCGAAGAACGCCTCGGACCGCGACGTGCAGCCGATCCTGTTCGGATTGCTTGCGGACGGATCCGGCGAGGCGCGCTTCGCCGGCGCCGGCACGCCGATCGAGCCCGTCGGCATATCGGAGGCAACCCGGTTCTCGCCTTCCCGCGATTGGTACGGACGCTGGGCGGTGCAGCCCCTGCACGGCATCCTGAAGTCGGACGCGACGCGGACGGACCGAGTCGTATGCCCGGAGGATATCGTGATCCTGGGCCCGCATCGGCACGGCCGGCGCTTTTGAGGTACCACCGCCGCGCTCGAGCATCGTGCTGGAAATCAAATCCAGGACGAGGCTTTAGGCTCTTGTTTTCGCATCAACTTGTCCCGAAAGCCGGAGGCCACCTTTCGGGATGATGCTCTATGCGCCGCGCGTCGCATTCCTTAAGCTCGGACCATGGAGAATCACGAGCTACGCGAGTCGCGGGCGGCCCTCATTCTGATGGGCGTGGCCGTGCTTGCCGTGTTGCTGTTCGGAGCCGTGACGCTGATCGTGCAGGCGGCGGGATGAGCGAGGCGGTCGATCCGCCGCTCCGGGCAGAATGGTGAGCATGCACGACAAGTCGCGGGAGTCGGCCGCCTTTGGGCATGTCCGTGTTCCGAGTGGGCACGAAATCTACTGGGAGACATCCGGCAGCCCGACCGGCAAGCCCATCGTCTTCCTGCATGGCGGTCCCGGTGCGCCTCCCCTGTCCGGCGGTTACCGTCGTCAGTTCAATCCGCTCAAGCACTATGTCGTCGGTATCGACCAGCGCGGATGCGGGAGAAGCCGACCGCTCGTGATCGATGCACTCGATCGTCTGCATGAGCAGACCACACAGGCTCTCATTGCCGATATCGAAGCCGTCAGGGTCCACCTTCGGATCGAGCGCTGGGCGGTTGCCGGAGTCTCATGGGGCACGACCCTCGCTCTGGCCTATGCGCAGGCTCATCCCGAGCGGGTGACGGACATGGTTCTCGTTGCCGTCACGACGACGAGCCGGGACGAAGTCGATTGGATCACCGAAGGGATCGGACGGATCTTTCCGGAGGCGTGGCAGCGTCTTGCCGCAGCATCCCGGCAGCGGGATGGCGAACGTGTCGTGGACGCGTATGCCCGCCGACTTTCCTCCGAGGCGGAAGCGGACCGAGTCCAGGCGGCCCAGGAGTGGATCGCCTGGGAGAACACTCATGTCTCACTCGGCCCCGATTGGTCGCCGTTAGCGTTCGCCGACCCTCGGCAGGCCATGGTGTTTGCCACTCTCGTCACCCACTACTGGTCGAACGATGCCTTCCTTCACGGCGAGCATCGGCCGATCGAGCGCATGCATCGCATCGAGACGATTCCCGCAACGCTGATTCATGGGCGCAGGGATATCAGTGGACCGGCAGCAGCGGCATGGACGCTTCATCGGCGCTGGCCGGTCAGCCGGCTGCATATCGTCGAGACGGAGGGGCATGGAGGCCCCCGGATGATGGCGCTCATGCGGGAGGCTTGCGAGGCGTTTGCCTGAGCGCTCCGGCCCGTCGCTGAGTCCGATGCCGACGAGAGCCGTATCCGCCCTGACTACATCGGGCCGGCGACTCTCGGTCTTTGTCTCAACGCGCGTTCTTTCGCCGAACCGGCGTCGCTTCGTCGGGAAACGCTCTAGTCCGAAAGCGCACGCAGTTGCTGGTCGAGCGCTTCCAGCGCGCGGGCCTGGTCCGGCTCGGGCTCGGGGCCACTGACATAGGCGAGCGTCACCCGGGCGATGCGCAGAGCCGTCGCGAGATCGCGACCTTCGCGCTGCGCCTGCTCGATCACGGTGGCGACATCCGCCATGACCTGGGCGTTTCCCTCGTATCCGCGCATCATCTCCGGGTCATCAATGTCCGGGCCGCGAACCGTGCGGCGCTGCGAAAACTGCGTGTTGTCCCGAAAGCCGACGATCACCGCTCGGGACGTTGCCCCATCCCTAACATTTTCGACCGGTTGATGAAATGCGTGGGCCGCCGGCCCCTGTGCACCGGCCGCCCGCATAGGCATAATCGCCGCTGGACGAAACGGGGGCACCGCAGAATGGACGAGCAGGGATCCGCCGGCCACGCGGTGTTCGACGTGGCCGAGAGCGTTCGCCGCCTTCCCGACACCGCGGCGACCATGGTGGCCGACCACCGCTTCACCGACAACGAGGCAGCCAGCGCCCGCGTCTTCCGCGTCTACCGGCCGACGCCGCCGCACTATCACACGACCTGCGACGAGTATCTCTACGCCCTCTCCGGCCGCTGCCGGATGCAGTTCGGCGACGCGGCGCCGGTCGAGGTCGGGCCGGGCATGCTCGTGTTCTTCAAGCGGGGGGTGGTACATTCCGTGCCGGAGATTCTGGAGGAGCCGGTGGTGTTCCTCTCCGTCGACACGCCCCGGCGCGGGCCGCGCGACATTCAGTTCGTGGAGGCCGGAACAGGCACGCCCGACAGCTTCATGCGGCAGTCCGACTGACGATCACAGCACGTCGCTGCCGGCCGGTGCGGTGCGTTGCGCTCCTGTCATCTCGGCGGCGCTCTGGAACAGGCGCTCGCTCGTCAGCTTCAGGAAGTAGAAGCCGAATTCGGGGTTCTGATAGTAGAGTTGCTTGACCTCGGAATAGGACAGGCAGCGCGCGGTGCCGGCCTCGACGCAGGCGAGCGAGCCGGTGCGGCGATTGCCGGGCGAGAGCATGCCGAGTTCGCCGACGATCTGGCCCGGCCGGATATCGAGACCGTGTTCGGCGATGCGGAAGCGCCCGCTCTCGATCAGGTACATCTCGTGGGCCGGGTCGCCCTTCAGGAACAGCACTTCGCCGGCCCTGAAGCGGCGGGAGGTGCCGAAGGATTTCAGCCAGTCGAGGGAGAGGTCGCCGGAGGCGGCCCGCTCGGTCTCGCGCACGAGGCGGACCATCTCGTAGAGCCGCCACGCGTTGAACGGGATCTGGATCGCCTCGGTGAGCATCACCGGCACGCTGCCGATCAGGTAGCCGTAGGTGATGACGGCGCAGCTCGCGCACAGGGCCACGATCCGCAGCGGGATCATCGTCCCCATCGCCGAGGAGGCGACGGTGAGCGCCGTCCCGAGATAGCCGATGGCTTCGACCCAGTTCATCGCGTCCCCCCGACGTTCGGCCGGCCCTCGCTCCGGCGGACGCCCATGTGCGTTTGTCGCAGCGGCGGTTCGCCCATCCGGGTGGGGGATGCAAGTGCGGGAGCGCTCAGGCGCTCGCGCGCAGCGGGGCACGATGGTCGGCGAGGGTGTCGGCGACGCGGTCGGCGGCGCGTTGCCCTTCCTCGTAGGCGCCGCCCGCGGTGCCCCACTGCGCACGGGAATTGGCCTCGCCTGCGAACCAGATCCGCTCGCCGACCGGCTCTTGGAGCGTCGTCCGGGCCGCCGCGTGTCCGGGGGGAACCACGGCCCAGGAGCCCCGCGACCAGGGATCGTGCCGCCAAGCGGTCACGGCCGGGATCGCGAGGTCGCCGAGGGCGGCGCGGCCGAAATGCTCGGCCACAACCGCGCGGGCGAGGCGTCGCGCCCCATCGGAGCCGGCCCCGGCGGCGTCGAGGGCGCGGGCCAAGGCGGTGTCCAGCTCGAAATAGTGGAACGGCGTGCCGTCGATCCGGGTCAGCATCCCCGGCGGTTTGCGGCGTCCGCCGACCACGCTGGCGAGTCGATCGCGGCCCCGGAACGGTGCCGAGGGCCAGTGCAGGACGATGTGCTCGTAGATGCCCGATAGAAAACCGTCGATGGCGGCGCGCGTCCGTTCGGGCAGTGGCGGATCGAAGCAGAAGGCCGCCTGGAGCACGGGCATCGGGACCGTGACGATGACGGCCTGCGCGGCGAGCCGCCCACCGTCGGTGAGTTGCACGCGCACGCCCGGCCCCGACCAGTCGAGGCCGGCCACGGGGCATCCCAGTCGGATCGGCAGACCGAGCGACAATCGGGCGAGATAGGCGCCGTAGCCGCCCGCCATGAAGAAGTTGTCGCCATATTCCATGCTCGGCCAGTCGTGCAGCGACACCTCCTCGAGCGGCCGGCCCGAGACCAGGGCGTGGACGCCGGCGATGCGCTCGCGCCAGGGCCCGAGATGGCGGGGCAGGGCGCCGGAGGCCGGCCCGTCCTGCGAGCGGGACGCCGCGCCCGTGATCGCCCGGTCGGCGACGTCGAAGGCGCGGGAGAAGGCAGCTTCCTCATCCGCACGTCCCGGACGCCGGCCGATCCAGAGATGCGCGTGCTGGGCGGCCCGCCGCAGGGGCTCGCCGCGGCTCCGGGCCAGGGCAACGAGGGGGTTGATCGGCCCGGCATGCATCCAGTGCGCGCCGAGATCGATCGCGTGGCCGCGCAGCCGCGTCGTCACCACGCGCCCGCCGACCCGCTCGCGCGCCTCGAGAACCGCCACCGACAGGCCGCGCTCGATCAGCCGCCGGGCCGAAGCGATCCCGGCGGCGCCCGCGCCGATCACGATCACGTCAGGTGCGGCCGGGACGGGTGAGACGCGGGGCTCGACGGTCGGGCGGAAACGGGCGTGCTCGGCGGGAGGGCGCATGGTCTCGAAGCGGATCCGGGAGGGCAGCGGTCCTCATGTCGGCTGCCAAGCCCTCTGCGGCAAGCGCCCTCGGCCGCCCTCCGTCGTTCAGCGAGCCGGCGCGGCGCCGTTCGGATCGAGCACCTCGACGGTTCCCGACCGGTCGCCGCCCGGCCGCGGGCTACCGGTGAGGGTGAAGATGCGGCCCTTGTAGGTCACCGCCCCGAAGCCGTGGCGGGCGGTGGGAAGCCGGGCCAGGGCGCGCCAGAGATTGCCCGGCAGATCGAAGGCCTCGACCTTGTCGTAGGTCCTGCGGTTCGACTCGCCGCCGATGACGAAGACCTCGCGGCCGAGCACGGCGGAGGCGACGCCGCTGCGCGCGGTCGGCAGGGGCGCCGCCTCGCTCCAGGCGTCACGCGCCGGATCGTAGACCTGATTGGCCGAGAGGTTCTTGCTCGAATCGCCGTCGATCCGGCCCCCGCTGGCGACGATGCGGCCCTCCACCGTCTGCACCGCGAGGTGGTCGCGGGGTGTCGGCAGGTCGGCGGCCTTGCTCCACGTGCTGTTTGCCGGATCGTAGACCTCGTGGGAACGGACGTTGCCGCGTCCCGACCCGCTGCCGCCGACCACATGGATCTTGTCGCCGAGCGGCGCCGCCCCGCCCGCGGCCCGTGGGGTCGGCATCGGCGCGCGAGCCTCCCAGGCATTCGCCTTCGGGTCGTACGCCCAGACTTTGTCGGTCGCCTTCCAGCCGTCGACGTAGCCGCCGAACACGTAGATCCGCCCGCCCTGTTCGGCGGCCATGGTGTGGTGGACGGGGTAGGGGAAGGGCGCGCCCTTGCTCCAGCGATCGGTGGCCAGATCGTAGATCAGCAGTTCGGTCGCGCCGTTGTAATCGCCGATGACGTAGGCCTTGCCGTCGAACGCCGCGACCGCGACTTCGGAGCGCTCCGCCGGGGCGGAGCTGGCTCCCGCCCAGGCCCCGACCTCGTGGGCGGCGGCCGGCAGAGTGGCGAGCAGGGAGCCGAGCAGGACGAGACGGGAGAGGACGGGGCGGGCCATGAACGGGGTCTCCGGCATATGTCGTGCGGACAACGCCTCAACCCCGCTCAGGAGCCGCGCTTCGTTAGGGTTTCCCGAAGCCGGGGCTTGCGCCATCCACGCGGAGTGGCGAGAACCCGCCTCGGGTGGGTGCGGATCATCGAGAGGATCGAAGGGCACGATGCTCATCAAGGCCGCTGCCGCCGCCATGCGGCAGGTATTCTCCCCCGCCCTGCGCGGCATCCTGTTCAAATCGCTGGCGCTCACGATCGGGCTGCTGGTGGTTCTGTGGTTCGGCCTGACGCGCCTGATCCAGGCCTTCCAGGCGAGCCACCACATCTCGGCCGACTACCCGTTCCTCGACACCATGGCCTTCTTCCTGGCCGGTGCCGGGCTGTTCGTGGCTCTGGCCTACATCATGCCTGCGGTGTCGATCCTCGTGGCCGGCTTCTTCCTCGACGACGTCGCCGAAGTGGTCGAGCACAGCGATTTTCCTGCCGACACACCGGGGCGTGCCCTGCCGTGGGGGCAGGCGCTCGGCTCGGCGATGCGCTTTGCCGGCCTCGCCCTGCTCGTGAATCTCGTGGCGCTGATCCTCGTCTTTGTGCCGGGGGTGAACCTCTTCGCCTTCTTCGGCGCCAACGCCTACCTCCTCGGCCGCGAGTATTTCGAGCTGGCCGCCGGCCGTTTCCGCTCCCTTCCGGAGGCACGGGCGATGCGCGAGCATCACGGATTCACGGTGATCGCGGCCGGCTGCCTGCTCGCGGGTCTGATGATCGTGCCGATCGTCAACCTCGTGACGCCGCTCTTCGGTGTGGCGCTCATGGTCCATCTCCATAAGGGGCTCGAACGCAGGGCGCTTCCCGGCCCGGCCGAGACCAATCCCCGCCTGCCGAACCGGCGCTGACACGCCGCGCCGACGGACGACAGGACGTACAGCACGCTTGTTCGAGCGAGGTCGGGCGCGGCCTCGCCGAAGCCCATCCGCCGTGCGCGGCATCCTGCTTCGTGGCGTCCGGCAACTGCGTTCCGCGGCACGGGCCGAGGGGCAAACCATGGTTCGGGTTTAATCCCTGACGGTGCGTGTGCCCCGGCACGTCATGCTCAATTTCTATCACCTATATCAGTAATACCAGAGGATAAGGCTGCGCTTTCAAGGCAAAGCGCCGAACGAGCGAAAGTGAAACTGACATGAAGACCCGAGTTGCCGCCGTCGTTGCCGCCATCGTCATGGGCGTCACCGCTCCGGCCTCTTCCGTGATGGCCTTCGACCGGAGCGCCCCCCCGGCCACGGCCTCCGACGTGGCCGTCACGGGTTCCCTCGGCGTTCACGACAGCCCCGCGCACACCGCCTGCCCGATGAGCTCGGCGGCCGAGGGCAATGCGAACCAGCAGAACTTCCCGGTCAAGCAATATGGCCAGACGTCTGGCGGCACGCGCTGCTAGCACGGGGCGCCGAGGCCAAGCTTCGCGAGGCTGTGATATCGTGCAGGTTGCCATTTCCAGTGGAAATTTATCGTCAATACTGGCCGCACTGGACTCACATCTTCGCGAGTCGCGATACGCTTCATCGTTTGGACGCATATTTCTTGTCCTGTCGATGGAATGACTGAGCGTTTCTATCGTTGATGGAATGACTGGGCCTCGATGGCCCGGTTTCTGCCTCTCCCCTCCGCCTGCCGTGCGGTTTGCCATTCCGCGATGACGCGGGGCCGACGCCGCAGGTCGGAGCAACCGACCGTAAGGAGTTGACTGAGCATGCAACTGAAGCCCGTCTCCTACGCCATGATCGCCGTTTTTGCCTGCGGCCTCGTAATGACCTTTGTCGGCTCGATGAACGTGCTGCTCGGCGGCATGTAATTGGCAGAACGGCCAATCGGCACCGTTGTAACGGAGCCGGCGAAGAGCCCGATTATCCTGATCCGCAGACGACCCGCGGCACCGTCCTCCCCGGTGCCGCGGTCCGGCTCTCTGAAGCGATATCGCCCGGCGTTCGATGGAGCCGTCCGGCGTGGGTAGATGGCGGCGACGTCGACGCCTCGGCCGAGGTCGCGGAGCTAAGCCGCAGATCCGATCGGTCGACGCTTTCTTGAGGCGGCATCGGGCCCGTGTCCGCGCTTCTCAAAGCCGCCGGGTCATGCTATCGCCCCACCACGATGCCGCTCCAGCGGAGGCGTGCCGGCAAGCCGGTCGCCTGTCTGAGATGCCATCGGCGGGTGTAGCTCAATGGTAGAGCAGCAGCCTTCCAAGCTGAATACCCGGGTTCGATTCCCGGTACCCGCTCCAACTTTCTTCCCCGATCCGTCGCGTTGGAGCATCGACCTGGATCTCGAATCCAGATCGATGCTCTGGGTTCTTGTCGTTGCATCATCTTTTTCCGAAAGCCGGCAACCATCTTTCGGGACGATGCTCTAGCCATTCCGCCTCTGTCGGAACGGACGGCTCCGGCTTTGCCGCGATCCGGCCTCAGACGGCCGGCGTGCGGAGCGGGCCATAGGTGGTGCGGTAGCTGCGCGGGCCGATGACGGGCAGTAGAACGTTCCTCGCCCAGTCCGGCATCCGCGCCGTTCGCGACAGACGATCGGTCATGGTCTTGACATGTGCGACGCGGGGGCGCCGCAGCCGTTCAAAGTCCGGCCCGACGCGATCCCAATCCGCGCGCTCCGCCAGCAGGCGGGCCAAAACCCCTGCATCCTCCAGGGCGAGCGCAGCACCTTGGGCCCAGACCTGTGCGGTGGCGTGCGCTGCATCGCCCAGCAGGACGACGCGGTCGCGGGTCCAGGCCGGGATGCGAACCTCCTCCAGCGGCGAGTGATAGACGGCCTCCGGTTGCGACAGGACCGCATCGAGCGTGTCGCGCACCAGACGGGGAAAGGGCGCGAAGGCGCCGCGGATCGCGGCCGGATCGGAGCCACGCTCCCGCCCTGCGCTCACCGAGGCCCAGCCATAGGCTTCGCCGCGATCGACCGGAATGAGCAGGAACAAGGCCCCGGCCCCGGCCCACAGCGTCCAGGCCTCGACGCCGGGATTGGGCGTCATGAAGCGCCAGCTCCGGGATGCCAGCATCGCCGCCCCGAGCGTCTGTTCCCCGAACAGGCTGCGGCGGACCGCCGAGTGAACACCGTCCGCCCCCACGAGCAGCCCGCCGCTCTTCGTCGAGCCGTCGGTGAGTGCAGCCGTTACGCCCTGCGGCTCCTGCCGAACGGTGGCGATCTCGACGCCCCGGCGGATGTCGCCCGGAGGACGATCGCCCTGCAACAGGCGCAGCAGGTCAGCGCGGCGCAGGCAATGCGGCTCCGTTTCCGTACCCCAGAACGCGGCCTCGTCCACCGCGAAGAGGAGGCGTCCGCGCTCGGTGCGGTATTCGCGACGCCGCACCGGCGAGCCGACCGCGCGGAGTGCATCCAGCAAGCCGAACTGACTCAGCGCATGCACCGCGTTGCCGGGCAGATTGATCGCCAATCCCGCCTCCGCCTGCACGCCGCGCCGTTCCAGCGTCAGCGAGGGGATGCCGTGCTGGTGCAGGGCCCGCCTGACGGCGAGACCGGCGATGCCGCCCCCGGCGACCAGAACGCGGCCGGCCTGTTGCGTGTCCATGCGCCCTCGTGTCTCTCGTCGCACCCGTCCCCGCGCCTTTGCCGCCGATCTCCCGCGACGCGTCGCAAGGCGTCATCCGTGGATAGGAACCGGATAGACCCGGCAGGGCGCATCGACGCAAGCCCGCCGACCCCGAGCGATCGGCGCCGCTCAGCGCGGGTCTCCGGTTTCGTGGCGCGTCTCGTAGGGCCATTTCCAGCCCTGGATCTCGGGCATGTCCTCACCATGCTCGCGGATGTAGAGCTTGTGTGCGGTCAGGCGGTCTCGGAACTCCTGCTTGGCCCCTGCCGCCCGCGTCACCAGCCCCGGTACCCGGTCGATCGCCTCGATGGCGAGGTGGAAGCGGTCGAGCTCGTTCAGCACGACCATGTCGAACGGCGTCGTCGTGGTGCCCTCCTCGATGAAGCCGCGCACATGCATGTTGGCGTGGTTGGCCCGGGAATAGGTCAGCCGGTGAATGAGAGAGGGATAGCCGTGATAGGCGAAGATCACGGGCTTATCGCGGGTGAAGAGGCTGTCGAACGCGGCGTCCGTCAGCCCGTGCGGGTGACCCCTGTTCGACTGAAGCGTCATCAGATCGACCACGTTGACGACCCGGATGCGAAGGCCGGGAACAGCCTGCTTCAGCAGATCGACGGCGGCCAGGGTTTCGAGCGTCGGCACGTCGCCGGCACAGGCCATCACGACATCGGGCTCGAGTCCGCTCTTGTCGGTCCCGGCCCAGGGCCAGATGCCGATGCCCGCCTCGCAATGGAGGCCCGCCTCGTGCGCGCCGAGCCATTGCGGCTGCGGCTGCTTGCCGGCCACGATCACGTTGATGCGGTCGTAGGTCTTCAGGCAGTGGTCGGCGACCCAGAGCAGCGTGTTGGCGTCCGGCGGCAGGTAGACGCGGACGATGTCCGACTTCTTGTTGGCGACGAGGTCGATGAAGCCCGGATCCTGATGGCTGAAGCCGTTATGGTCCTGGCGCCAGACATGGGAAGTCAGGAGGTAGTTGAGGGACGAAATCGGCCGGCGCCAGCCGAGTTCGCGCGACACCTTCAGCCACTTGGCGTGCTGATTGAACATCGAATCGACGATGTGGATGAAGGCCTCGTAGCAGGAGAATAGACCGTGGCGGCCGGTGAGCAGGTAGCCTTCGAGCCAGCCCTGGCAGAGATGCTCGCTCAACACCTCCATCACCCGGCCCTCGTGGGCCAGACTGACGTCATAGGGCTCGATGTTCTCGATCCAGACCCGGTCGGTCGCCTCGAACACCGCGTCGAGCCGGTTCGAGGCGGTCTCGTCCGGGCCCATGATGCGGAAGTTGCGCGCCTCGGCGTTGAGCCGGATCACATCGCGCAGATACCGTCCGAGCGTGCGGGTCGCCTCGCCGACTTCGGCCCCGGGCTGCGGCACCGGGAGGGCGAAGTCCTGCCACCGGGGACGCCGCAGCTCCCGGCGCAGCAGACCGCCATTGGCGTGGGGGTTGGCGCTCATGCGCCGGTTGCCCTCGGGCGCCAGGGCGGCGAGTTCGGGCCGCAAGCGGCCGGTCTCGTCGAACAGGGTTTCGGGGCGATAGCTTCGCATCCAGTCCTCGAGGACCTTGCGGTGTCCCTCATCGGTCCGGGCGTTGCTGACCGGCACCTGATGCGCGCGCCAGAAGCCTTCCACCCGCTTGCCGTCCACGGTCTTCGGCCCGGTCCAGCCCTTGGGGCTGCGCAGCACGATCATCGGCCAGCGCGGGCGCCGGAAGCCCATGCCGCCGCCCCGCGCCTCGGCCTGGATATCCTTGATGCGGGCGATCGCGCAGTCGAGCGTCTCGGCCATCGCCCGGTGCATGGGTTCGGGCTGGTCGCCCTCGACGAAGAAGGGCTCGTAGCCGAAGCCGGTGAACAGAGACTCCAACTCGTCGTCCCGCATCCGGCCGAGCACGGTCGGGTTGGCGATCTTGTAGCCGTTGAGATGGAGGATCGGCAGCACCGCCCCGTCGGTGACCGGGCTGAGGAACTTGTTCGATTGCCAGGAGGCGGCGAGCGGCCCGGTCTCGGCCTCGCCGTCGCCGATCACGCAGGCGGCGATCAGGTCGGGATTGTCGAACACGGCGCCGAAGGCGTGGACGATGGCGTAGCCGAGTTCACCGCCCTCGTGGATCGAGCCGGGGGTCTCGGGCGCGACGTGGCTCGGGATGCCGCCGGGAAACGAGAACTGCCGGAACAGGCGGCGCATGCCCTCCGTGTCCTGGGCGATGTCGGGATAGACCTCGCTGTAGGTGCCTTCGAGATATGTGTTGGCGACGATGCCGGGACCGCCATGGCCCGGTCCGCAGATGTAGATCGCGTCGAGATCGCGGGCTTTGATCAGCCGGTTGAGGTGGACGTAGATGAAGTTCAGACCCGGTGTCGTGCCCCAATGGCCGAGAAGCCGCGACTTGATGTGCTGCGGCTGAAGCGGCTCGCGCAGCAGCGGATTGTCGAGCAGGTAGATCTGGCCGACCGAGAGATAGTTGGCCGCCTGCCAGTAGCGGTCGATCAGCGTGAGTTCCTCGCCGCCGAGGGAGGCAGACGACGGCGTGGTCCGTCCTTGCAGGGTGGTTGGCTCGGTCACGGCGTATCTCCTGGCTGGCGGGGCAGGATCGGGCGGCCTCTCGGGCGGCCGCCGGAACGCGGGGAGGGCGTGTCGGCGCTCAGTCTCCGAAGATCACGCGGCGGAAGCGGGCGAGGGCGAAGGCGAAATAGACGCTGCCCAGGGTCAGGAGGGCGAGGAGCTGCGGCCAGACGATGGAAAGGTCCGCGCCGCGGTAGAGCACGGCCTGGGCGAGGGCGACGAAGTGCGGCGTCGGGCTCACGATCTGCACGAGATATTGCAGCCAGACCGGCATGCTCTCCATCGGCGTGCTGCTGCCGGAAAGAAGCTGCATCAGCAGCAGCACCGGGATCACCAGCAGGCCGAACTGCCCCATGGAGGTGGCGATGGTGCCGAGCAGGATACCCAAAGCCGCCACGGCGAGGGCGTAGAGGCCCGCCCCGAACAGGAACAGGGCGATGGAGCCGGCGATCGGCACGCCGAGCCACCACTCGACCACGATGAGCAGCGAGAATCCGGCCGCCACGAGGATTACCATCCCGTTGGCGATGACCTTGGCGAGCATGATCTCGACCGGCACCAGCGGCATCACCAGGAGGTGCTCCACCGTGCCCTGCTCGCGCTCGCGGATCAGCGCCGCCCCGGTGAGGATCACCGTCAATAGCGTGATGTTGTTGATCACCTGCATCACCGAGGTGAACCAGCTCGTCTGGAGGTTCGGGTTGAACTTGGCCCGCGTCACCACCCGCACCGGCGCCGTATCGTTGAGTTCGCTGCGGGCGGCGAAGGCAGCGATCTCCTGGGTGATGATGGTCTGGATGTAGACCGAGCCGTTGCCGGCCTGGGTCATGGCCGTGGCATCGACGTCGAGTTCGATCGAGGTCGGGTGGCCGGACAGGACGTCCCGCTGCAGGCGCGGCGGCAAATCGATCACGAAGACCAGCCGGCCGGTATCCATGGCGGGATCGACCTCTTCGGGACCGATCGGAACGACTTTCTTGAACAGCGGCGGGTTGAAGGCGCTCACGATCTGCCGCGAGAGGTCGGAGTGATCCTCGTCGACCACGCCGATGGTCAGGTTGCGCACCTCGGTCGAGGCGCCGGAAGCGACGGAGACGACGGCGAAGGAGAAGGCGTAGACGACGAGGAACAGCATCACCGGATCGGCCCGGATACTGCGCAGCTCCTTGACGATGAGGCGGAACACGTTGGCCACATGCGTGCCGAAGCCGAGCGGTGCGGGGAGTTGGGCGCGAGCGGGGGCCTGGGCGGGAGCGGCCATGTCACACCTCCTGCTTGCGCAGAAGCAGTTGCGACAGCACGAGGAACAGGAACGCGAAGCCTGCCAGCACCGCGATATTGGGCGCGAGTTCGATAAAGGGCAGGCCCTTGGTGAAGGCGCCCGCCGTGACCGGCTGGTACCAGGCCGGCGGCAGCGAGAGTCCGATGATCCGCGCGCTGCCCGAGAGCGAGGCAATCGGCACCAGAAGCCCGGAGAAGTTGACCGCCGGGATGATCGACAGGAGCGCCGTGGCGAAGACCGCCGCGACCTGGGTCTTCATGAAGGTCGAGATGAACTGGCCGAACCCGGTGGTGGCCGAGACATAGAACAGCGTGCCAAGCGCCAGGGCGATGAACGAGCCCTTCACCGGAACGTCGAACACGATCAGCGCGACGAGGACCAGCAGCAGGAAGCTGATCATCGCGATGCCGATATAGGGAAGTTGCTTGCCGACCAGGAACTCGAACTTGGTGACCGGCGTCGAGCGGAAATTGGCGATCGACCCCGTCTCCTTCTCGCGCACCACCGCGATGGCCGACATGATGGCGGGGATCAGGATGAGCAGCAGCATCATCACGCTCGGGACCATGGCGTTGACGCTGCGGAAGGCCTGGTTGTAGCGGAAGCGCGTCTCCACGCTCACGGTCCTGCCCGTCGCCGCGGCGCCCGTGCGCTCGATCGCCAGCTGCTGAGCGTACTGGCTCGCCAGCGAGGTGACGTAGCCCCGGCTGGTCTCTGCCCGGAACGGCATCGCCCCATCGAGCCAGACGGCGACTTCCGGCACCCGGCCGGCCTGGAGGTCGAGGCCGAACCGGGGTGGGATCTCGAGGGCGATCTGCACGCTACCGCTGCGGAAGCGCTCGTCGAGTTCGGTCGCGGAGCGGATCGGTGCCTGTTCGCTGAAGTAGCGCGAACTGGTGAAGGCCTCCACGAGCTGCCGGCTCTCCGGGCTGTTGTCCTGGTCGAAGGCGGAGAAGCGCAGGTGCTCGACATCGAATGAGATGCCGTAGCCGAAGGCGACCATCAGCAGCATCGGGCCGATGAAGGCGAAGGCGATGCGGATGGGATCGCGCAGCAACTCCATCGTCTCGCGCCTTGCATAGGCCCAGAGCCGGCGCGGATCGAACAGGTGGCGATGCGGTGCAGGCCGAGCGGCGGCGGCGGGCAGATCCGCCGGCGGCCCGGCCGGTTCCTCCCGGTCGATGCCGGCGGCCTCGGCGAGATAGCCGATGAAGCAATCCTCCAGCGAGTCGCTGCCGCGCTCGCGCACGAGGTCGGCGGGCGCATCGACGGCCAACACCTTGCCGGCATGCATGAGCGAGATGCGGTCGCAGCGCTCCGCCTCGTTCATGAAGTGGGTGGACAGGAAGATGGTGACGCCCTCGTCGCGCGAGAGGTCGATCAGGGTGCGCCAGAAGGCGTCGCGGGCGATGGGATCGACGCCCGAGGTCGGCTCGTCGAGGATCAGCATGGCCGGCCGGTGCAGCACGGCCACCGCGAGCTGCAGCCGCTGCTTGATGCCCAGCGGCAGGCTGTCGGGCCGGGCGTCCTTGACGGGTTCCAGCTCGTAGCGGTCGAGCAGTTCCCGGATCCGCGCCGGCCGGTCGTGCGGCGGCAGATGGTAGAGCTGGGCGTGCAGTTCGAGGTTCTGCAGCACCGTGAGCTCGCTGTAGAGCGAGAAGGCCTGGGACATGTAGCCGACGTTGCGCCGTGTCTCCATGTCGTTGCTGCCGACGGGCCGACCGAACAGCCGCGCGGTGCCCTCCGTGGCCGGCAGGAGGCCGGTGAGCATCTTCATCGTCGTGGACTTGCCGCAGCCGTTCGAGCCGAGAAAGCCGAAGATCTCGCCGCGGCCGATGCGGAAGCTGACATCGTCGACCGCGGTGAAGCTGCCGAAGCGCCGCGTCAGGTGCTCGGCCTCGATCGCCGGCTCCGCGTCGAGCCCCGGCGGGCGGGGCCGCAGCACCACCGCCTTGTGCTGCGCCTGCTTCTCGGGCGGAAGGAGCGCGATGAAGGCCGCCTCCATGTCCGGCTTGGCCGTCCGCTCCAGCAGCTCGGCCGGGCTGCCGCTCGCGATGACCTTTCCGTCGTCCATGGCCACCAGCCACTCGAAGCGCGAGGCCTCGTCCATGTAGGCGGTGGCGACGACGACGCTCATGCCGGGCCGGCGCGCCCGGATCGAGCCGATCAGATCCCAGAACTGTCCCCGCGAGAGCGGGTCCACGCCGGTGGTCGGCTCGTCGAGGATCAATAGGTCCGGATCGTGGATGAGGGCGCAGCAAAGGCTGAGCTTCTGCTTCATGCCGCCGGAGAGCTTTCCGGCGGGCCGTGCCTCGAAGGCTTCGAGGCCGGTCGCGGTGAGCAGGTCGGTGATGCGGGCGCGCCGCTCGCGCTGTCCCTGTCCGAACAGCCGGCCGTGGAAGTCGATATTCTCGAAGACGCTGAGCGTCGGGTAGAGATTGCGGCCGAGTCCCTGCGGCATGTAGGCGATGCGCGCGCCCTGCGCCGCGCGGTGGCGCCGCTCCGCCATGTCGCCGCCAAGCGCCAGAACCTGGCCGGACTGGATCCGGCGCACCCCGGCGACGAGGGCGAGCAGGGTCGATTTGCCGACGCCGTCCGGCCCGATCACCCCCACCATGCGCCCGGCCGGCAGGCCGAGCGACACAGCGTCGAGCGCGATCGTCCGACCGTAGCGGTGCGAGACATGGTCGAGCCGGGCGATCTCCGCCGCGTCGTTCATGCCGGACTCACGGCAGCTTCACGGCGAGGTCGGGCGGCCACGCGACGTTGCCCTTGATGCGCACGAACCCGATGCCGCGCACGCCGGTCTTCACCCGCTTGCGGTAGGTCTTCAGCACCTGCGGATCGATCTGGAGCTTGATCCGGAAGGTCAGCTTCTCGCGCTCCTCCTCGGTCTCGACGCTTTTAGGCGTGAACTGCGCATCGGCGGCCACGAAGCTGATCGTCGCCGGCACGACGTATTGCGGAACCGGATCGAGGATGATGCGGGCCTCGTCGTTCAGCGCGAGCGGCCCGGCCTGCTCCGCCGGCAGGTAGATCGTCATGTAGACGTCGGCGAGGTCGAGCAGCGTCAGGATGCGGGTGCCGGCACCCACGACCTCGCCCTCCCGCGCCAGCCGGTACTGCACCCGCCCGTCGCGGGGCGCCCGCAGCACGAGATCGACCAGCACGGCCTGCAGCCGCTGCACGTCGGCCTCGGCGCTCTGCACGGCGAACTTGGCCTGATCCTCCTGCGCCTTGGCGGCGTCGAGCCCCGCCTTGGCCGCCTCGGCCTTGGCCTTGCGCTGGTCGAAGGTCTGCTTGGTCATGTAGCCCTTGCCGACCAGCTCCTTGCCGCGGTTGTAGTCGGCGTCGGCGAAGGTGAGGTCGCTGGTGCGCTGGGCGATCAGGGCGACGGCCTCGGCCAGGCTCTTCTTGGCCCGCAGCACCTGAGCCTGAGCGCCGCGCAACTGGGCCTCGGTCTCGGGGGAGGAGATCGTGGCGACGACCTGCCCTGCGCTCACCTCGTCGCCCTCCTTGACGAGGAGCTTCGAGATTCGACCCGCATATTTCGCGGCGACATCGACCTGCGTCGCCTCGATGCGCCCGTTTGACTTGGCGATGCCGTCCGGCATCTTCTGGCCGCGCAGACGGTCGATCAACTGCTTCAGGCGCGATTGCGCGAGGGAGGGCGGCGGCGCCGCGACGGCGAAACCGGTGGCGAGCAGGATCGCAAGCAGGGCCCCGCGCGCCCTGGGGCCCGGCCTCGTCCGCCTCATGCCCTCGCCCCTGGTGCGATTCGATCCAGCAGACGCATCGTGTGTTTCGCGATCATGCGCTCTTCGTCGGTCGGAATGACCCAGATCTGCGCCCGGCTTCCCGATGCATCGAGTCTTGCGACGCCCGAACCGTTGGCGTCATTGCTCAGGATCAAACCGGCCCAACTCAAATCGGCGATGACGCGCTGCCGGATCTCGGGCGCGTTCTCGCCGATCCCGGCCGTGAAGACGAAGGCGTCGAGGCCGCCGAGCGTCACGGCAAGGGCGGCGGCGGCTTGCGCGACGCGCCGGCAGAAGAAGGCGACCGCGAGTTCAGCCTCGGGCCGGTCGCTCGCCAGCAGCGTCCGCACGTCATTGCTGAGGCCGGACAGGCCGAGCAGCCCACTCTCGTAATAGAGCATGTGCCCGACCTCGGCCGGCGTCATGCCCCGATGCTCGATGAGATGCAGCACGACGCCGGGATCGAGCGCACCGCAGCGCGTTCCCATCGGCACGCCGTCGAGAGCGGTGAAGCTCATGGTGGTTTCCTGGCTTCGGCCCTGCTTCAGCGCACAGAGCGAGGCCCCGGAGCCGAGATGGGCGATCACCACGCGCCCCTCCGCCGTTTCCGGGGCGACCTCCTTCAAGCGCCCGGCGACGTATTCGTAGGACAGGCCGTGGAAGCCATAGCGCCGCACGCCCTCGTCATGAAGGAAGCGGGGAAGGGCGAAGCGATCGGACAATTCCGGATGGCCGCGATGGAAGGCCGTATCGAAACAGGCGACCTGCGGCAGATCGGGCCGGCGCTGCCGCAAGACACGGATCGGATCGAGGTTGCCGAGCTGGTGGAGCGGCGCCAGCGGAATGAAGGTTTCGAGCCTGCGCAACACGGCGTCATCGATCAGCACCGGCTCCGCAAAGGCCGCTCCGCCATGGACGACCCGGTGCCCGACCGCGACGATCGTCGTGTCGCCGAGATGGTGCACGAGCCAATCGGCGAGATGGTGCTGGGCGGCCGAGGCATCGGGCACCGCGTCGGCTTCGAAACGCCGGTCCTCCAAGAGGGCACCGCTCCCGTCCGTCACCCTCAGCGCGGGCGTGCCGCCGATCCCGCTCATCCCCCCGCTCAGGCTGAGCGCGAGATCGGCGCCCTCGATGCGGTAGAGCTTGAACTTGATCGACGAGCTGCCCGCGTTCACGACGAGGATGCTGTCGCGCATCTCAATTCCACGCCGGAGACGTGTCATGGGAAGGCGGAGCGACGGCTGTCGCGATCGACGGCCTCCTCGCAATGCCTCGTGAACGACGGTCGTCGACGTGTCCGGCCTGCGAGATACAGGATCGCATTCAAACTCTTCCCTCTATCGACCGCCTATCCAATCGGGTGAGCCGCTGTCGGCCCAAGATGGCTGAAGGAATAAAAATCTCCTGAAGCTGCCAAATGATGATCTTGCGCCTCTATCGAGAGCGTGTTGGTGGATTGATTGCCAATTGGACCCGATAACATTTGATCAATAAACGACATTTCAGGCATGAAAGGCCAATGCATCTGTCGTTCAACACTGACAGGCCGGTCTGGTTGCGCTGGTTTGCTGCGATGGTGGGCCTAAATCTGTCTCGATAGCTGTCCGGCGCGGGAACCGACTTGGCGCAGCCTGCATTTGCAAAAGCGCAACGGATTCTACCTCGACTGTTGCGCGAGCATTGTAACGGCCTTCCCTGAATCGGGGGGAGCATCCGGTTGGTAGTCCGACAGGTCACTTGTCGACGAGAGCAGCAATCGTTTCGCCGAACACTGGTCTCGCCGCTTCGACGGACACGCGCGCGCTTGGCCGAACTGGAGACCGCGTCAGCGCGCAAGAAAAGGCGACAACAGAGGCTTGATCCCATCGATCGGTCCGAGGTGATCGGTCACGACGCGAGAGCACCTGAAGCCGTCGCTGTGCCCTTGGAGATCATGGCCACGGCTGAGGCCATCCCGCTGCATCCGGCGCCGGAGCGACGCCATCGGCGCTCAAACGGTAGCGCGACGGCGAAATCCCCTAAAACGGAGAGAACGGACGACCGATGCTGCGCCCGCGCCTCATTCCGCCCGCCGACATGTTTCCCCCGAACCCATGGGCAATCGATGCCGTCCGCTACGATGGCCGGATGGCGCGCGAATTCACCGGGCAGGCGGAGACGATGTTCGCTCTTTCGAACGGCTATCTCGGGCTGCGCGGGGTCACCGATGAGGGGATGCCGGTCCGTGAGGCGGGCACCTATCTCAACGGCTTCTACGAGTATCGCCCCATCGTCTACGGCGAGCGCGCCTACGGTTTTCCGACGCGCGGGCAAAGCATCCTGAACTGTCCCGAGGGGACGGTTCTGAAGCTTTCCGTTGACGACGAGCCCTTCACCCTCCCGGAGGCCGAGATCCTCTCGTATCGCCGGATCCTCGACTTCAGGACCGGCACTTTGAGCCGGGACGTGTCGTGGGTGACGCCGGCGGGCAAGCGCCTGAATCTGCGCACGCTCCGCCTCGTCTCCCTCGCGCATCGCCACCTCGCCGCGATCGCCTACGAACTCACGGCCGAGAACGCCGAGGTGGCGGTGGTGATCGCGTCCGAGTTGCGGAACGATCAGCCCCTGGCCACCGACACCAGCGATCCCCGCTTGGCGGAGGGGTTCGTGGGGCGTGTCCTGCATCCGACCGGAACGCAGTCGGAGGCGCTGCGCTCGATCCTCAGTTATCGCACCGGAAGTTCGGAGCTGGTGCTCGGCTGCGGCATGGACCACGTCGTCACGGCCGATTGCTCCCTCGCCGTGCGCGCCGCCTGCGACGACGATCTCGCCACGGTCGTCCTACGCGGCGTTCTCGCGCCCGGTGGGGCGATCCGCATCCAGAAATACCTCAGCTACCATTACTCCGGCAGCGCGGCGCCCGAGAAGATCCGCTCCCAGGTGGCATGGACGCTGGACCGCGCAGTCGAGAGCGGCGTCCCCGCGATCCTCGCGCGCCAACGGCGGGACATGGACCGCTTCTGGGAGCGGGCCGACGTGGCGGTGGAATCGGCCAGCCCGCGCACGCAGCAAGCAATCCGCTGGAACCTGTTTCAGTTGATGCAAGCCTCGGAACGGGCGGAGGGGCACGGCATCGCCGCCCGCGGACTGACCGGGCGGACCTACGAGGGACATTACTTCTGGGACACCGAGATCTACGTCCTGCCGTTTCTGATCTACACGAATCCGCTGATGGCGCGGAGCCTGCTCAAGGTCCGCTACGACATGCTCGACAGCGCCCGCGACCGCGCCCGGGAACTCGGGCAACGCGGCGCGACCTTCCCATGGCGGACCATCAACGGGCGCGAGGCTTCCGCCTATTACGCTGCGGGGACGGCGCAGTATCACATCAACGCCGACATTGCTTACGCGCTTCGCAAATATGTGGAGGTGAGCGGGGACGTGGATTTCCTGTGCCGCTACGGCGCCGAGATCCTCATCGAGACCGCGCGCTTCTGGTGCGATCTCGGGTTCTTCTCCGAGCGGATGAGCGGCCGCTTCTGCATCCACGGGGTGACGGGGCCGGACGAATACACGGCGCTCGTCAACAACAACTGCTTCACGAATCTGATGGCCCGGGAAAACATGCGCTACGCCGCCCAAACCGTGCGGATGCTGCAGCGCGACCACCCCGGCATCTTCGATGCCCTCGCCGGCCGCACCGGCCTCGATCCGGACGAGCCCGATGCCTGGGATCAGGCGGCCGAACGAATGTACCTCCCCTACGACGAGGAGCTGAAGGTCCACCCGCAGGACGATACGTTTCTCGAACTGGAGAAGTGGGATTTCGCCGGGACACCGGAGGAAAATTACCCACTTTTGCTGCACTACCACCCATTGAACCTCTACCGCGCGCAGGTGATCAAGCAGGCCGACATGGTCATGGCCATGTTTCTGCTGGGCGAGCAGTTCACGCCGGAGGCTAAAAAACGGAACTTCGCGTATTACGACCCGCTGACCACCCACGACTCGTCTCTGTCCGTCTGCATTCAGAGCATCGTCGCGAACGAGATCGGCCTGCGGGAGAAGGCGTTCCATTACTTCAACTTCGCCGTGGCGATGGACATCTCCGACATCGGCGGAAACATGAAGCACGGCGCGCACATCGCGGCCATGGGGGGCACGTGGCTCGCGCTGGTCTATGGCTTTGCCGGGATGCGCGATACGGGTGGGCGCATCACCTTCAACCCCCGCCTGCCCGATGCATGGACGCGGCTGAGCTTCACCCTGACGGTGCGCGGCCAGACGATCCGGGTCGCACTGAGCCACGACTCCGCCATCTACAGCCTGCTGGCGGGCGACGGCTTGACCCTCTGGCACGTCGACGAGGGCGTTTGCCTGTCGGGAGCGGAACCTTCGGTTACGAGAGCGATCCGCAAGTCAGCCGGGGGCGCCCATGCCCCCGAGACATGATGCCGTGCCCCGGATGCTGCGTGCGGTGATCTTCGACGTCGATGGTGTGCTGGTGGATTCACCCCACGAGCAGGCGTGGCGCGAGGCCCTGACCGGGTTCGCCGACCCGGCCGGCTTCACCACGGCCTTCTATCAAGCCCATGTCGCGGGCAAGCGGCGCCTGGAGGGCGCGCGGACCACGCTGGAGTGTCTCGGCGACGCCGAGGCCGCCGCCCACGCCGCTGCGTTTGCCGAGAGGAAGCAGGCGGTGATCGAACGCCTCATCGCCGAGGATCGCTTCACAGCCTTCCCGGATGCGATTCGTCTCGCGGTCGCGCTGCGGGATACCGGGTTGCGCACCGTGCTCGCCTCGTCCTCGAAGAACGCCGACGCGATGCTGGCCCGCGTGGCCCTGCCCGACGGGCGCACGCTGCTGTCGCTCTTCGATGCGGATGTCAGCGGACGCGACGGGCCGCGCGGCAAGCCCGACCCGGCCCTGTTTCAGCTCGCTGCCAAAGCCGTGAACGTGCCGCCGGTCCGGTGCCTCGTCGTAGAGGATGCGCCGGCGGGGATCCGGGCGGCGCAGGCCGGCGGAATGGCCAGCCTCGGCATCGCCCGCCTCGGCGACGCGGCCCTGCTGCGGGCGGCCGGTGCCGACCTCGTCGTGACCTCCCTCGACCAGCTCGATGTCGCCGCCTTGGATCGCGGGATTCTTTGCACCCGATCCGTCGAAGCGGCGCGCGACCCGTGAGCGTCACCGGCAGCGCGACGTCTTTGCCGTTACGGGTTGCGGAGTGCCGGCACCGTCTTCGGTGAGCCGAGGTCGTAGGTCTTGTTGCGCAGGGGATCGAGCCGGGTCCCCTCCGAGGCGTCGAAGGCCTTCGGGCGCGGGCCTCCCGCACCGCCATCGGTGGCGCCGTCGAGCGCGAAGGCCGAGTTCGAGCCCGGCGCATAGGCCGAGGCGCGGCCGGGAGCGGTGCCGGGCTGGCCAGAGGGCTGCACGGCATTGGGCTCGGCGGTGTTCGGATCGACCTTGTCGACGGCGCCCGGATCCGCCGGCTGCGATTGCTGGCGGGACCGCTCGACCTGCCGCCAGCGCGTGACGTTGCGCTGGTGACCCTCCAGCGTGTCGGCGAAGGCGTGGCCGCCGGTGCCGTCGGCGACGAAGAACAGATCCTTGGTGCGCGACGGGTTGGCGACCGCCTCCAGAGCCGCGCGGCCGGGATTGGCGATCGGGCCGGGCGGCAGGCCCTCGATCACGTAGGTGTTGTAGGGGGTCGCCCGCTCGATTTCCGAGCGCATGATGCCGCGCCCGAGGGTGCCGCGCCCACCGACCAGGCCGTAGACGATGGTCGGATCGGATTGCAGTTTCATCCGCTTCTGCAGCCGGTTGACGAACACGCCCGCGACCCGCGGGCGCTCGTCGGCGCGGCCGGTCTCCTTCTCGACGATGGACGCCAGCGTCACCATCTCGGCCGGCGTCTTGACCGGCACTTCGGGGCTGCGACGCTGCCAGATCTGGTTCAGCACCTCGCGCTGCTTGGCACGCATCAGGTTGAGGATCTGCTGGCGGGTGGCGCCGCGTTCGAACTTGTAGGTGTCGGGAAGAAGCGAGCCCTCGGGCGGCGTCTCGGCGATTTCGCCCGAGAGGATGTCGTTGTCCCCGAGCCGGGCCACGATCTGCTCCGAGGTCAGGCCCTCGGGGAAGGTGATCGCGTGCTGGACCTGACGCCCGTTGGTCAGGGTCTCGATCGTGTCCTTCACGCTCGCATGGGCCTTGAACATGTACTCGCCATGCTTGAGCGGCCCCTTGCCGCCGAATCGGGCGGACATCTCGAACAGGCTCGGATGCTCGATCACACCTTCACGGGCGAGGATGCTGGCGATGTCCGATGTCCCGCTGCGGCTGGGAATCACCACGACCTTGTCGGCGGAGAGCGGCCCCGGCTCGGAGGTCTGGCGATTGAGCAGGGTCAGGCCGATCAGGGCGCCGAGTGCGAGGACGACACCGAGGGTGAGGAACCCGCTGATGGTGGCGAGCAGGCCGCCGCGGCGGCGCTCAGGCTTCTCGGGCGGGGGCGGGGCGACGGTGGGCTTGATGGCCTCGCTCGGGCTGCGCGGCGACGGCCGGTTCGGCAGCGACGGCTCCTCGGAAGCGGGCGGCGGAGACGGCGGCTCTTGTCGTCTGCGAAACATCCGGAATCCTGCTGTGGCCCTACGCGAAGGTCCGTCCAGAGCCTTCCGCGCCGGTCGCTCGACCCGAGGGCCGAGCGCGCGACGCCGCGGCACGATGGACGAAGCCTCGCGTGTCTCTCACGAAACGCTCGCTCGTGGACCGGGCGTTTTGCGAGGCAGTGTAAGCAGTTTTGTGGCGAAATGGCGTTGTCTGCGGCAGAGCCGCCGCACCCGACGCGCGTTCAGACCGAAGTTGCCAAGTCTGTCGTCACGCGACCCGGCGCATCAGCAGCGAGGCATTGGTGCCGCCGAAGCCGAACGAGTTCGACAGAACCGTGTCGACGCGCTTGCGCTTGGCCTCGTGCGGGATGAGATCGATCGCGGTCTCGACCGACGGATTGTCGAGGTTCAGCGTCGGCGGCATGACGCCGTCGCGGATGGCGAGCACGGAGAAGATCGCTTCCACCGCCCCGGCCGCGCCGAGCAGATGGCCGATGGCCGATTTCGTGGACGACATCGATGCCTTGGAGGCGGCATCGCCGAGCAGGCGCTCGACGGCCTTCAGTTCCAGCTCGTCGCCGAGCGGCGTCGAGGTGCCATGCGCGTTGATGTAGTCGATCTCGGACGGGTCGATCCCGGCCCGCTTCACCGCCGCCTTCATGCAGCGGTAGCCGCCGTCGCCGTCCGGGGCCGGCGAGGTGATGTGGTAGGCGTCGCCCGAGAGGCCGTAACCGATCACCTCGGCGTAGATCTTGGCGCCGCGCGCCTTGGCGTGCTCGTACTCTTCCAGCACGACGATGCCCGCGCCTTCGCCCATGACGAAGCCGTCGCGGTCGCGGTCGTAGGGCCGGGAGGCCTTGGTCGGCTGGTCGTTGAAGCCGGTCGAGAGCGCGCGGCAGGCGGCGAAGCCCGCCAGCGACAGCCGGTTGACCGGTGCCTCGGTCCCGCCGGCCACCATCACGTCGGCGTCGCCTAGCGCGATCAGCCGCGAGGCGTCGCCGATGGCGTGCGCGCCGGTGGAGCAGGCGGTGACGACCGCGTGATTCGGGCCCTTCAACCCATGCTGGATCGAGACCTGCCCCGAGGCGAGGTTGATGATTCGGCCGGGAATGAAGAAGGGCGAAATGCGCCGCGGACCCTTCTCGTGGAGGGTCACGGAGGCGTCGTAGATCGTGCCGATGCCGCCGATGCCCGAACCGATCAGGACGCCGCTGGCCTCCTGATCCGCGTCGGATTTCGGATGCCAGTCGGCATCGTCGAGCGCTTGGCCGGCGGCGGCCATGGCGTAGACGATGAAAGGATCGACCTTGCGCTGCTCCTTGGCCTCCATCCACAAATCGGGATTGAAGGTGCCGTTGGAGCCGTCGCCGAAGGGCAGCGTGCAGGCGATCCGGCACGCGAGGTCGTCGGTCTGGAACGCGGTGACCGCGGAGGCTCCGCTGTCACCGGCGATGAGGCGGCTCCAGGTATGCTCGACGCTGCCACCCAGCGGCGAAACCATCCCCAGCCCCGTGATCACCACCCGCCGCATTGCCCGATCCCAACCGATCCGCTTGAGTCCCTAAAGGACGCTTTTGCCCTGAAGGACCGTTCCGTCCCGCAGGGCGCTTGGTTCAAAACGTGACGGCGCGCGGGGCCTCATCGACCCCGCCCGCACGAGCCCACCGCCTCAGGCGGAGTTCTTCTCCAGGAACTTGATCGCGTCACCGACCGTTTGAATGGTCTCGGCCGCGTCGTCCGGAATCTCGACGTTGAACTCCTCCTCGAACGCCATCACCAGCTCGACGGTGTCGAGGCTGTCGGCGCCGAGATCGTCGATGAAGTTGGAGGCCTCGGTGACCTTCTCAGGCTCGACGCCCAGGTGCTCGACGACGATCTTCTTCACGCGCTCGGCGATATCGCTCATCGTTGTTGGTCCTCGTCTTCTCGATCGTGATGGTGTGTGCTTCTGACGAAAGCGCCGTGGCCGCCTCACCCACTTCGGGGCTTGTTCTGGACGGCCGGTGTTCGATCGCGCGTGGTTTGGAAAAAGCCGCAACCCGCTGAACCGTCAACTCCCCTGCACGGCTGAGCCGGGTGTTAACACAGGGTTTCAGCTCTGGCGAGTGGCGGTTCAGAAAGCGTTCATCGCCGTGGTTTTCCGGTTGGAACACCTCTTTGTGGACATTCTCAGTACATCGCCATGCCGCCATTGACGTGCAGCGTTTGGCCCGTCACGTAACCCGCTTCTTCCGAGGCGAGATAGACTGCGGCGGCGCCGATTTCGGCGCCCGTGCCGAGTCGGCCGGCGGGTACGCGGGTGAGAATCGTCTCGCGCTGCTTCTCGTTGAGCGCGTCGGTCATCGCGGAGCTGATGAAGCCGGGCGCGATGCAGTTCACCGTGATCCCGCGCGTCGCGACCTCGGCTGCCAGGGCCTTGGTCATGCCCACCAGCCCGGCCTTGGCCGCCGCGTAGTTGCCCTGGCCCGGATTGCCGGTCGCGCCGACGACCGAGCCGATGCCGATGATACGGCCGTAGCGGCGCTTCATCATCCCTCTGAGCGCGGCCCGCGAGAGCCGGAAGGCGGCGGTCAGGTTGACGTTGAGCACCGCCTCCCATTCCTCGTCTTTCATCCGCATGAAGAGGTTGTCGCGGGTGATGCCGGCGTTGTTGATCAGGATGTCGAGGCCGCCGAGCGCTGATTCGGCAGCCGGAAGCAGAGCCTCCACCGCCTCCTTGTCGGCAAGGTTGGCCTCAACCACCGCGACGCGCTCGCCGCCGAGTTCCGCCGCCAGCTCGTCGAGCACCGCGCGGCGGGTGCCGGACAGCGCGACGTGGGCGCCCTGCGCGTGCAGCGCCCGGGCGATCGCACCGCCGAGTCCGCCGGTCGCGCCGGTGACGAGGGCCTTGCGGCCGGTGAGGTCGAACATGATGTCGGCTCTTCTGGTCGTCGTGGAAATTCGGAGTGCCTCGTAAAGCGCCCGATCGTTGATCGCCGCCCCTCCGGGTCCGACGGCGCATCGGGCGTTTCGTGAGAGACGCTCAGGCGTAGGCGGCGACGTCGTCGGGGGTGCCGACCGCGCTCGCGGTCGCGTTCGGTGCAATCCGCTTGACGAGGCCGGTCAGCACCTTGCCGGCGCCGAGTTCGAAGAAGCGATCGACGCCCGCCTCGGCCATGGCGGCGACGCTCTCGCTCCAGCGCACGGTGCCGGTGACCTGGGTAATCAGCGCATTGCGGATCGCGTCCGGCTCGGTGAGCGGGCCGGCGGTGACGTTGGCATAGACCGGCACGGCGGGGGCGTGCATCGGCACCTCGGCCAGCGCCCGGCGCATCGCTTCGGCTGCGGGCGCCATCAGCGCGCAATGGAACGGGGCGGAGACGTTGAGGAGCACCGCGCGGCGCACGCCGCGGCTCTGCGCCAGCGCCATCGCCCGTTCCACCGCCTCCCGGTGGCCGGAGAGCACGACCTGCCCCCCACCGTTGTCGTTGGCGACATCGCAGACCAGACCCTCCGCCGCCTCGCCGGCGATGTCGCGGGCGGTGGCGAGGTCGGGCCCGATCAGCGCGGCCATCGCGCCGATGCCCGGCGCGACAGCCCGCTGCATCGCCTCGCCGCGAATCCGCAGCAGGCGGGCGGTATCGGAGATCGAGAAGGTGCCGGCGGCGGCAAGCGCCGAATATTCACCGAGGGAATGGCCGGCGACGAAGGCGGCATCGCGCGTGAGATCCAGGCCGCGCTCGGCCTCGAGCGTGCGCAGCACGGCGAGGCTCGCTGCCATCAGCGCCGGCTGAGCGTTGGCCGTCAGCGTCAGCTCGTCGGACGGACCCTCGAACATCAGGCGCGAGAGGTTCTGGCCGAGCGCCGCATCGACCTCCTCGAACACCTGCCGGGCGGCCGGAAACGCTTCGCTCAGCGCCTTGCCCATGCCGACGGCCTGGCTGCCCTGACCCGGAAAAATGAACGCTCGCGTCATGTCGTCCCGTCGCCGTGGCGCCGGAACGAATGCACCGGCGGATCGGTGTCCCGTCCGATGTCACGCGGTACCGTCGCAGTCACGAGAGGGACTGGCAGTACCCGGATCGTCGGGAGCGCCGTTTAAGGTGCGGCGCAGTCGCATCACGTGCGGCGAGTGTCAACAATGCGCTGCACAAGATCAGATCGGCGGAAAAGCCAAGCTCGACCACGGAATCACGTGCCCGATCACGGTCGAGCTTGGCCTGCGCCCTCGAACATTATCGATGTCGCGACCAGAACCGGGTTCATTTCCGCGCATTGATCGAAAGGCCCTCGCTTGGACGGGCCCTGCGAGACACACCCCATGTTCCGCACGATCTATCCCCAGGAGGCGGTCGGGCACGCCCATGCCCTGATCGGCGCCTACGAGACCGCCCATGCCGGGCTCGCCCGGATCTCGCACGAGTTCCGCCGCGACCTGTGCGTCACCCTGGACAGACTCGGTCCCGGCGCGGCGCCCTATCTGCGGGCCGTCCGCAGCGATCTCGAAGATCGCACCTCGGCGGCGCGTGCGACGTGGCCGCTCTGGATCGACCGGCTCACCGACCCGATGATCGATCGCCGCCTGATCGCGTCCCGTGCGCTGCTCGATGCCGTCGAGAGCGAAGCCGACGCCCGTGGGATGATTCTCTGACGATTCCGTCCCGAAGCCTTGGTGGCCGGTTTCGGGGGACGGCGTTCCCGGCGCCGTTCGACCGGGGCCGGGGCGTAGCGTACCTCACAAGACTTCCGATCTCTGGCCGTTCTTTCTCTGGCGATGACGGCGCAGCGGGAATTTTTTGAGAGACACTAAGCGGCGACGCGCAGGCTCGGCCGGCGCGAGCGCTCGGCGAGATCGGCGCGCGCCCGGTCCAGCGCCTCGGCGACGCCGAGGGCGGCTCGTGCGATCTCCGCATCGGAGTGCTCGGCGGTGACGTGCATCCGCAGGCGGCTGGCCTCGGCTGACGCGGTGAGATCGACCAGCAGGCCTAGTTCGATCAGGCGCGGTGCGGCAAGGCGGGCGAGTTCGCCGGAGCCGATCGCGACGGAGACGCTGGTGCAGGGCTCGCCGCAGACGGTCAGCGCCCGCTCCCGCAGGGCCGTACGCAGGTTCAGCACGTTGCGCATCAGCCGGGCGCGGCGTTCACACCCGTCGGCCTCGTCGAGGATGGCGAAGGCCTTGAGGATCACCGCGATCTGAATCGGCGAGAGGGCCTGCGCTTCGGCCTCGGCGGCCCGCAGACAGGCCGTGACCGCGCGGGTGCGGGCGGCGACGAAGCCGCCGTTCGAGGCGAAGCTCTTCGAGAAGCTGCCGGTGACCAGATCGGCCTTGCCCAGCATGTCCTGAAGGCCGAGATGGCCGCGCCCGTCCTCGCCGAGACAGCCCAGATCTTGGGTGACGTCGACGAGGAGGGTTGCGCCGTACTCGTCACAGAGCGTGCGCAGGGCGGCGAGGTCCGGCGTGCCGGAATCGAGCGGCGACAGGCTCTCGGTCACGACGAGGATGCCGTTCTCGGCGTCGCGCGCCCGGATGGCCCGGAGCCGGGCGCGGCAATGCCCGGCATCGAGATGGCGGAACGGGTGGAGGTTTGCGGTGGCGGCCTCGGCACTCTCCCGGAGGCCGCTCCGGATGGCGGCATCGATCACCACGTGGTCCGTCGAGCGCACGAGGCCGCGGATGACGGTGCGGGCCGCGGCACGGCCGGTCGCGCAGAGCAGAGCCTCCTCCATCTGAAGGAAGTCGGCGATCCGGCGCTCCAACGCCACCGAATCACCGGCCTCGGCCGCGGCGCAGACGCTGCGCACGCCGAAGCGGCGCAGGGTGTCGGCGGCGGTGGCCACGATGTCCGGGTGGGTCGAGAGGCCGAGGCAATCCTGCGAGGCGAAGTCGAGCCCACGGAGGGGGCGGTCGCCGAACGAGGCGGCCTTCGGGAGAAGGTGGGTGCCGTCCGTGCGATCGCGGTCCGTCGCGTCGGTCTGTTCACGATGTCTCATGCCATCCCGTCCGATGCCGCGTCGATCTCGAGATCCGACTTTCGCCGGTGGCGGCTTGCCATCGGGTTAAACGGCAACGGTCCAGAGGAAATGCATCGGCGCGTATTTAACGAAATGCTTCTTTCGCCATTTCGAACTGATCGCCGATTTCCCGCTTCAGTGTCCAGATGAAGGGGGCGACGGCCCGGCTAAACTTATCGAAACGTGAATCCAGCCTGCCGGAAATCTTTCGCAAACCATTTTGGCGCGGCTGGGACGGGCTGCTCCCCTCGTCGATGGTGAATGCCGCCGCCCTCGAACGGTTTGGGGCGCCCCCTTGTTCAAGGGGCGCCCCCGAGCGTCGTGATCGGGTTCCGCGTCGGATCAGATCACCGGAAGCCCCGTCATGCTCGCGCCGATCCTGTAGCCGTCGCCGAAGAGGGCTTCGTGCGCGAAGTAGTAGACGCCGAGGAACAGCATCAGCGCACTGGCATAATAGACCGGCGTCAGAATGACGTCCCGGCGGGTGGCGGGGACCCGGGCGTCGTCGGCGGCGATGGCGATCAGGACCGCGATGATGCCCGAGTGCCCGATGGCGTCGATCTTGCCGAATTCGAAGATGGCCGAGATGAAGACCGCCGTCAGGATGATCGCCGAGGCGCGGCGCACCAGGGGCGTCCAGATCAGGGCGAAGGCCAGCGTGAACTCGATGATGCCGGCGGCCTGCATGAAGAGTTCCGGCGAGGCGCCCATCGTCATGGCCGGCTTGGCGGCGATGAGCGGGTCGGTCCAGTGCGGGTAGGCCCACTTCTCGACCGAGGCCCACATCAGGGTGATCGCGGCGGCGATGCGTACCACGTCGATCGGGCGCTGGCCGAACAGGTCGCGGTCCAGGGCGGTCAGGGCGAGGAAGGCGGCCACGCCGAGGAACACCGGATAATCGGCAAGGTGGAAGACGCCGTAGTTCCAGACGGCGAAGCCGAAGAGGAACACGATGCCGGCGGCGGTGAAGGGGAGGGTGCGCTTCCAGAGGAGCCCGGCGGCCATGGCGAGCTGGAGCCACGGGATCCAGGCGACATCGGTCTTCAGCTCCGGCGTCAGGATGATGCCGCCGAGGTTCCAGAGCGAGACGAGGAAGAAGCCGACCACCGCCCGCACGATCAGGCCGCTGTTGACCCGAGCGAAGGCAGTCACGCGGTCCAGCGCGTTGAGGAGCGCGGTGCCGAGCGGCGTGCCCTCCATGAGACAGCCGGCCATCAGGCAGACGAGCGCCAATCCGGTGAGAAGCTCGAAGTCGGTGCAGAGGACCTGTTCGAGGCCCCGGGGCTGCCCGGCGACATCGAACGCACAAAACCATTTGACGTGGGCGCTGGCCGCCCCCGTCCCGAAAATCAGGAAGCCTGCTGCGCCTGCAAGCATGAGAGGAGAGCGCACCCAGAAGCTGGACACGTGAGACATGGAGCCGCCGAAACGGGAGGGAAGTTCGTTGTGCAGGAAAAACTTAACGCAATCCGATGGGTCGCGCTAAGGCTTTGTTTACCCACTTGAACGAATGGTTAACGGGGATTGTGTAACAAAGGTTATGCAACCTCGGGGCGCCGAATTCGCTTTGCCGGCGCGTCGTTTTCCCAGGGGGTTCGGCTAACCTGTGGAGAACGGGGGTAGCGGGGATGCCCGGCAGCGCGGCAGGCGCGTTAACGCCATCGAAGGCCGTGTTGAGGACGGCTGGACCGGCGCCGCGCTGGTCGCTCGATCGGGATAAGGAATGATTGCACTGCTCAGCCTGGTCAGCCTGACCTGCGGCCTCGCTCTCGCCGGACAGGCGCCGCGCTTTCCCGGCTGGACGGCCCGGATGGAGATGGCCGGCGGGCTCTCGCTCGTGACGGGTCTCGCCACGGTCGGCGCCGGCCTAGGAGCCTATTGCGGCTGAGCCGTGCCTGAGCCCGGACCACGGGAGGACCGGATCACAGGATCACACGTCCGGGTTCAATCGCGCCGCCTCAGAAGGCTCGCGAAGAACCCGTCGAGGCCACCCGCCCGCCCGGTGCCGCCCACGACGTGACTCGGTAAGGTGCGCAGATCGCCCGATGCGTCGATCAGCTCGGCATGGCCGGACAACCGGTCGGGCGTGATCGCGATCCGCTCGAAGTCCGGATTGCGGGCCAGGAACGCCGTGACCTGCGCGCTGCCTTCCTCGGGCTCAAGGGAGCAGGTGCAGTAGACCAAGCGACCGCCGGGGCGCGTCAGCCGCGCGGCCTTGTCGAGCAGGCGGCGTTGCAGGCCGGCCAAGCGGATCACGTCCGCCTCGCTCTTCGTCCAGACGACATCGGGATGGCGGCGGATGGTGCCGGTCGCCGAGCAGGGCGCATCGAGCAGCACCGCGTCGAAGGGCGCGTCCTCCGGCAAGGCGAGGGCATCGGCGGTGACCACCTCGGCGGAAAGGCCGAGGCGTTCGAGGTTCCGACCGAGGCGTTCGAGCCGCATGGCCGAACGGTCCACCGCCGTGACCACCGCGCCTGCGGCGGCCATCTGGGCCGTCTTGCCGCCGGGCGCCGCGCACAGATCGACGACGCGCTCGCCCGAGACAGGCGCCAGCAGCCGCACCGGCAGCGCGGCGGCGGCATCCTGCACCCACCATGCGCCCTCCGCGTAGCCGGGAAGCTCGGCCACCGCCTGCCGCACCTCGGCGAGCCGTACCGATCCGAGATCGAGCCGGATTCCCCCGAGCCGTTCGGCCCAGGTCTCGGGATCGTTCGGAACCGTGAGATCGACGGCCGCGCCTTCGAGATGCGCGACGGCGATCCGGCGCGCGGCCTCCTCGCCATAGGCGGCCCGCCAGCGCCGGGCGAGCCAGTCCGGGGTGTTGTGGGCGAGCGGATCGCTCTCCTGCTCCCGGATCGCGTCTCGCTCGCGTGCGATCCGGCGCAGAACGGCGTTGACGAGGGGCACGAGGTGCTGGAGCTGCGGATCGGCTTTCGCGAGGCGCACCGAGAGATCGACGGCGGCGTGGTCGGCCACCGCCAGATCGAGGATCTGCGCCGCACCCGTTACGAGCAAGGCGAGAAGGTGGGGCCGGTCTTCCGGCAAGCCGTCCCGCAGGCGGGCGGCGAGCGCCGCCCGGATGAAGCCGAGGCGGCGGAAGCTCGCCGTGGCGATTGCCCGAGCAAGCGCGGCTTCCCCCGCATCCAACCCCGCCCCGCGGGCGGCCTGGGCGAGCGCGTCCTCGAGCGCGAGGCCGCGGGCGGGCCCGAGCAGGGTCGCCACCGCTTCCCGCGCCGCGTGGCGCGCCGCGAGGCCGGGAACCGACGGGTCGAAGGGGGGCGGCGGGCGGCGGTTGGGGGTCGGTGCCACGCGTAAAGGGCCGTTCTGGTCTAAAAGGGATCGGCGGGGTCTCGCCCCGGAGCCGACGCAGTCACATCTGTCGGCGAGGGATGCAAGCAATGAAGGAGATCGGCATGACGCAGGCGAATGCCAAGGAGAAGGACGCGGCCTCGCGCGCCCTTTCCCCGGCGGCACAGCGCGCGCTGGCGGAAGCGGCTGAGCGGCGGGCGGCGATTGACGCCCGCGCGGCCAAGATTGCCGAGCGGCCCGAAACGCTGGGGCGCGGCGGCCTGGAGCCTGTCCGCTACGAGGACTGGGAAGTGAAGGGCCTCGCCAGCGACTTCTGACCGGACGCCGACCCGGGTCCCTCGAAGGACATGCGGCCTCGGGAGCGAATCAACCGAACTGCTCGCGCAGAATGCGCTCTTCCAGGCTGTGGCCGGGGTCGTGCAGCAGCACGAGATCGGTGGCGTGGTCGAGCCATGTCTCCACGGTGCAGACCCGGCGGAACTCGGTGTGGTCGGCCACCGCCGCCACGGGGCGGTGTTCGGCGTCGATGACGTCGATGCGGATGCGCGCGTGGTTCGGCAGCAACGCGCCACGCCAGCGCCGGGGCCGGAAGGCCGAGATCGGCGTCAGCGCCAGGAGATGCGCGTTGAGCGGCAGGATCGGGCCGCCGACCGAGAGGTTGTAGGCAGTCGAGCCCGCGGGCGTCGCGGCGAGGATGCCGTCGGCGATGAGTTCCGGCAGGCGCACATGGTCATCCACCGAGACCCGCAGCTTCGCCGTCTGGTGGGTCTGGCGCAGCATGTAGACCTCGTTGATCGCCCGCGCCGTGTGGCTGTTCCCCTCGGTGTCGGTGGCGATCATCGTCATCGGGTGGATCGTCGAACGCTTGGTCGCCTCCAGCCGTTCGAGCAGGCCTTCTTCCCGGAACTCGTTCATCAGGAAGCCGACCGTGCCGCGGTTCATGCCGTAGATCGGCTTGGGCGCGTCCATGAAGCGGTGCAGCACCTGAAGCATCAGGCCGTCGCCGCCGAGCGCGACGACGACATCCGCCTCCTCGGGCGAGACGTGGTCGTAGCGGCGCATCAGCAGGTCCGCCGCCTCCCGCGCATCGGCCGTGGGGCTCGCCACGAAGGCGATCCGTGAAAAGCGACGCGGCATCCGTGCTGTCAGCCCTGTTGACGGGAAGAGGCCGAGCCGGTCTCACTCGGGGTTCGAGCCGACCACCCGCGAACGGGCGCCGGCCTGCCGAGGGAGAGCCATAGCATGGAGCGACCGCTCCTCGTCTACACGACCTTTCCCGATGCCCCGACCGCGCTCGACGTCGGGGAAGCCCTCGTGCGCGCCCGCCTCGCGGCCTGTGTGAACGTGATCCCGGGGATGCAGTCGGTCTATGCCTGGAAAGGCGCGGTCGAGCGCGGCACGGAGGTCGTCGCGATCTTCAAGACTCGAGAGGGCCGGGCCGACGCCCTGGCGGCGGAACTGAAGCGGCGTCACCCCTACGAAACCCCGATCATCCTGCATCTGCCGGTCTCGGGAGCCGACCCGGATACGGCGGCCTGGATCGCGTCGGAAACCGGCCCCGGCTGATCGAGCCGATTCGACCCGTTATGCAAAAGGCGCGGACCCCGTCGCCGGAGCCGCGCCCTTGTGACGACGCTCGAGCGCTTCAGGCGCCGAGGAGGGGTGAGAACGCGCGCTGCCGGTGAGCGATGCTCGCCTCGTAGCGCTCGGCCTGCAGCCTCGTCAGGCCCGAGACCAGGGCCATCGACCCGCGATAGACGGTGTAGGTGCCGTCATGAGTCGGTTTCACGCGAATGAGCTCGGACATGGGACCTCTCCCTGCCAGGGGTCAACTTCGAACGCGTTACGATGGGGGCAGGTTAATCGGTTGTTCATGTCTTGCAAGCCGCTTTGAGCTTCGCGTTGGACAATATTTTTGTTGCGCTGCAAGAAGAGCCGACTTGTTCTGCAGTGCGGCTGCGGCCGCCGAACATAAAATCGATTTCATTCCGAATTCCTTCGCCAGCTTGGCCCCACATGCGGTGGGCGGCAGCATTCGTGGTGCGCATGGTGTCGGGCGCTGTGCGTCCTCGATGGATGTCGGGTTTTGGCGCAGCGAAATGCGGGCCGTCGGCGGAGGTCTGTCGCGGTGCAAATGTTGCATCAACACTTTGCCTGTATGGTCGGCTTCAAGAAGCCTTATGCCATGGGTCCCCATGCCGGATTCCCAGACCCAGATCGCCGATCTCCCCTTCGAGCTGACAACCGACGACGAAGCGGCGCTTATCGCGCGGCGTGAGGAGCGGACGTCCACGAACTGGATCGCGCTCATCCGGCTGTTCGACGGCACCGAGATCCCCTGCAACGTCAAGGATATCTCAAAATCCGGGGCCAAACTCGGCGTGCCCGCGGCGTATGAACTGCCGGCCTCGTTCATGATCAGAATTATCGGCCGGGACTTCGTGCTGAGGGTCAATCTCGCATGGCGGCAGGGCAATTACGCAGGCGTGCGCATCGAGCGCATCGCCAAGCTGCCGGTCGCCGAAGAGAAGAAGCCACCGGCCGACGAGCCGGCTTCGAAGTCGAACCCGAATTACAGCTCCATCGGCACGCGCCGCAGCCGCCTCTCGCCCGGGTGAGACGATGGCGCTACGAGCGGGCGTTGGGGGGCGCGCTTCTGCGGACCCGGAGAGACGCACCGTGGCGTTGACCCTCCGGTTCAAAGGTCTCGGCTCGTTTGTTCGGCAGCGCCCTTGCAAGGCGTCGCCATGAACCGATAACCCACCGTGCCGGAGGCTTCCGAGATTCAGCAACCTCTCGGGTGCGAGCCGCGGGGCCGCAGGAGCCGTTTCTGCCGCCGACCGGCACTTCGAATCCCGCGCGAAACAATCCTGCGCGAAACATGGGAGCCGCGCTTGGCCACCATCATCCCCGTCTCGCCCTTCGATTACGTCGTGTTCGGCGCGACCGGCGACCTGACGCAGCGCAAGCTCCTGCCGGCCCTCTATCAACGCTATCGCGATGCTCAGATCCCCGAGACGAGCCGCATCATCGGCGCCTCGCGCAGCCACATGAGTGTGGAGGAGTTCCGGGAGCACGCCCGCGATGCCCTGAAGAGCTTCGTGCCGCCGGCCGAGATCGACGATGCACGCCTCGCCGGCTTCCTCGATCACCTGTTCTACGTGGCGGTCGATGCCCTGGGCGATGAGGGCTGGGACGACCTCAAGAGCCTGCTCGACGAACGCCCCGACCGGATCCGGCCCTACTATCTCGCCACCTCGCCCGATCTCTACGGCTCGATCTGCCGCAGCCTCGACCGTTACGGGCTGATCGGTGAGAACAGCCGCGTCGTGCTCGAAAAGCCGATCGGCAAGGACCTGAAATCGGCCCGCGCCATCAACGACGCCGTCGGCGCGGTGTTTCCCGAGAGCCAAATCTTCCGCATCGACCACTATCTCGGCAAGGAGACGGTGCAGAACCTGCTGGCCCTGCGCTTTGCCAACACGATCTTCGAGCGGCTCTGGAACGCCGACGTGATCGACCACGTGCAGATCACGGTGGGCGAGACGGTCGGCGTCGAGGGGCGCGGCGGCTACTACGACACCTCCGGTGCCCTGCGCGACATGGTGCAGAACCATATCCTCCAGCTCCTCTGCCTCACGGCGATGGAGAGCCCGATCTCGCTCGACGCGAACTCCGTGCGGGACGAGAAGCTGAAGGTGCTGCGCGCCCTCAAACCCATCACCGCCGCCGACGTGCAGAGCGTGACCGTGCGGGGGCAGTACGTGGCGGGCGCGGTCAGCGGCAGGCCGGTGGAGGGCTACCACACCGACCTCGGCAACAGTGCCGCGAGCCGCACCGAGACCTTCGTCGCCCTCAAGCTCGAAGTGCGCAGCGGGCGCTGGGCGGGGGTGCCGTTCTACGTTCGCACCGGCAAGCGCCTGCCGAAGAAATTGTCCGAGATCGTGGTGCAGTTCCGCGCCTCGCCCTTCTCGATCTTTCCGACGGACGCCTTCGGGCGCGAGCCGAACCGCCTCGTCATCCGGCTCCAGCCGGAGGAGGGGATGAAGCTCGAAGTGATGACCAAGGATCCGGGCCCCGGCGGCATGCGCCTGCGCCCGACCAATCTCGACATCTCGTTCGAGGAGACGTTCAAGCAGCGCTACCCCGACGCCTACGAGCGCTTGCTGATGGACGTGGTGCGCGGCAACGCCACCCTGTTCATGCGCCGCGACGAGGTGGAGGTGGCCTGGGCCTGGGCCGACACCTTGCTCAAGGCCTGGGCCGACCGTCCAGACCCGCCGCGCCCCTACGCCGCCGGAAGCTGGGGACCGACCGCCTCGATCGCGCTGATCGAGCGCGACGGCCGTACTTGGCATGAGGAAATCGGCTGACGCCGAATCGGCATGAGAGGATCGGCTGAGGCCGGTCACGCCTCCAGCGGCGGCTCGGTCGGCCGGTCGATGATGCGGCGGCCGAACAGGCTCGCCACCAGCTCGACGAGCGCCCGGGCGCTGCGCCCGCGCTCGTCGAGAAAGGGGTTCAGCTCCACCACGTCGAGGGAGCCGACCAGCTCCGAATCGCACAGCATCTCCATGATGAGATGCGCCTCGCGGAACGTTGCCCCGCCCGGCACCGTCGTGCCGACGCCCGGCGCGATGGCAGGGTCGAGGAAGTCCACGTCGAAGCTGACATGCAGGTGGCCGTTCGCGGCCGCGACCCGATCGAGGATGCGGCGCAGCGGCGCGACTACGCCGAACTCGTCGATGGTCCGCATATCGATGACGTTCACCTGCCGCTGCGCGACGATGGCCCGCTCGCCGGCATCGATCGAGCGCAGGCCGAACAGGTGAATGCGCCGCGGATCGAGCAACGGGCGTTCGCCTCCGTCGAAGAGGTCGTCGAAACCGGGCTCGCCGCACAGGGCGGCCAGCGGCATGCCGTGCACGTTGCCGGAGGGCGATGTCTCCAAGGTGTTGAAGTCGGCATGGGCGTCGAGCCACAGCACGAAGACCGGCCGCCCGCTGCGGCCGCAATGGCGTAGCGCGCCATCGATCGAGCCGAGCGACAGACTGTGGTCGCCGCCTGCCACGAGCGGCAGGCTTCCGCCGTCCAGGGCCGTTTCCACCGCCCGCGAGATCTCGGTCATCCAGGCGCGGATCGCGGGGAGGTCGCGCTGGCCCGGCGCGCAATCGGGCGCGAGATCGCCCTGGTCGCGGACTGTGAAGCCCAGATCCCGAATCACCCGCAGCAATCCGGCGGTGCGCAGGGCCGCCGGGCCCATCACGGCTCCGGGCTCGCTCGTTCCGATCTCGATCGGTGCGCCGATGAGGTCGATGGTGGACGGTGCGGGCATGGAGGCTTCCGGTAGAGCAGGACGGGTCGGAGTCTTCGCCGGACCGGGCGTGGCAATACGGCTGCGCCACGCCCGGCCGATGCCCTTTTGTCTTACGAGCAGGGAAAAGGTGCCAAGGGCGGGCCAAATCTCTCGAAGCGGACCCTCCGCCATGAAGACGACCGGACGATTACGGTCCGGCGTGGAGCCGGCCGATCTGCGGACCATCGGCGAGTTCGGGGTGAGGCGCCGCATCGACATCGCCCATCACGGGATCGCGACGTACCCGCCGGGCCGATCCTCAGAAGGCCGCGATTCGGTCGCCTTCAGCCCGGGGCATGCCGGCCATTTCGCCGATCGCCGCCAGCGTGTCCCGCTCGGCCTCCCGTGCGACCTCGGCGAGGCGCTCGGGCGTCGGCATCGGCAGGCGTACCAGCACCAGGGTGCCGATCCCTTCCTCGGAGCGGATGCGCAGCGACCCGCCATGCAGCTCCGCGGTGGAGCGGGCGATGGCGAGGCCGAGGCCGGAGCCCTTGTAGCTGCGAGTCAGGTTGGTCTCGACCTGCTCGAACGGCCGGCCGAGCTTGGAGATCGCCGTCTTCGGGATGCCGATGCCGGTATCAGCGATGAACAGGTGGACGAAGCTGTTGCAGGAGCGCCCGCGCAGGGCGACGCGCCCCCGCTCCGGGGTGAACTTCACCGCGTTCTGGATGATGTTGAGCAAGATCTGCTGGAGCGCCCGTTCGTCGGCCAGCACGTGCAGGGTGCCGGCGAGTTCGAGATCGATGGAGACGGATTTGCTCGTTGCCTCCTTGGCCACCAACGTCAACGCGGAGGCGAGGGCCGTGCCGAGGTTGATGTCGCGGCGCACGAGCTTCACCCGCTTCGCCTCGATGCGCGACATGTGGAGGATGTCGTCGATGACCGAGAGCAGGTAGGTGCCGCTCTGCTGGATGTCGCGGCAATAATCGGCGTAGCGGGGTGAGCCGAGCGATCCGTAGACCTCGCTCTCCATCAGCTCGGCAAAGCCCATGATGGCGTTGAGCGGCGTGCGCAGCTCGTGGCTCATATTGGCCAGGAACTCGGACTTGGCCTGATTGGCGATCTCGGCGCGGGCCTTCTGGTCGAGATGACGCTCGGCGAGGTCGGCGAGCTGCTGCGTCTGGGTTTCCAGGGTGCGACGGGACCGCTTGAGATCCTTCACCGTCTCGATCAGCTCGCGCTCCGACGTGACGAGCTGCTCCTGGTGGCGCTTGAGGCTCGTGATGTCGGTTCCGACCGAAACGTAACCGCCGTCCTTGGTCCGCCGCTCGCTGACCTGGAGCCAGCGTCCGTCCGTCAGTTCCACCTCGAAGGTGCGCGACGGGCCGCGTTCCGAACCCGGAATGCCCCGGCGCACGGGGGGGAGGGCGCCCCGTCCCATGATCTCATCGTAGCGGCGGCCGGGCACCGCATCCTCGCTGGCCAGCGCGTGCAGGTCGCGGAACTTCGAGTTGCAGAGCACCAGCCGGTTGCTGGCGTCCCACAGCACGAAGGCTTCGGAGACCGCCTCCACCGCGTCGCGCAGGCGCATGTCGGCGGTCGCGGTGAACTCGGCGAGGCGGCGTTGCTCGGTGACATCCATGGCGATGCCGACGAGATGGCGGCTGCCGTCGACCGCATCCTCGACGATCTCCGCGCGGGTGCGCAGCCAGATCCACCCGCCGGACGCGTCGCGGATGCGGAACTCGTGATCGACGGTCGCGTGGCTCGCGGCGAGGTGGCGGGCGAGGCTGTAGAGGTCACCGTCCTCGGCGTGCAGCAGGGCGTTCACGTCGCCGAAGGAGAGAAGATCCTTTTCCGGCGTGTAGCCGAGAAGGGCGTACATCGAGTCGGACCAGAAGATCGTGCCGCGGGCGATGTCCCAATCCCAGAGGCCGCAGCGGCCGCGACCGAGCGCCGTGTCGAGGCGCTGCTTGACGAGATCGCAGACCTCGTCCGCCGCCTGCGCCCGCTGCGTCTGCAGGATGTAGGCGGTGGCCATGCCCGCCAGCACCAGGCCGATGGCCGAGAGTGAGACCGCGTGGTGAGCGAACATCCGCCACCAGTTGTCGGCCAGCGGCTCGAACCTCTGGACGACCGCGACTTCGCCCATCCCGTCGGACAGGCGGCGGGCCGCGACGACCGCCTGACCGCCGGCCTGGAGATTCACCGTCATCGCCCCGGCGCTCTCGCCGAGGATGGCGATGGGCTCGCCCTCGGCGAGATACCCGGCGAAGGTTTCGGCCGGGGCGGGTGCGGGATAGGCGGCGCGAATCCGGCCGCCGGGGCCGATCACCAGAACCTCGCGGCCGGCCGGCAGAAGATGGACCGGCAGCACGCGCTCGAGCCGCGTCTCGGTGGCGGACGACGCGTTCGACAAGGCGAGCGCGGCGAGGCGCGCGAAGGCTTCGACCTCGCGGGTGGCCACGCGCATCGCCTCATCGTGGCGCCCGCGCATCTGCAGAGCCGCCACGCCCAGCAGCGTGAGCATGAAGACGACGAGCAGAGCCGGAAGCGCGTAGCGAAGCCACGTCTCCGCCCGGATGAGGCGGGCCTGGGCAGTGCCGGTCGTACGTTGGATCCCGAGGATCGTGTCCGCGCGTACGCGCGCGGACAGGGACGCGGACACCGCCCCCGACATATCGACACCTCTGCACTGTTTGGAAACTGCGCCTTGGCCTGAGCCGCGTCGGCTGCTTCGAATCGTATTCACAATGGACATCGCGGGCCGGCGTTTGTCCACGCCGTTTTTGGGGTGGAGAATTGACACCGTGCGGCCGGTGACGGCCGCACGGTGCCGAAACGCTTTCCTCAACAGACTCTTAACTAGCCGGCCAAGCTCCGCGTCCCGATATCGGTCACATCACGAGAAAGTCCGGGCGTGGCCGCGATGCGACGCAGGGCCGTCTCGGCCGCTGCCCGGCGCACCGGTTCCAGCCGCCGCCAGGGGCCGAAGGCGGTCATCAGGCGTGCAGCGACCTGCGGGTTTGTGCCGTCGAGCGCCAGCACGGTCTCGGCCACGAGGGCGTAGCCGGCCCCGTCCGCGCGGTTGAACTGGGTCGGGTTGGCGAGGCTGAAGCTGCCGACGAGGGAGCGCACCCGATTCGGGTTCGTATGGGCAAAGGCCGGGTGGCCCTGAAGGCGGCGGATGCGCGCCACCGTCCCGTCCTCGGGGATCATCGCTTGGATCGCGAACCACTTGTCGAGCACCAGCGGCTCGCTCGCGTAGCGCTCGGCAAAGGCGGACAGCGCCGCCTCCCGCGCCTCGCCCGGCAAGAGCGCGAGGGTGGCAAGCCCGGCGAGGCGGTCGGTCATGTTTGTCGCCCGCGCGATCTGCGCCTGCGCCAGAACCGTGCCGGCCTCCGGGTCGGCGGCGGCGATCAGGTCGAGGGCGGCGTTGCGCAGGGCCCGCCGCCCGGCTGCGGCCGCGTCGGGCGAGAACGGGGTACCCTCCGGCTCGGCCAGAGCCGCGCGGAGGCTCAGGAGTCGGTCCCGCAGGCCCGTGCCGAGGCGGCGGCGCAGATGGCGGCGCGCGGAAGAGATCGCGTCCGGATCGATCTCCGTTCCGATCTCGTCGGCGAGGTCGCCCTCGCTCGGCAGGGCCAGAACCTGTGCGGCGAAGGCAGGGTCGCGCAGGCCCTCCGCATCGAGGAACGCGCCGAGCGCGATGACGAAGTCGTCGGCGCCCGCATCCCCGGCCGTCTCGCCGCGCACCTGATCCGTCATGAGCCCGAGGGCGATGCGCTGGGCTGCCTCCCAACGGTTGAAGCTGTCGGGGTCGTGGCGCAGCAGGATCAGGCGCGCGTCGTCGTCGAGGGTGCTCTCGACGCGGACCGGGGCGGAGAACGCGCAAAACAGCGAGGGCACGGGTTCCGCGGCGACATTCTCGAAGGTCACGGCATCCTCGGCGGTCTCGAGCACGAACACGCCGTCCTCGACCCGCTCGGCGCAGGGGCCATCGAGCGGGCCATCCGGGCCGACGAGGCCGAGGCCGATCGGGATGACGAGGGGCGGCGCATCCGCCCCGGCGCCGGGGCGCGTCTGGCGGAAGGCGAGGCGGTAGGTCCGGGCCGCGGGGTCGTAGGTACCGGAGACGGCGACCCGCGGCGTGCCCGGCCGCTCGTACCATTCGGCGAAGCGCGAGAGGTCGCGGCCCGTCACCGCCGCGAAGGCGTCGAGGAAGTCCTCGACGGTGGCGGCCGTCCCGTCATTGTCGGCGAAGTAGCGGTCCATGCCGGCGCGGAACGCGGTCTCGCCGATCAGCGTGCGCAGCATCCGCACGATCTCGGCCCCCTTCTCGTAGACGGTCGCCGTATAGAAGTTGTTGATCTCGGCATATTGCTTCGGCCGCACCGGGTGGGCGAGCGGCCCGGCATCCTCCGGAAACTGGCGGGCGCGCAGGTTCCGCACCTCGGCGATCCGGTGGACGGCGCGCGAGCGCATGTCGGAGGAGAATTCCTGGTCGCGGAAGACGGTCAGGCCCTCCTTGAGGCAGAGCTGGAACCAGTCGCGGCAGGTGACGCGGTTGCCCGACCAGTTGTGGAAATACTCGTGGGCGATGATCGCCTCGATCGCCGCGTAGTCGCCGTCGGTCGCGGTCTCCGGGCTGGCGAGGACGTATTTGTCGTTGAAGATGTTGAGGCCCTTGTTCTCCATCGCCCCCATGTTGAAGTCAGAGACGGCCACGACGTTGAACACGTCGAGGTCGTAGGCGCGGCCGAACGCCGTCTCGTCCCAGGCCATGGAGCGTTCCACGGCGTCCAGCGCGTAGGCGGCGCGGTCCGCCTTTCCCGGCTCGACATAGACCGCGATCTCGACCGCGCGGCCCTCCATGGTGGTGAAGGGCTTGGCCACCCGGTCGAGCCGCCCGCCCACCAGGGCGAACAGGTAGGCGGGTTTGGGCAGCGGGTCGTGCCACACCGCGTAATGCCGGTCCGTCCCCGGCACCGCGCCCGCCTCGACCGGATTGCCGTTGCCGAGCAGGATCGGGGCAGCCTCCCGCTGCGCCTCGATGCGGGTGGTGTAGACCGACAGCACGTCGGGCCGGTCGAGGAAGTAGGTGATCCGCCTGAAGCCGTCGGCCTCGCACTGGGTGCAGTAGACGCCGTTGGAGCGGTAGAGGCCCATCAGCCGGGTGTTGGCGGTCGGGTCGAGCCGGGTCTCGATCCGCAGGGTGAACGGACGCTGCGGCGGCCTGTGCAGCGTCAGGCCCGAGGCATCGGCCCGGACGGCGTCCGGCGCCAGCGCCTGCCCGTCGAGTTCGAGCGCCAGGAGCGTAAGGTCGTCGCCGTCGAGAACGAGGGGGGCGCCCGCACGGCCCGCCGGGTTCGGGCGCAGCGCCAGGGTTGCGGTCACGCGGGTGTCGTGCGGATCGAGGTGCACGTCGAGTTCGACCCGGTCGATCAGGTGATCGCTCGGGCGGTAGTCTTCGAGGCGAACGGTCGTGGGCGTCTCGGTGCGCATCGGTCTGGGCTCGCCGTCGGGAAAAGCGTCCCGTCTTCTAGAGGCGATCCCTGCCGAGCGGAATCCGTCACGGATCGATCAGGCCGCCGGGACCGCCTGTCTTGCCTGATGCCGAAGAGCGAGCCGGTAGGTCAGGTCGCTCTGCGCCAGGCTGCCCGCGATGAAACGGTCGAACGCGGCGACCCAGTGGGGGGTGAGGTGGATGTAGGCGTTGCGCGGCCCCGAGCGGACGAGGAAATTCCGCTCCTGCGCAACGGTTAGAATGTTGCGCACATGGCTGCGGGAGACGGCGAAGCGCGGCGCGAGATGGACGAGATCCGATCCGCGGATGCGGCTTTCCGGGTCGCTGCCGCCCATCTCCGAGAGCGTCAGCAGGATGATCAGCGCGCTCGTGCTGCTGAGAAAGACGATGATCTCAAGGTTGCTCCACATCATGGCGATGATCGCGTCGAAGGCCGCGATGGCGGATCGGGCGTGGGCCGCCTGGAATCCCAAGTCGCGCCGCCGCGCTGGCTCGAAACCCGGATCGGGGTAGAGAACCTGGAGCGGTGCGTAGTGGGCGGCCTTCCACTCGCGATCCCAGGCCAGGAGTCGCTCGGTCGGAAACAGGAGGCGCACGCGGCTGTCCCCCGGCTGCTGCCGGAGTTCGAGATAGCCGGTCTGCACGAGGCGCGCGACGAAGCTGTCGATCAGCCTCGGGCTGGCGAAGCCGAAACGGGCGACCGTCTCCTTGAGCAGGCTCAGCGTCGGCCACGTCGCCCTGTCCGCCGGATCGTAAGCGGCATGCTGGCAGACGATGATGGCGAGGGTGGTCACCCGCCCGGCGTCTGCGCCGAACTGGGCGGGAAACATGCCGGCTTCGTAGACCTTGGCATGTTCCAAGACGAAGACACGGCGCGCCTCGGCAAAATCGGGATGGGCAAGGATCTGCTCGGGCATCGCGTGTCCGACCTCGCCGACCCCCGGGATGACCGAGCCGGCCCTCATGCGCCGTCTCCCGGTAGCCGCGCGTCTGATCGGACCATCATCGCAGGAGGGGACGAATCGACACTTTCCCGATGCAATTTTCGGAAGTGAAAGCTCTCGGGCGCCACAATATGGATGCGCGCCAAATCAGTTTCGGACGACTTTCTTATATTAATCAATGTCATTTAAATGTGATCTGATAAAAATACCAGTAGTGATCTTTAGCGAAGGCGACCGTATCGATCAATTGCAACAAGCAAGGCGCTTTATCAAATCTATGTTATTCGCCGGCGGTCCGCGTGAATCCGGCGGGCGGCGGCGGTCGAACGGCCGTTGCGCCGCCGCTGGCTCACAGGCCGCGCCGGGTCCTGATCGGCCGCCCCCCGTTGACGGGCGTGTGCGCCGGGCCAGATAGCCGGCCATCCCTGTCATCATCCGGTGTGGCCATGGAATACCTGCACACGATGGTTCGCGTGGCGGACCTCGACCGCGCGCTCGCCTTCTACGTCGATTCCTTCGGGCTCAAGGAGGTCCGGCGGGTCGAGAACGAGAAGGGCCGTTTCACCCTCGTCTTCCTCGCCGCTCCGGGGGATGTCGAGCGGGCCGAGGCGACGAAGTCGCCGCTGATCGAGCTGACTTACAATTGGGATCCGGAGACCTATTCCGGCGGGCGCAACTTCGGGCACCTCGCCTATCAGGTCGATGACATCTACGCCTTCTGCCAGCGGCTGAAGGATGCGGGCGTGACCATCAACCGGCCGCCGCGCGACGGGTACATGGCCTTCGTCCGCTCGCCCGACGGCATTTCCATCGAGATCCTGCAGAAGGGCGGAGCGAAGCCGCCGCAGGAGCCGTGGGCCTCCATGGAGAATACCGGAACCTGGTAGGTCCGGCGGGTGGGCGCCCGGGCTCGATGCCCCGGCGCCCGTCCGGTCAAACCGCGAGCTTGGGCGTGATGCCGAGTTCGGCGAGCTTGGCGCAGACTGCATCGACCGGCCGCTTCAGCCGAAGGCTGATGACGGAGACCGGTACGCCCTCGCGGGCCATGCTGCGCAGGCTCTGGACCGCGTCGAGGTTCCAGTGGGTATCGACCGACATGGCTTCCTCCTGTTTCTCAGGCGGCAAGTTTCTCAGGCGGCAAGGCGATCCGGCGAGACGTCCTGCGGATCGCTCCGCCGGAACGAGGTGGATCGCCGGGACGGGCGCGGCAACCTCACGCCGAACATCTGTGCATGCCCGCAAGTTGGGCGGTGCGAAGCGTCGGCCGGCTCTGGAGCGCCCCACGGAGCGGGACGCGCAGGCTCGAACGCTCCACGGCGAGGAATATGCTGCATCCCCCCACCACGGCGCCCGTCTCGTCGCGCAACGCCGTCGGGTAAGGCAGGAAGGCCATCCGGCTCCCATCCGGCCGTTCGAGGCCGATTTGGATGCCGCGCACCGCGCGCGCGCCTCGGAGGGTGATCGCCATCGGCGACAGGTCGTGCGGCAGCGGTGTGCCGTCCGCCTCGAACAGCCGCCAAGCCCCACACCAACGTGCCTTGCCGATCACGGGGCGGAACCCCCAGAGCTGTGCGGCAGCTTCGTTGTAGTAGGTCAGCCAGCCGTTGGAATCGGTGGTATAGAGTGGTGCGTCGATCTGCCGGAACAGATCGGCCCGCGACGGCTCATGGTTCCAGTCGGAATCGGGCGCGTCGAAATCGTAGGCGAAATCGTCCGTGTTCATCAGGCTCCCCATGACGTCCGGGCATTCGAAATGCCCGCTGCCAGCACTTCGTGCCCCCCTCTGTCATGGGTTCCTGGGGACCTCCCGGCGCCTCGGCCGGCTTGGAAGGTCCTTCGGAGCGGTGCCGGAGCGCCACCCTCCAGATCGTCCAACCCTTGCGGGATTGTGCCTCGAAGCTTCCGGGGGCGGTCGCTCCTCGACGCCATGAACGGCATATCGGGCCGAACTGGGCTCTCTCGCTGAGTCTGATACGGACGAGGGGTAGAATGCACGTCTCGCCGCATGAGGCAAGCACCTCGACGACATTTCATGAGCCGAACGGCTGATTACGATCGATCGAACTTATTGCGATGCAAAAAAGGACTGAGTTTCGTGCGGGATGATGCAGGTTCCATCTTCGGCAATGCAACGAATACCGCATTTGTTGTATTTCATGTCCATCATGCCGGGACCGCCTGCCACGTGTCCGTTTCCGATCGAACGTTCATCGAGCTCGTCTCGACGCGATCCGCAGTGATCCGTCGCAATGATTCGGAGCACCGCCATCACAAGCCGTCCATGAATCGGCCCGCCGCAACGGACATATCCGCGAAGGCGTCCTCGCTGTCCCATCGATCCGCCGCCGCCGTGCCCGCCCGCGCTCCGGATCGGGTCCAAAGCCGGTGGAGGGTCGTTCGATGAGCCGAATCGTCGCTGGCGAGGGCCTGCCGGCGTCCCTGCGCTTCCTTGACGAGGGCGGGCAGACGGGCCGCGAGATCCTGGCGCATCCCTGGTCGGACACGCCGCTCGGTCCGCTGGAAGACTGGCCGGTTTCCCTCCGCACGACCCTGGCGACGATGCTGGCCTGCCCGGCCGCGATGTTCCTCGCTTGGGGGCCCGAGGGGATTTCCTTCTTCAACGACGCCTACCGGCCGGTCTTCGGCGACCGCTTGCCCCGGGCACTCGGTGCGCGCTTTCGCGAGATCTGGGCCGACCTGTGGGAGGATATCGGCCCCTTGGTCGATGCCGCTCTGCGCGGGCAAAGCGTCGCCCAGCGCAACCTGCCGCTCCTCATGGATCGCTACGGTGTGCCCGAGCAGAGCTGGTGGAGCTTCACCTATTCGCCGGTGCGCGACGATGCGGGCCGGATCAACGGCATGATCTACGTCACGGCGGAAACGACGGCCGAGGTGCTGGCCGAGCGCGCACGCCGCCGCAGCGACGAGCGCCTGGAGATGGCGCTCTCGGCCGGAGGCAGCGTCGGCGTCTGGGACTGGGACGTGACGACCGATCGCGTCACCGCCGATCCGCGCTTTGCCGCGCTCTACGGCGTCGATCCGGAGATGGCGGCGGCCGGGGCACCCATCGCCGCATTCTTTACACGGGTGCACCCCGACGACTTGCCAAGCCTGAGAGCGAGCATCGGGGCCGTGCTCGGCACGGGGGGGCAGTTCGATGCGGAGTACCGCCTCCTCCAGGGGGATGGCAGCATCCGCTGGGTCGCCGCGCAGGGTCGCTGCACCCTCGGCGAGGACGGGACGCCGCGCCACTTCCCCGGCGTCAGCTTCGACATCACCGAGCGCAAGCGTATCGAGCAGGCGCTCCGCGACAGCCAGGACCGCTTCCGCGGCATCATCAACTCGGTCGATCAGATGATCTGGTCGACGCGGCCCGACGGCTACCACGACTTCTATAACGAGCGATGGTACGCGTTCACCGGCGTCCCCGCCGGAACGACCGACGGCGAGGCCTGGAACGGCATGTTCCATCCCGAGGATCGTGAGCGTGCCTGGGCGGCATGGCAGCACGCCCTCGACACGGGTGAAAACTACCAGATCGAGTATCGCCTGCGGCACCGCTCCGGCCTCTACCGCTGGGTGCTCGGCCGGGCACAGCCGGTCCGCGATGCGGATGAGCGGATCGTGCGCTGGTTCGGCACCTGCACCGATATCCACGACCGTAAGCTCGCCGAAGAACGTCAAGCCTTCCTGCTCGGACTGAACGACCGGCTGAGGGAGGTGGGCGAGCCGCAGGCGGTGACGCTGGCCGCGGCCGCGACGCTCGGCGCTCATGTCGGCGTGGCGCGGGCCGGCTACGGCGAGATCGACGAGGCCGGCGAGACCGTGCGGGTCGAGCGCGACTGGACCCGCGACCCGTCGGTGCCGAGCCTCGCGGGCGCGCCGCGCATCCTCGACGGGTTCGGACCGGCGGTGATCGCGCAACTGCGGGCCGGGCTTACCCTCGTGGTAGAGGATTGCTACGCCGACCCGCGGGCCGGGCGCGGTTACGCGGCGACGTGGGATTCCATCGGCTGCCGGTCTCTCGTCGTCGTGCCGCTGATCCGTGAGGGGCGTTTACGGGCGATCCTCTACCTGCACGAGCCGCAGCCGCGGGTCTGGCGTGCCGAGGAGATCGGGCTGGTCGAGGATGTCGCCCAGCGCGTCGGCCACGCTGCCGAGCGCGCCCGCGCCGAGCAGGCCGAGCGCGCGAACGCTCGTGAACTGCGTCTGATCGCCGATTCGCTGCCGGTCCTCATTGCCCTGTTCGATGCCGACGGCGTGTGCCGCTTCGCCAATGCCGCCAGCGCCGACTGGTTCGGCGTCCCTCCGGCGGAGGCGGTCGGGCAGACGCTCGCAGCGCTGATCGGGCCGGACGCTCTCGCCGAGGCGCAACGGCGCTTCGAGAGGGCCCGCGCCGGCCGCGACGTGCGGTCCGAACGGGCCTGGCCGCGCCGGGACGGCAGCCCGCGCATCGCCGATATCCGCTACCTGCCGCGACCGATGCCGGACGGCTCGACCGACGGGGCCTACCTGTTCGTCACCGACATCTCGGACGCCAAGCGTATCGAAGCGATGCTGGAGCGCGAGGTCGGCGAGCGCACACGCGAGCGCGACCGCCTCTGGCAGACCACCAACGACCTGATGGGGACGGCCGGCCTCGACGGCCACCTCCGGAGCGTCAATCCGGCCTGGGGGCGCCTGCTCGGCTGGAGCGAGCGGGAGCTGCTCGAACGTCCGTTCCTCGATTTCATTGAGCCCGAGGACCGCTCCGGCACCGGCGCCGTGCTGGCACGGCTCGCCGGGAGCGAGCAGATCACCGATTTCGTCGATCGCATCCTCAGCAAGGACGGGCGCCGCCGGACGGTGATGTGGACGGCGGTGCCCGAGGGCGGCTGCTTCCACATCGTCGGGCGCGACATCACCGACCAGCGCCTCGCCGAGGAGCAGTTGCGGCAGGCGCAGAAGATGGAGGCGGTCGGCCAGTTGACCGGCGGCATCGCCCACGACTTCAACAACCTCCTGACGGGCATCATCGGTTCGCTCGACCTGATGCAGACCCGCATCGCCCAGGGCCGCGTCGACACCCTGGAGCGCTATGCCGGGGCGGCCCTCACCTCGGCCCACCGTGCCGCGTCGCTGACCCATCGCCTGCTCGCGTTCGCCCGGCGCCAGCCGCTCGAACAGAAGCCCGTCGATGTGAATGCGCTGCTGGCCGGCATGGAGGAGATGCTGCGGCGCGCGCTCCCCGAGCAGGTGCATCTCGACATCGTCGCGACGGAGTTCCTCTGGCTCACGCTCTGCGATCCGCACCAGCTCGAGAACGCGGTCCTCAACCTGGCCATCAACGCGCGCGACGCCATGCCGGAGGGCGGCCGGCTCGTGGTCGAGACCTGCAATGCCATTCTCGGACCCGCCGATCTGAGCCTGCATTCGGGCGCCCGCGAAGGGGCTTATGTCAGCATCCGCGTCGCCGATACGGGCCACGGCATGCCGCCGGAGGTCGCGGCCCGGGCCTTCGAGCCGTTCTTCACGACGAAGCCCCTCGGCATGGGGACCGGTCTCGGCCTGTCGATGATCTACGGGTTCGCCCGCCAATCGGAGGGGCATGCCCGGATCGCGTCCGAGCCCGGCCGGGGGACGACGGTGACGATCTACCTGCCCCGCTACGACGGCGCATTGCCGTTCGAGCACGCGTTGGCCCCGTCGCCCGAGCCGGCGCGCACGGAGCGGAACGAGACGGTCCTCGTGGTCGAGGACGAGCCGGTGGTGCGCGACCTCGTCATCGAAGTGCTGCGCGAGCTCGGCTACCGCGCGATCGAGGCACCGGACGGCCCCTCCGGCCTGGAGATCGTGCGCTCATCCGCCCGGATCGATCTTCTGGTCACCGATGTCGGCCTACCCGGCCTCAACGGGCGCCAACTCGCAGACCACGCCCGCACCCTGCGGCCCGAGCTGAGGGTGCTGTTCATGACGGGATACGCCGAGAACGCGACGTTCGGCGGGGGGCCGCTCGATCCGGACATGCAGATGATCACCAAGCCGTTTCCGGTTGAACGGCTCGCCGCGCGCATCTCTGAGATGATGGGGCTCTCGTGAGGCTTGGTCTGACCGTGGCTTGAAACGAGGGCTTTTCCGACCGACAGGACACATAGACTTGTGGAAGGCCCGGAACGGCCCAACACCGCACACGTTGACCGGCGCGAAGAGACCGTCGTTTCCAGGCTGCGGTGAGCGAACAGACGAGCGGTATGGGTGCTGACACGCCACAGGGCGGCCTTTCGGGGACTAAGGGGGCGGACACCCCGTTTGACCTCGGCGACGGCTTTCGCCGGTTCGCCGACCACGTACCGCTGATGATGTGGCGTACGGATGAGAAGGGGCGCTCGACCTATCACAATGAGTGCTGGCTTCAGTTCACCGGCCGCCCGCTCGCCGAGGAGATCGCTAACGGCTGGCGCAAAGGCGTGCATCCGGACGATTTCAAGCGGCACGCCGAAACCGTCGAGAAGGCCGTCGAGTCGCGCCTTCCCTTCACCGTGGAGTTTCGGCTGCGCCGTCACGATGGAGCCTATCGCTGGCTGCTCGATACCGGCCGCCCGCTTGAGGAGAACGGCGTCTTCCACGGCTATCTCGGCTCGTGCTTCGATATCACCGACCGGAAGAGCGCCGAGGAGCATGCCGAGCACGCCCTGGTCGAGAAGGAAACGTTGCTCGCAGAAATCTATCATCGGGTGCGCAACAACCTTCAGGTGATGGTGAGCCTGATCGGCCTCTACGGCCGCGCCGCGCCCGAGGCCTGCCGCGGAAGCTTCGATGCCCTGGGCCAGCGGGTACGTGCCATCGCGCTGGTGCAGCAGCATTTGCACGAAGCGCCGCACATCGCCTCGATCGATCTCCGCGATTATCTGCATCGGCTCGCCTCCGGCTTGGGACAGTTGCGCCGGGCCGGGCGGATCGGCGTGACGGTCGAGGGAGACGGGACGAGCTTGGTCGAGCCACGCACCGCCAATGCGCTCGGCATGATCGTGGCCGAGGTCGTCGCGGAATGCCTCGATGCCACGACGGAGACGGTGACCTGCGGCATCACCATCCGCATCAATGCCGGTGCCGGCACGCCGGTGCGCCTCTCGGTCGTGTCCGGGGCCGGAGAGGCCGCTGCGGCGGGACGCGAGGGGGTGCCGAAACTCGGCCCCCGTCTCATCGCGGCCTATGCCGCGCAGGCCGAGATCGCGGTCAGCGGCACCGCGACGCAGGCTGACCCGCTTCACCTGCAATTGCCCGAGGCCCGTGCCTACGTGCCCCCGACGCTTTCGCCCTCCCTGAGCTGACGCGATCGGCGCAGGCGGATGCCTCGCGGCCGCGGCTTGCGATCGCTATATCGGGTTCGATGTCCCGACGCTCCTGAACGCGAGTGCCATGCTTCCCGACCTCGACACCATCATCGAGAACTTCGAGATCCTCGACGACCCCATGGATCGCTACGAGTATGTGATCGAGCTCGGTAAGCTGATGCCGAAAATGCCGGAAGCGGCGAAGATCGAGGACAACCGCGTCTCCGGCTGCGAGAGCCAGGTGTGGATCGACGTCTCTCTGAAGGACGATGCGGGCCACCCGGCACTGAAGCTCGAGGGGGACAGCGATTCGCACATCGTGAAGGGCTTCGTGGCGTTGATGGTGGCGCTCTACGAAGGGAAGACGCCGGACGAGGCGATCGAGGCCGACGGCTTCGATCTGCTCAAGCGTCTCGCTTTCGGATCGCACATCACATCGAAGCGCTCGAACGGCGTGCGCGCGATGGTGGACCGCATCCGGAAGGATGCGGGCCGCCTTCGGACGCTGAACTGACCCGCCGCGATCTGACGGCGCGGGTCGAGGGACCTCAGGACGAGGCTGGCGGATGGTCCGTGTTGAGGCGCCAAGCGCGGGTGCGGGCCCGCTCCGGCCCCGTCGCCTCGCGCGCGATGCCGTAATGCTCGGCGAGCCGCCCGAGGGCGATCCGAGCCACCACCTTGGCGGATCGGGCCGGCCAGCGCCGCTCCGCCTCGATCCGCTCGATGCCTTTGAGAAAGCCGCACAGGTCGATCAGAAGCCCTGAGAGATCCGAGCCCACCGCCGCCAAAGCGAGATCCACCCGCTGGCGCGCGGCGATGACCCGGTCGGAACCCGAACTCGGATCGCGCGGGCCGCCGCCATCGACGCGCGGGGCGGTCCAATCGGTCGAGAGTTGCGGCAACATCTGCGCCGAGGCGAGGTCGTGGCGCAGCCGCTCGCCCGCCGCGAAGGCGGCGGCATCGATCATCGGCTCTCCGTCGCGTCCGCGGCGGCGTGCCATCCAGGCCAGCGGGCTCTCCGCCGTGTCGCGCACGCGTTCCCCATCGCCGGTGCCTTCCCGGACCACGGCGAGATGCTGCATCCGAAAGCTGTCCGGCCCGCCGATTTCCGCCCGCCGCAAACGCGCGCGCCCGGCGGCCCCGATGACCAGCCGGTTGCGCCGCCCGTCGTCCCGTGATGCGAGATCCGCCGCCAACAGCGCGTCGCCGGCCCGTATCGGGAAACGCCCGGCCCCCAACGACACCCCGCGTCCGCCGCAGCGCACGATCAGCGTTTCCGGCGCACTCGGATCGGGGAAGGCGTAGGCACCCTCGGGCGCCAGCGCCGCCAGCAGGCGTTCGGCCTCGCGTCCGAGACCACCAAAATTGTTCATGTTTTGTTCTTTTGACATCGTGCCACCCGAACCGGAACCGAAACGGGAGGCTAAAGGAAATTTGTCCTAATACAAGTCTTGACGGCCGTTGATGCCGCCTGTGGTTGCACCGTCACGCTGCTGGTTCGCGGCGCTTTCAGGCCTGGGACGGCTTGGTCGGCGGCTTCTTCAGGATCTCGGCGATCTCTTCCTCGGACTTGCCGCGCACCGCGTATCCCATCTGCTCGAAGCGATCGATCAGACGGTCGCTGTCGCAGGCGGAGCGGGCTGCCCACTCCGCGAGCGCTTCATTGGTCTTGGCAAGTTGTTCGGAGGGGCTGTCGTCGTTCATGGGGAGGCAATGCAGCAGAAGTTGTGCCGTTCCACGACTTTGTTGTTGATAACCCGATTCGTCAATGTCTGCCTGAACGATCTGCCGCTGCGCCGGCCCTGGACGGGCTGGCGCAGCGGGCGTCGCGTGAGGGCCCGGATAAACCTCAAGCGGCCGCGTCGTAGCCCGGCCGCACTTGGCCGAGACCGATCGCCTTGGCGAGGTCGGAGCGGGCCTTGGCATAGTTCGGCGCCACCATCGGGTAGTCGGGCGAGAGGCCCCACTTGGCGCGATACTGCTCGGGGGAGAGGTTGTATTTGGCGCGCAGGTGCCGCTTCAGCGACTTGAAGGTCCGCCCGTCTTCCAGGCAGACGAGATAGTCCGGCTGGATCGACTTCTTGACCGGCACGGCCGGCTGAAGCGTCTCCTGGACCACCGGCTGCGGCGCGGCGGCCCGGCCGGTTCCAACCTGGATCAGGGCGCCGTGGATGTTGCCGATCAGACCGGCAAGTTCGGCGGCCGGCACCGGGTTGTTGCTCACATAGGCGGCGACGATGTCGGCCGTGAGAGCGACGTAATCGACCGGGGTCTCGGTTTCGTTCATGTTCTTGATTGTCCCTTGGCGGTCCATCGCGCGCAATCGATCCGGCCCATGATCCGGTACGAAGACGGAAACGGACAGATACCTCTCGGCCTGTGCAATGGTGCCGCTTGATTTCGGTTTGGCGTGACGCCCCCGCAGTCACGGGTTCTACCTAGAACATCCAAATTAGACCTGCAAGACAGGACCGGTATGCACAACTGAACGGATCCGTCGCCATCCGGGACGTGCGCAATTTGTCGTGAATGCTCGACATCGCTTCCAGGGCGGCGGCCCGTCCGCCATGATCGCTCGTGCGTCGCGGCGAGGGCGCGACGAAGGGGCGGCTCATTTGCCAGCCTTGCGGCCACGGCCGTCGCACGGCACACCGCCAGGTATCGCACGCGATTTTTTCTCGCGTTGCCACCCAAGCGTTCCCACCGGAGTCCGGCGATGACCTTCGAGCCACCCCCCTTCGCCCTGCCGCCCGAGGCGCCCGTTGCCGAGATGCGCCCGCACGCCTTCGAACTCTTCGGCCGGCGCGTCGAAGATCCGTTCGCGTGGCTCAAGGCCGAGAACTGGCGCGCGGTGCTGAAGGACCCGTCGGCGCTGGCCCCCGACATCCGCGCCTATCTCGAGGCCGAGAACGCCTATGCCGAGGCGGCGCTGAGCGGCGCGGCCGATTTGCGCAAAACCCTCGTCGCCGAGATGCGCGGTCGCATCCGCGAGGACGATGCCTCGGTGCCCGAACCCGACGGACCCTTTGCCTATTATTCCCGCCATCGCGAGGGCGGGCAGCATCCGCTGATCTGCCGCCGTCCGCGCACCGTCCACCGCATCGCCGAGGAGCCGGAGGACGGCGAGATCGGCGAGCAGATCCTGCTCGATGGCGACCGGGAGGGGGAGGGCCTCGCCTTCTTCGAGATCGCGGGCGCTGCCCATTCCGACGACCACCGCCTGCTGGCCTGGGGCGTCGACACCAAGGGCTCGGAACTCCACACCATCCGCGTGCGCGACCTCGACACCGGGCAGGACCGCGTCGAGCAGGTCGAATCGACCGCCGGCGACGCAGTGTGGAACGCAACCGGCACCGCCTTCTTCTACGTGGCGCTGGACGAGAACCACCGTCCGGCCCGCGTGATGCGCCACCGCCTCGGCACGGATCAGGCGCAGGACACGACCGTCTACGAGGAATCCGATCCGGGCTTCTTCGTGAATATCGGCCGTACCCAGTCGGGCACCTACCTCACCGTCACCGCGAGCGACCACGAGACATCGGAGGTCTACCTGCTCGACCGCGCCGACGACGCGGGTGCGCTGGCCTGCGTCGCGCCCCGCGAGGAGCGGCTGATCTACTCGGTCGAGCACTGGGGCTCGTATCTCGTCATCCTGACGAACGCCGACGGAGCGGTGGACTTCAAGATCGTCACCTGCCCCCTCGACGTCACGGCGCGGGAGAATTGGCAGGACGCGGTACCCTACCGGCCCGGCGTGATGATCCGGCACCTGCACGTGCTCGGCAACCACCTCGTGCGGCTCGAACTCGAGAACGCCCTGCCGCGCATCGTCGTGCGCGACATGAAGGGCGAGGAGCACACCGTCTCCTTCGCCGAGGAAGCCTACTCCCTCGGGCTTCTGCCGGGCTACGAGTTCGAGACGGCGCGGATCCGCTTCAGCTACTCGTCGATGACGACGCCGGCCGAGACCTACGACTACGATTGCGTCACCCGCGCCCGCATCCTGCGCAAGCGCCAGAGCGTGCCGAGCGGCCACGAGCCGGCCGACTACGTGACCCGCCGCCTGTTCGCGACCGCGCCCGACGGGGAGAGCGTACCGATCTCGCTTCTGCACCGCCGCGGCCTCGTGCTCGACGGTTCGGCGCCGCTGCTGCTCTACGGCTACGGCTCCTACGGCACACTGATGCCGGCGGGGTTCCGCACCAACCTGCTCAGCCTCGTCGATCGCGGCTTCGTCTACGCCATCGCCCATGTCCGCGGCGGCACCGAGAAGGGCTGGAACTGGTACACGCAAGGCAAGCGCGAGAAGAAGCCCAACACCTTCACCGATTTCGTCGCCTGCGGCCGGGCGCTGATCGAGGCGGGCTACACGGCGCAGGGGCGGATCGTCGCCCATGGCGGCAGCGCGGGCGGCATGCTGATGGGGGCGGCCGCCAACCTCGCGCCGGAGCTGTTTGCCGGCATCGTCGCCGACGTGCCCTTCGTCGATGTGCTCAACACCATGCTCGACGCGGATCTGCCGCTGACACCGCCGGAATGGCCGGAATGGGGCAATCCGGCCGAGAGCGAGGAGGCCTTCAAGACGATCCTGTCCTACTCGCCCTACGACAACGTCGCCGCCAAGGCCTATCCGGCGATCCTCGCGCTCGGCGGCCTCACCGATCCGCGCGTGACCTATTGGGAGCCCGCCAAGTGGGTGGCGCGGCTGCGCGCCACCATGACCGGCGGCGGCCCGGTCCTCATGAAGATCAACATGGAGGCCGGGCATGGCGGCGCCGCCGGCCGCTTCGACCGCCTGGAGGAGGTCGGCCTGATCTACGCCTTCGCGCTGATGGCGGCGGGACGCGCGGCCAAGTCGGTCTGATCCCGGTCGGTGCCGGCCGCGACATGCGGCGCGGCCGGCGCTTCGACAAAGCTTCGCGAAGAGGGCAGAACAGCGCCCGCACCTTTGCTATGCTGGCTCGACGAAAAATAAGCTCGAAATAATAATCAAGCACGACGCCGAGGGAACGAAACGATGAAGCATCTCGCGATCGCAGCCGCGATTCTGTTCGCATGGCCGCTCGCCGCTGGGGCCGAGGCGCCGGCACCGGCCGCGCCCGAAATCGCCAAGACGTCCCCCGAAGCTGCCCCTGAGGCTGCCAACCCCGCTTCGGACGGTGCCCCGAAGGCGCCGCAGACCGCGCAGGAGCGCCAGGAGGCGAATGCCGCCAAGCTCGCCGGGCTCGTCCGCTTCGTCGGCGAATCCTGCAAGGAGGCGAAGCCCGATTACGAGCGGTTCAAGGCGGTGGTCTCCGGCATGGGCGTCGATCTCGACGCGATCTCGAAGGGCGAGTTGCTCATGCGCAGCATGGGCTACACCGAAGCCTACCGGAAGAACGTCGATGAGAGCTGCCGCAGGGCGCAGGAGATGTTCGGCGAGAAAGGCAAGGTGATCCCCGGCCTCGTCCTGCGCAAGGCCTCATAACGAAGGTTCGTCCTTAAGCGCCCGTTCACTGCGCTGGGCGAGAGTGCCGGCACGAGTGGCGTTCGGCGCCCGGCCTCCGAAGGCCGGCCGCCGGTGAGGGCGGGCGTTTCGCGCGATGGGGGGACGGGCCGGTCAGGCAAAGCGGCGTCCGGGCAGGGCTCTCCTGCGCGCCGGCTTCGCCGTCGGCCTCTGCGCCGCAGCCTCGGCGGCGGAGGCGGCCCGGCTCGTCTCGGCCAAGGGCGCGCAGCCACCGGAGGGTTTCGGCCGTATCGTCCTGACGTTCGATGAGCCCGTCTCCGTCAAGGCGCGGCTGTCGGGCGCGATCCTCGTGCTCAATTTCGGTGGGGCGGTGGGGGCCGGTCCCGAGCGGATCGCGGCGGGGATGCCGGACTACGTCACCGTGGTGCGGCGCGACCCCGACGGCTCGGCCCTGCGCCTCGCCCTGCAACGGCCCTACCGCGTCAACGTGCAGGATGCCGGCGAACAGGTCTTCATCGATCTCCTGCCGGAAAGCTGGAACGGCTTCCTGCCGCCGCTTCCCACCGAAGTCGTCGCCGACCTCGCCCGCCGGGCCGCCGCCGCCGAGGCCAGCCTGAAGGCGCGCAACCCGGCCCCTGTGCCGCGTCCGCTGACCCTCGAACTCGCCCGCACCGAAGCACGTACCCGGCTCTCGCTGCGCCTGCCGGAGGGCTCCGAGGCGGCCTTCGCCCCGAACGGCACCGGCACGCGCCTGACGCTGCCGGGGGCGTGGCGCATCGACGACCACGCCCTCCGCGGCCGCCTCGACCCGAATCTCGGCCGTGTCACCGTCGAGACGGACGCCGGCGAGGCCCGCATCGTCGCGAGCCCGGCCGAGGGCGTGAGCCTCGCCACCCAGCGTGACGAGGATGTCGTGGCGATCGATTTCGTCACCAAGCCGAAGGCAACCGAGACCGCGACCTCACCCGTTCCGCCTGCCGTGACCCCGGCAGCGGAGGCGAAGGGCGGGGCGAAGGAGGTGCCGAAGGAGGCCGCGCGGCCCGCGGCGTCGGCGGTGATGTCGCGCAAGGCCGGCTCGGGCCTCGTCTTCCCCTTCGCCCAGCGCGTGCCGGCGGCGGCGTTCGAGCGCGGCGGCATCGTCACCGTCGTCTTCGCCACGACCGAGCCGGTCGCCGTGCCGCCGCCCGGTGCCACAGGGCTCGTCGCTCTCGCGCCGCCGCTGCGGAGTGGCGGCTTCACCATCCTTCGCTTCACCGCGCCCGCGGGGCGGCTCGTCGACCTTTTGCCCGTCACCGAGCCGGCCGGATGGGAGTTGGCGGCCGGCGACGGTCTCGCCCCGAGCGAGAGCCTGATTGCTCAGCGCGTGCCGACGGCTCAGGGCCGGCTCGGCGTCAGCGTGCGGCTGCCCGAGGCCGGTCCTGCTGGCTGGCTCGATCTCGACGGCGAGCGCATCGCCGTCGTCACCACCGACGGCAGCCGGCCTGCCGGCGTGGTCAAGGCGCAGCGCTTCGTCGAGTTCGAACTCATTCCGAGCCGGCTCGGCCTCGCCGTTCTCGCCAACGCCGACGACCTGATCGTGCGGCCGGACCTCGACGGCGTGACGATCGGCCGTGACGGCGCAAGAGAGGGAGCAAGGGAGGGAGGAAGGGAGAGCCGCGACGGCGGGCTCTCGGTGTCGGGCATCTCCCGCCCCGCCGATCCGCCCGTGGGGGCGGTCACGGAGCTGGCGGTCGATCGCGACGCCTGGGAACGGGCACAGCGCGGCGACGTGCGCGCGACGCTGCGGGAGGGCCTCGCCGCCGCCGTCGAGGCCCATCGCCGCGACCGCGGCGGCGCCCGCCTCGGTCTCGCCCGAGCGATGATGGCCAACGATCTCGACGTGGAGGCGCTCGGTGCCCTGATCTCCGCTGCCGCCGAGGATGTGGTCATCGACGGTGATCGGCAGACGGCGCTGATGCGCGGTATTCTGCTCGCCCGGATCGGACGGGCCGAGGAGGCGCGCAAACTTCTCTCCGACGAGCGGCTCGCCACCAATCCGGAAGCCCGGCTCTGGCGTGGCTATGCCGACGCCCTGGCCGGCCGATGGAGCGAGGCGGCCGTCGCGCTGCGTGCCGGCGAATCGGTCTTGGAGCGCTACCCCGAATCTCTTGCATCGCTGTTCCACGCCGCCGCCGCCGAGGCCGCGGTCGAGACCGGCGACTGGGAGGCGGTCACGCGCGAAGCGATCGCCGCGAGCCGCGCCGCGACCGAATACACCCGCGACCGGCTGACCTTGCTGCGGGCGAAGATGGACGCGGCGACAGGCCGCAGCGCGGCGGCGCTGGCGGCCTACGAGACGCTGCGGAACCAAGCGCCTTGGCCACTGGCGGCGGAGGCGACCCTGCGTGCGGCCTCCCTCGGCCACACCCTCGGCAAGACGGCCCTGCCCGAGGCGATCGACCAGTTGGAGGTTCTGGCCCTGACCTGGCACGGCGGCCCGACCGAGATCGGGACGCTGGGCGCGCTCGGTGGCCTCTACGAGGAGGCCGGGCGCTGGCGCAAGATCTTCACCACCGCCCGCCGCGCCAACGCGCTGAGCCCCGAGGCGCCGATCGCTCGCGCCCTGCACGAGCGCGCCATGGCCGTGTTCGAGGATCTGTTCCTGGGCGCGCGCGGCGAGCGGCTCGGCGGCGTCGAGGCGCTGGCGCTGTATTTCGACTTCAAGGATTTCGCGCCCGCCGGCCGGCGCGCCGACGAAATCGTGCGGCGGCTGGCCGACCGCCTCGTCGCCCTCGACCTGCTCGATTCCGCCGACGAGCTGCTGCAATACCAGATCGATCACCGGCTGGAGGGCACGGCCCGTTCCTCGGTCTCGGCGCGGCTCGCCACGATCCGGCTCATGGAGGGCAAGCCGCTCCAGGCACTCCAGACGCTCGACGCGACGCACCTGCCCGAACTGCCCGAGGACGTGCGCCGCGCCCGCGCGATGCTGCGCGCCCGCGCCCTGTCGGACCTCTCCCGCACCGATCTCGCCCTGGAGACCGTCGAGGGCGAGACCGGCGCCGATGCCGAGCGTCTGCGGGCGGACATCCTGTGGGCAGCCCGGCGCTGGCGCGAGGCCGGCGAGGCCCACGAGATGATCCTCGGGCCGGCCTGGCGCTCGGGCAAACCCCTCGACGACACGGCGCGGGCCGACGTCATCCGCGCCGGCATCGCCTACGGGCTCGCGGGGGAGTCCCTCGGGCTCGAACGGCTGAAGGCGAAGTTCGCGGGGCCGATGGCCGAGAGCGCGGATGCCCGTACCTTCGCCATGCTGACGCGGCCGGACGCGCCCCGCTCCGCTGCCTTCCGCGATGCGGCCCTGCGGGCGACCAAGGCGGAGACGCTCGCCGCCTTCCTCTCGGAGTACCGCAAGCGCTACCCCGACAGCGCCGTGCCGGAACCCGGCAGCGCCGCGACGGGCAACCGCGCCGAGGCGCCGTCCCCGCCGCCGGGGTGAGGGTCAGATGCGACCGTGGCCGCGCTGCGCGTCGATGCTCCACGGGCCGGGGCCGGCGAAGGCGATGTAGAGGAAGACGAAGCAGTACAGGATCGCCGCGTCGCCGCCGTTCAGCGCCGGGAAGACGCTCTTGGGCGCATGGGCGATGAAGTAGGCGAAGGCCATCTCGCCGGAGAGGATGAAGGCCACGGGGCGGCTGAACAGGCCGATCAGCAGGAGCGCTCCGCCGACGAGTTCGATCAGGCCGGCAACCCCTGAAAGCGACATCAGCGGCGGGTTCATCGAACTCGCCGGAAAGCCAAGGATCTTCTGCGTCCCGTGCGCCATGAAGATGAGCGCGGAGACGATTCGCAGGATGCTCAGCATCCGCGGGGCCCAGCGAGTGGTGGTGGTCGTCAAATCCATGCTTCGGCGTCCTCGTGAGGCGGCCGCCACAACCTCGAATCGTATCGTGGCGGACCTCAGCCTCCGTAGCTCTGAATCAGGGAGCCCGCCACCAGCGTCCAGCCGTCGACCAGAACGAAGAAGATCAGCTTGAACGGCAGTGCGACCGTGGCGGGCGGCAGCATCATCATGCCCATCGCCATCAGCACCGAGGCGACGACGAGGTCGATGATGAGGAAGGGGATGAACAGGAGAAAGCCGATCTCGAAGGCGCGCCGCAGCTCGGAGATCATGAAGGCCGGAGTGACGATCTCCAGGCCGATCGCCTCCGGGCCTGCCGGGGCCGGCTGGCGCGCCATGTCGAGGAACAGCTTGAGGTCTTTCTCGCGCACGTTGCGCAGCATGAAGGTCTTGAACGGCGCCGAGGCCCGCTCGAACGCCTGGGACTGGCTGATCTGGCCGGCCAGCAACGGCTCGACACCGGTCCGGTAGGCCTCCCGCGCCGTCGGAGCCATCACGAAGGCGGTCAGGAACAGGGCCAGACTCACCATCACCGTGTTGGGCGGCGCCGTCTGCGTGCCGAGCGCCGAGCGCAGGATCGACAGCACCACGACGATCCGGGTGAACGAGGTCGCCATCACCAGCACGGAGGGCGCGAGCGCCAGGACCGTAATCAGCGCGACGAGCTGGAGCGCCCGTTCCGTGGTGCCGCCGGCGCCGAGATCGAGGGTGACGCTCTGCGCCCACGCCGCGCCCGCGCCGCCCACGAGCAGGAGGGCGGCCAGGACGATCGTCAGGGGGAGGGATCGCGGCACGAGTCGGCGGGGGGAGGGGATCATCGCGGGCCGCACCCTGCGGCGTGACGCGGTCGCGCACAAGCGACGCGACGACACGCTGCCGGCGGGATCACAGATCGCCGACGACGCCCGCCTCGTCCTGGGCCTGGAGCACCGCCGGGCGTGGCATCGAGATGATGTTGTAGCCCGAATCGACGAAGTGGATCTCGCCGGTCACGCCGCCCGAGAGATCGGAAAGCAGGTAGAGCGCGGAATTGCCGACATCGTCCAGCGTCACCGTGCGCCGCAGCGGGGCATGCGCCTTCTGGTGATTGTACATCAGCCGCGCGTCGGCGATGCCGGCGCCGGCCAGCGTGCGCATCGGGCCGGCCGAGAGCGCGTTGACGCGGATGCCGTCGGGGCCGAGGTCGCTGGCGAGATAGCGGACCGACGCTTCGAGCGCGGCCTTGGCCACGCCCATCACGTTGTAGTTCGGCATCACCCGGGTCGAGCCGGCATAGGTCAGCGTCAGCAGGGCACCGCCCCGGGGCATCCGGGCGGCGGCGCGCTGGGCGATTTCGGTGAAGGAGAAGCAGGAGATCGTCATGGTCCGCGAAAAGTTCGCGCGGGTCGTGACGTCGACGTAGCGGCCCTTGAGCTGCGCCTTGTCGGAAAAGCCGATGGCGTGAACGATGAAGTCGATCCCGTCGGGAAAGCGCTCGTCGAGGGTGGCGAAGGTGGCATCGACGGTCGCGAGGTCCTCGACGTCGCAGGGCAGCACGATATCGGAGCCGACCGAGGCCGCGAGCGGGGTGACGCGGCGGCCGAGCGCCTCGCCTTGATAGGTGAAGGCGAGTTCGGCGCCATGCTGGTGCAGGGTCTTGGCGATGCCCCACGCGATCGAATGATCGTTGGCGACCCCCATGATGAGGCCGCGCTTGCCCGCCATCAAACCCGTCATTCTCAAATCCGTACGCGTATCGGCCCGGCGCCGCGGCGCCCTGTCCGAGGCTTAGCCCGCCGGGCGAGGGCCTGTCCACGCGTGGGGGGCCTTGCATCCCGGGCCAGGGAAATTGGCTTGAGGACGGCGGCAGAAAAAAGCCCCGACGCGGATGCGACGGGGCCGGGCGGCCATGCAGATGCGGGTTGAACGCGAGCGTTCAGAAGTAGCCGCGGGTTCCGCTCCGTGCGTCATCGATCAAGGCCTGCTTGGCGCGCACCGCAACGCCGGCCGCAACGGCCAGGCTGGAGACGGTGAGCAGAGCAAGGATGACGATCATGGTGTTACCTGCCTATCGAAGCAGGAACGCCAAGACAACAGGTCGGTTCCCCCGATCCATCAGACTAAGACCCGGCCGATGCTTGGCCCGACTTCTCGCAAGTGCGAGAAGATCTGTGCCGCACGGCAAGGCGCCGTCAGCGGTTCGGCCCTCATGCGTCGGGATGCTTGAGCACGAGGGTTGCGTTGGTGCCGCCGAAACCGAAGGAGTTCGACATCACGTGGCCGAGCTGCGCCCCGTCCCGGCGCTGACGCAGGATCGGCATGTCGGCGAAGGCCGGATCGAGTTCCTCGATATGCGCGCTCTCGCAGATGAAACCGTTGTTCATCATCAGAAGCGCGTAGATCGCCTCCTGCACGCCGGTGGCGCCGAGCGAATGCCCGGTCAGCGACTTGGTGGCCGAGATCGGCGGGCAGGCGTCGCCGGCGCCGAACACTTCGCGGATCGCCTCGATCTCCTTGTCGTCGCCGACCGGCGTCGAGGTGGCGTGCGGGTTGATGTAATCGATCTTGGCGCCCTTCAGGTCTTCCATGGCCTGCCGCATGCAGCGCACCGCACCCTCGCCGGAGGGGGCGACCATGTCGTGCCCGTCGGAGGTGGCGCCGTAGCCGGCGATCTCGCCGTAGATCCGCGCGCCGCGGGCCTTGGCGTGCTCGTACTCTTCCAGCACCAGCACGCCGGCGCCGCCCGCGATGACGAAGCCGTCGCGATTCACGTCATAGGCGCGCGAAGCACGGGAAGGGGTCTCGTTGTAGCGTGACGACATCGCGCCCATGGCGTCGAACAGAACGGAGAGCGTCCAGTCCAGCTCCTCGCAGCCGCCGGCGAAGATGATGTCCTGCCGGCCGCCGCGGATGATCTCGGCGGCATTGCCGATGCAGTGATTCGAGGTCGCGCAGGCCGAGGAGATCGAATAGTTGACGCCGCGGATCTTGAACCAGGTCGCCAGCGTGGCCGACGCGGTCGAGGACATCGCCTTCGGCACCGCGAACGGGCCGACGCGCTTCGGCCCCTTCTCGCGGGCGATGGCGGCGGATTCGACGATGGTCCGGGTCGAGGGACCGCCCGAGCCCATGATGATGCCGGTGCGGTCGTTGGAGATCTCCCGCTCCTCGAGGCCGGCGTCGCGGATCGCCTGATCCATGGCGATGTGGTTCCAGGCGGTGCCGCCGCCGTGGAAGCGCATGGCGCGGCGATCGACGACGCCCTCGGGATCGATCGTCGGGGCACCGGCCACCTGGCTGCGGAAGCCGTGCGCGGCCTGCGCCTCGGAGCGGGCGATCCCGGAACGGGCCTCGCGCAGGGAGTCCAGAACCTCCCCGGTATTGTTGCCGATGGACGAGACGATGCCCATCCCGCTGATGACGACACGCCGCATGATGGCTCGTGCTGCTGACGCCGCGGCTGGTGCGGCGTTTCCTCGGGGAGGTCAGTTAGGATGATGCGCGGCCAATCTCAACCGCGCTTCGCGCACTCGGCGCCGAACCGGAGACCGGTTCGGCGCGAAAATCCCTCCCGAACCGAGCGGGCGGCGCCGGTCTCAGGCGCGGAACAGCGCCACGCGCAGGTCGTTCGCCTCGTAGATGCGCCGGCCGTCGGCCTCGAGCCAGCCGTCGGCGATCCCGAGCACGAGCTTGCCCTGACGCACGCGCTTGATGTCGATGCCGTAGACGACCTGTTTGACGGTCGGCAGCACCTGATCGGTGAACTTTACCTCGCCGACGCCGAGCGCGCGGCCGCGGCCGAGTGCGCCGAGCCAGCCGAGATGGAAGCCGACGAGCTGCCACAGGGCATCGAGCCCGAGGCAGCCGGGCATGACCGGATCGTCCTTGAAGTGGCAGGGGAAGAACCAGAGGTCCGGCCGGATGTCGAACTCGGCCAGCACGTGACCCTTGCCGTGGGCGCCGCCCTCGGTCCCGATCGAGGTGATCCGGTCGAACATCAGCATCGGCGGAAGCGGGAGCTGAGCATTGCCCGCCCCGAACAGCTCACCGCGCCCGCAGGCCAGGAGATCCTCGTAGGAGAAGCTCGAAGCGCGCTGCGGAGAAGCGCCGTCGGATTGCTGGTCGAGAGAGGCCATGGATGACGTACGGGTCCTCGGTGACGGACGGGTCCGATGCGTGCGAACGGACGAGGCGTGACGGAATGGGCGCCTCGTTAGCACAGGCTCCGCGCGCCCACAAAGCGGCTCCCGCGCAGTGCCGATACTCGGTCGACGCTCGGTCCAACGCCGACTGAGCCGATGCGAGCCATGCGCCTTCCACGTATCAAAACGGTGTCGACATCGGCATGGGTTGCCGCAGGGCTCCATGATCCGTATAATTTCTAGGCTATACTCATTCTAAGTAAGTAGGAATCGTTCCCGACGATGTCCGATTTGATGCCACTCCAGGCCGTGCTGAACGCACGGTCCTCTTCGCCGGGCGACGTTACCGGCCGTCGGGGCTGCCCGCTCTCCGACCTGCGCGATCGCTTGCGCCGGGCCGGCTTGCGCCCGACCCGTCAGCGCCTCTCGCTGGGCTGGCTTCTGTTCGGCCGTGGCGACCGCCACCTGACGGCGGAAATGCTCTACGACGAGGCGATGCGCGCCAAGGTGCCGGTTTCGCTGGCGACCGTCTACAACACGCTGCATCAGTTCACCGAGGCGGGCCTGCTGCGCCAGCTCGCGCTCGATGGCTCCAAGGCCTATTTCGACACGAACCCGACCGAGCACCACCACTTCTTCTTTGAGGAAGAGGGCGAGGTCCTCGATATGCCGGAATGCGGCATCTCGGTCGATTCGCTGCCCGACGCGCCGGAGGGCATGGAGATTGCCGGCGTCGAAGTGATCGTGCGCCTGCGCCGCCGGAAAGTGTCCGGACGCGCCTGATCCGGCGTTGACCGACGCTGGAACGAAAAAAGGCCCGGATTTCCGGGCCTTTTTTCGTGTCGATTCGTGGCGCGGCGGCTCGGCCTACTCCACCCGCTCGTCGGGATAGACGCCCCACAAACGGTTCTGGCGGATGTAGCCGTCGACGTCGCCGCGCTTGTCCGGAAGCGGCACCACGAGGCGGCACCACGAGCCGGTGCATCCCTTGACGCTGCCGATGACCCCGGGCTGCAGCCGCGCCTGCTCGGCCGACTGCTCGTCGGCGCGGGTGGTGAGCGGAACCGTCGCCTTGGCGGCGTCGGCCCGTTCGCCCGACGGGGGAATCACGACGGCGGTCCGGCGGCCCGAGAGCAGCGAGTGCAAGACCCATCCCTCCGTCCCTTCCGAATCGCGGATGCGGCGCCAGGTCTCGAACTCGGCGACGATCTCGACCGGCAGGCCCTCCCGCTGGAAGACCCACAGGGTTCGGTGATCCTTCGAGGGCCCCTCCCGCAGGTTGACGCGGTTGGTCTTCAGACTGGCATAGCGCGGCAGGGGCAGCTTGGTCACGGGCCCCTTGCCGACCTCCGGCGCGGGGGCCGGGGCGGCCTCGGCGGTCAGGGGTATCAACAGGGCGAACAGGGCCGCGAGCAGCGCGAGGCGCGCGGGGTTCATCGGGGGAAGCTCAGGCGGGCGCATCGTGCCTCGTCTCCGATCCGTGTCTCCAAGGTCGTTCCGGCAGTGACGTTTCGGCGCGTGCGCGGGCACAGGCCGGAAACGTCCATGGGTCGGCGCAGGATCGGCCGGCCCTCCGACACTGATCCATCCGGGTCAGGGCCGCATTGTGTTCGCCGACCTCTCTGCTAGAGAGGCCGACGTCCTGCAGCGGTCCGGGGGACCGGTCCGCCTTCCGCTCCATCTGGCCGCGCCATGGTTAAGGGAGCGTAAGCCGACCCCTCGCGGCATAGCGGGGTGGCGTCCGGCGCAGGCGAACGAATGCGGACGGCCTCGTCGGGGAGGGAACATGTCGTCGTTGAAGCGCAAGCCGCTGGTGGTCGTCACGCGGCGTCTGCCGGACGCCGTCGAGACGCGCATGCGTGAATTGTTCGATACCCGCCTCAACCACGATGATGCGCCGCTCTCGCAGGAGGCGCTGTCGGCCGCGATTCGCGAAGCCGACGTGCTCGTGCCCACCGTGACCGACGAGATCGGAGCCGGATTGCTCGCACAGGCGGGGCCGAACCTGCGGCTCATCGCCAATTTCGGCAACGGCGTCGATCACATCGACGTCGCCGGGGCGCTGGAACGCGGCATCACGGTCACCAACACGCCCGGCGTGCTGACCGAGGACACCGCCGACATGACCATGGCGCTGATCCTGGCGGTCGCCCGCCGCCTCGCTGAAGGTGCGCGCATCATTCCCGACGACGACTGGACCACGGGATGGTCGCCGACCTGGATGCTCGGCCGCCGCATCACGGGAAAGCGCCTCGGCATCGTCGGCATGGGCCGCATCGGCCAAGCGCTCGCCCGCCGCGCCAAGGCATTCGGCCTGTCGATCCACTACCACAACCGCCGTCGGGTGCCGTCGCATATCGAGGAATCGCTCGATGCGACCTACTGGGAATCCCTCGACCAGATGCTGGCCCGGGTCGATATCGTCTCGGTCAACTGCCCGCACACGCCCGCGACCTATCACCTGCTCTCGGCCCGCCGCCTGAAGCTGCTCAAGCCCGAGGCGATCGTCGTCAACACCGCCCGCGGCGAGGTGATCGACGAGAACGCGCTGGCGCGCCTGATCGAGGGGGGCGAGATCTCGGCCGCCGGCCTCGACGTGTTCGAGCAGGAGCCGGCGGTGAGCCCGCGCCTCGTGCGGCTCGCCCGTACCGGCAAGGTCGTGCTGCTGCCGCATATGGGTTCGGCGACGCATGAGAGCCGCACCGACATGGGCGAGAAGGTCATCATCAACATCAAGACCTTCATGGACGGCCACCGTCCGCCGGACCGGATCCTTCCGAGCATGCTCTGACGGCGGGCCGGAGCCCGGTCGCTGCGGCGGTGGAGGCCGGCTTCGGCTCCGCCCCGCCGCGATGGAGAGGAGAATGCGTGACGCCTCGCGAACTGTCGGGCGAATCCGTTCAGAAGCACGGTAAGGCGGATTGCAGCCAGCCTCGAAAACCGCGGGCAAGTCGTTCGACGGCCGAGCCGAAGGCTCCCCTCACCCGAGCATCGACGGCACCCGATCCGTGCCAATAGCCGCCTTGGCCCGAGCCGAATCGACATCCATCTGCGCAATCAGCGCCTCGGCGCTCGAAAACTTCTCCTCGCCGCGCAGATAGGCCAGCAGCTCGACGGCGACCTCCTGCCCGTAGAGATCGCCCTTGAAGTCGAACAGGTGCACTTCGAGGAGCGGCGCGCCGTCGTCGAAGGTCGGGCGGCGGCCGTAGCTCGCCACGCCGTCGTGCAGGCTGCCGTCGGCCAGGCGCACCCGCACCGCGTAGATGCCGTGGGCGAGCCCGCAGGATTCGAGGGCGAGGTTGGCGGTGGGGTAGCCCAGGGTGCGTCCGCGCTTGTCGCCGTGGCGCACCTGGGCCAACACGAACCAGCGATAGCCGAGAAGGTCGTTGGCCCGCGCCACGTCGCCCGAGGCGAGGGCGGCGCGGATTGCGCTCGACGAGATCGGCGCATCGCCGGGATCGGCCGAGACCGCAGGGACGATGCGGCAGGACAGGCCGGCGCCGGCGCACAGGTCGGCGAGCGTCCCCGGCGAGCCCTCGCGTCCGCGGCCGAAATGGAAATCGTGGCCGATCACCACGCCGGACAGGCCGAGCCCGTCGCGCAGCCAGCCCCCCACGAAATCCCGGGCGCTGGTGCCGGCAAGCCGCTCATCGAACCGGCGCACGATCAGACCGTCCAGACCGAGGCGCGCGAACACGATCTCCTTGGCGCTGGGGCCGGTGAGACGGAACATCGGTTGGTCTGGGGCGAAGAAGGCGCGCGGATGCGGCTCGAAGGTCAGCACGGCGGCGGGGTGTGACCCGGCCTCGGCGCGCACCGCCTCGATCAGCGTGCGGTGGCCGCGATGGACGCCATCGAAATTGCCGAGCGCGGCGACGGCACCCGCCAGCGCGGGAGGCACCGGGTCGTCCTCGCGGCAGACCGTGAAGGGTCTCGAAGAGGGGCGGAGGCCGATCCCGGCGGGCGGCACGGCGTTCTCGTCGCCTGAGGGCATCGGCTCCTGCGATCGAATGTCTGCGAGTCTCAAGGGATTGTCGGCAGGGAGCAGGGACGGAAAGCGTCGGCGCGGCCGGGCTCGTCCGCCTCGTCCCCGCGCGGCGGGACAGCGGCGGGAGACTTGGCGAAATCAGTCTCTCGGGTCAAGCGAGGGGGAAGGGCGCGAGATTAACTGCTTCGCAATCCGCGCCGCCTATTGTCTGAGAACGGAAGGCAGCTCCGCTCGCACGCGTCGATGCGACGTTGATCGCTCGAGAGAGCCGCGCCGCCAGTATCGATCAGGGACAAACGGAGCAATCGTCATATGGCCCTCGACCTCAGCATGCCTATCCTGGTGGTCGACGACTACCAGACCATGGTGCGTATCATCCGCAACCTCCTCAAGCAGCTTGGCTTCGAGGACGTGGATGATGCGTCCGACGGCACCGCCGCACTGGCGCGCCTGAAGGGCCGCAAGTACGGCCTCGTCATCTCGGATTGGAACATGGAGCCGATGACCGGCTACGAGCTTCTGCGCCATGTCCGCGCCGACGAGGGCCTGCGCACGACGCCGTTCATCATGGTCACCGCAGAGTCGAAGACCGAGAACGTCATCGCCGCCAAGAAGGCCGGCGTGAACAACTACATCGTCAAGCCCTTCAACGCCGCCACCCTCAAGTCGAAGATCGAGGCGGTCTGCGGAGCCTGATCGCACGATCCGCCGATGGACCGTCGCGCCGAACCGATGCGCGCCGAGCGAAAATGAGCGGACTGACACCGTAACGAGAGCTGATCCCGGCCGTCGTGCCGTCGGGGTCGGCGCAGGAGGAACGGCCGTCCTCACGGGCGGCCTTAACGGATCGAACACGAGAACGTCGCGAGAGATCGCCCATGAAAATGATGGCAACGGCACGCGACGGCCGGTCGCAGAACTCCCATCCATCGGCGATGGTGAAGGAACTTCTCGACATCGCGGACTACATCGCCAGTCTGCGGGACGCGATCGCGATCCTGCGGGCCAACGAGCTGACGCGTGACCGTCTGCCGATGGTCCACGAGGAACTGAGCGAGGTGGTGGCAGCGACGGCTGGCGCGACCAATTCGATCATGAGCACCGCAGAGGCCGTGCTCGCGCTGCGCGACGGGCCGGGCTACCGGGACGCGGTCGAGGCCAAGATCTACGACATCTTCGAGGCCTGCACCTTCCAGGACATCACCGGCCAGCGCATCGCCAAGGTGGCGGAGGCGATGAGCCAGCTCGAAGGGCGGCTTGCCCGCTTCAGCGCCGCCGTGAAAGCCCGCGACGCGGCCGGCATCGACGAGACCGAGGCCGATCGGCGCAAGCGCAACGAGTCGCTCTTGCTCAACGGGCCGCAGATGGGCGGTCCCGCGACCGCGCAGGACGCCATCGACGCGCTGTTCGCCTGACCCACGGGACAAGCGGAGATCGGGTCGGCGCGGCCTCGGACGGGCTTGAGATCAGCCGGCCGTTACGGCCAAGCTGCCTTGTTCCGAACATCGCCGTTGCGAAAAGCCGTCAAGGTCATCCCTGAAAAAGGGTGCGGGATCCGAGCTGGGGATTCCGCAGAGGCTGGACTATGGCGAACTTCGATCCGCTGCCCGATCGCGCATCCGGCGATGCCCTCGACCGCGCCCGCGCGCAGGGGCAAATGCACCATTCCATCGCGACGACGCTGCTCGTGATCGCGGCCGCCCGCGCCGAGCGCGCGGCGCCTCCGGTCCATGCGGCGCGCCAGCGTCTGGCGAAAATCTACGGAGCCTCCCGGCTGCGCAAGCGGATGGAGCGCGACGCCGCGCGAGGCTGAACCCCCTTCCGCCGACGTCGCGCCCGCCGCCGGGTTCACCCGGCTCTGCGCAGAAAATCCCGGAACGGGCGACGCTGCGGCGGCGGGCTCGGCGGTGGATCGGGGGAGGGTGGCGGCGGCGGCGCCGCCTCGGGCAATGCTGAAAGCACCTCCGCCCGCACGGCACGGGGGGCGGCGAACACCTCTCCTTGCGCCAGCGGCACGTCAAGATCGATCAGGTCGGGTACCTCTGTCTCGGCCTCGACCCCGGTCGCGACGAGCCGGATTCCGGCCCGCGCCAGGGATGTCACCAGATCCTCCAGGGCGATATCCGGCCGCGCCTCCCGGTCGAGCGGTCGCAGCAGCAGCGCGGCCGCGACCTTGACCTGCGTGATGCCGCGCTCGGCCAGAGCGGTCGGGTCGAACCGCAGGTCGATCGGGCGATCCATCACGAAGCCGATCCGCCCGCGCAAACCCGCCAGAAGGGCGGCCTGCTCCGCATCGAGGCTGCGCCAGCTCGATTGCGGCAGGGCGATCACGACGCGGCCCGCGAGTTCCGGCCCCTCGCTGACGAGCCGGCCGAGGGAGCGAAGGAAGCCGGGCTCGAACAACGAGTGCGGTGTCAGGCTGTAGCTGACCGAGGCCGGGCTGCCACGCCCCTGGAGATGGCGCGCGATCGTCGCGACGCGCTGGAGCATGCGCCGGTCGAGCGCCGTGGTACGGCCGTGCCGCTCCAGAACGGGCAGGAACGTCTCCGGCGCGTAGACCGCGTCGCCGACCTTGAGCCGCGCCAGCGCTTCGTAGGCGACGACCTTGCGCTGCGGCAGGGTGACGACCGGCTGCAGGAAGACTTCCAGCCCCTCGCCGTCGAAGGCCTCGATCAGCAAGGCCGCGTCGGCCTCGGTGGCGAAATGATCGGAGGTACGGGCCGCCGGCAGGGTCGTGCGGGGTACGAGCCGCATCGGCGGCGCCACCGGTTCCGTTTCGGGGGGAACGGTTGCGGCGGGCGCCGGTCGCGGCCGGATCGGCTCCGCTTGCGGAACCGGCTTCGGCTCGGGAGCCTGCGCCTGCACCCTCAGGCGGGCGATGTCGCCGTCCTGCGACGCCACCACCGCGGCGAGTTCCCGGACGATGCCGCTGAGGATGCCGATCTCGGCGGTCACCTCCTCAAGGCCGGCATCGAGCCGTGCGTCGAGCGCCTTGACCGCCTCGTCCGGCGGTCGCGCCGCCGGGTCCGCCGCCGCCGAACCCTGCATCCGCGACTGGATCAGGGCAGCCGTGACGGCTTCCAGCTTCACGAGGCGCTGGGACAGCACGCCGATCTCCTTCGAGACGACCTCCTGCGCGACGGCGAAGGCGGAAAGCCGCCGCCACAGCAGCGCTCCGCCGACGATCGCGAGGCCGGACACGGTGGCAACGGCGGCCAGCGGGAGGATGAGCGCCAGCGGAACGAGGACCAGGACGCCGATGAGGCCGAGGATCCAGGGGGTGCCGCGCGGGCGGATCGTTCGGGCTTTCGGTGTTTTCACCGTCGATCGACGCGTTTCTGTCTGGCGGCCGCGGCCGGGCTTCTCATTCACGCTGCGAAGCGGGCGCCCGCAGAACGTGTGGGTGAAACGTGCCGGATCGCGCGATAGGACAGATCCGGATCGTCGTAACCCTAATGTTGCCGACGCCGCTCCCCGCCGCAAGGCGGCATCATAGGTTTCTCCCGTGCATTCGGCCCGAACGCGGCCTGCGCTTGCCGCGCGCGATCCCGAAGCCACATCTGCGGAGGTCCGTCGGTGCCCGGCGGGTAGCCAGGAGACGATGGCGATGGACCAGAGCCCGATCGAACTGACGATGCGTGTGGACGGAATGACCTGCGAGGGATGCGCCGAGGCGGTGCGTCGCACGATCCGCCGCCTCGACCCGCAGGCGGACGTCTCGGTCGATGTCGGCCTGGGCCGGGTCTCCGCGACGACCGTCGCGCAAAGTCTCGACGTGGCCCATGCGCTGACCCAGGCCGGTTACACCGCCACCGCGATGACCGGTTGAAACCATTCGGCCTCGCGCGCCGGCTGGCCGGAGGCGGATCACCCGTCCCAAACGGCCTGTCCCCAATGCCCTGTCCCATGAGAAAACTTAACGGTCGGGATCAAAAAAATCCGAGACGCTTTTCCTCGTCGTTTCGCTCACACTGCCGCGATCGGTTTATCGTGGCCGTTCCGTTCGCTACCACGGAAGCATCGGGACGGACCGGGCAACGCCTCGGCACGCCGCGAGCCCGCGTGACAAGAAACGACGGTGAGAGAAATGCCCTCAGATATCGAGATCGCCCGCGCGGCGACCCTGAAGCCGATCGCCCAAGTCGCCGAAAAGCTCGGCATTCCGGACGAGGCGCTGCACAACTACGGCAAGCACATCGCCAAGATCGACCACGGCTTCATCGCCTCGCTCGAGGGTAAGCCCGAGGGCAAGCTGGTGCTCGTCACCGCGATCTCGCCGACGCCCGCGGGCGAGGGCAAGACCACGACCACGGTCGGACTCGGCGACGCGCTCAACCGCATCGGCAAGAACGCGGTGATGTGCCTGCGCGAGCCCTCGCTCGGCCCCTGCTTCGGCATGAAGGGCGGCGCGGCCGGCGGCGGCAAGGCGCAGGTCGTGCCGATGGAGCAGATCAACCTGCACTTCACCGGAGACTTCCATGCCATCACCTCGGCGCACTCGCTCGCCGCAGCGCTGATCGACAACCACATCTACTGGGCCAACGAGCTCAACATCGACGTGCGGCGCATTCACTGGCGCCGCGTGGTCGACATGAACGACCGGGCGTTGCGCGCGATCAACCAGTCGCTCGGCGGTGTCGCCAACGGCTTTCCGCGCGAGGACGGCTTCGACATCACCGTCGCCTCCGAGGTGATGGCGGTGTTCTGCCTCGCCAAGGATCTCGCCGATCTCGAGGAGCGGCTGGGCCGCATCGTCATCGCCGAGACCCGCGACCGCAAGCCGGTGACGCTGGCCGAGGTGAAGGCGACCGGTGCGATGACCGTCCTCCTCAAGGATGCGCTGCAGCCGAACCTCGTGCAGACGCTGGAGGGCAACCCGGCCCTGATCCATGGCGGTCCCTTCGCCAACATCGCCCACGGCTGCAACTCCGTGATCGCCACCCGCACCGGCCTGCGGCTCGCCGACTACACCGTCACCGAGGCCGGCTTCGGCGCGGATCTGGGTGCGGAGAAGTTCATCGACATCAAGTGCCGCCAGACCGGCCTCAAGCCGTCGGCGGTGGTGATCGTCGCGACGGTCCGTGCGCTCAAGATGCATGGCGGCGTCAACAAGAAGGATCTCCAGGCTGAGAACCTCGGCGCGCTGGAGAAGGGCTTTGCGAACCTCGAGCGCCACGTGAACAACGTGCGGGGCTTCGGCCTGCCGGTGGTGGTGGGCGTGAACCACTTCTTCCAGGACACCGACGCCGAGCACGCACGGCTGAAGGAGCTGTGCCGCGACCGGCTCCAGGTCGAGGCGATCACCTGTAAGCACTGGGCGGAGGGCGGCGCGGGCGCCGAGGCGCTGGCGCAGGCCGTGGTGAAGCTCGCCGAGGGCGAGCAGAAGCCGCTGACCTTCGCCTACGAGACCGAGACGAAGCTGACCGACAAGATCAAGACGATCGCGACCAAGCTCTACGGCGCGGCCGATATCCAGATCGAGTCGAAGGCGGCCACCAAGCTCGCCGGCTTCGAGAAGGACGGTTACGGCGGTCTGCCGGTCTGCATGGCCAAGACGCAGTACTCGTTCTCGACCGACCCGACCCTGATGGGCGCGCCCTCGGGCCACCTCGTCTCGGTGCGCGACGTGCGCCTCTCGGCGGGCGCCGGCTTCGTCGTGGTGATCTGCGGTGAGATCATGACCATGCCGGGCCTGCCCAAGGTGCCGGCGGCGGACAGCATCCGGCTCGACGCCAACGGTCAGATCGACGGGCTGTTCTAGCAAGCCATGACCCTCCCCCCGACGGATCGCGGGCAAGCCCGAGATCCGTCGGGGGGAGGGTGTTCTGCCTCGTGTGCTACGCCGCCAGCCCGCGCTTCTTGAGCAGCGGCTCGATGCTCGGCAGCCGGCCCCGGAACGCCGTATAGGCCTCGCGCGCGTCGCGCAGGTTGCCCGCGCCGTAGATCATGCGGCGCAGCCGCTGCGCGGTCTCCGGATGGAAGATGTCGCCCGCCTCGCGGAAGGCGTCGAAGGCGTCGGCATCGAGCACCTCCGACCAGAGATAGCTGTAATAGCCGGCCGCATAGCCGTCGCCGGAGAAGATGTGCGCGAAGTGCGGCGACCGGTGCCGCGCCGCGATCTCCGCCGGCATGGCGATGCGGCGCAGGGCATCCGCCTCGAACGCGACGACGTCGAGCCCGTCCTCTCCGGCTGCGGAGAGATGCAGCGTCATGTCGACGATGGCCGAGGCCGCATATTCGATCGTCGCGAAGCCCTGGTTGAAGTTGGCCGCCGCGAGCAGGCGTTCGAGCAGCGCATCGGGCATCGGCTCGCCGGTGGTCACATGGCGGGCATGGGCGCGGAGCACCTCCGGCTGCTGCAGCCAGTGCTCGTAGAGCTGCGAGGGCAGTTCCACGAAGTCGCGCGAGACCGCGGTGCCGGACAGGAGCGGATAGGTGACGTCGGAGAGAAGCCCGTGCAGGGCGTGGCCGAATTCGTGGAACAGGGTACGGGCGTCGTCGAAGGAGAGCAGCGTCGGCTCGCCGCGCGGGGCGCGGGCGAAGTTCATGACGTTGACGATGATCGGCCGGATGTCGCCGTTCAGCCGCTCCTGCGAACGGAAGGCGCTCATCCAGGCGCCTGAGCGCTTCGAGGGGCGGGCGAAATAGTCGCCGAGGAACAGGCCGACCTCGGAGCCGTCGGCGTCGCGCACGAGCCAAGTGCGCACGTCCGGGTGATAGCGCGGCACGTCGTGCAACTCCTCGAAGGCGAGCCCGAACAGCTTCGACGCCGTGTCGAAGGCCGCCCGGATCATGCCTTCCAGCGGCAGGTACGGCTTGATCTCGGACTCGTCGAGGTCGTGCTCGGCCCGCCGCAGTTTCTCGGAGTAGTGCCGCCAGTCATGCGCTTCGAGGGCGAAGTCGTGCCCCTCCGCCCGAACCAGGGCCTGTAGCCCTTCGCGTTCCGTTGCCGCGCGCTGGAGCGCCGGCTTCCAGACGTTGCGCAGAAGCTCCATCGCCGCATCGGGGGAGCCCGCCATGGTGTCGTCGAGCTTGAGATGGGCGAAGCTGTCGAAGCCGAGCAGCCGGGCCCGTTCGGCGCGCAGGCGCACGATCTCGGCGATGATGGCGCGGTTGTCGGTCTCGCCGCCATTCTCGCCGCGGCGGGTCCAGGCCGCGTAGGCCTGTGCCCGCAGATCGCGGCGGGCGGAGAAGACGAGGAAGGGCTCGATCAGCGAGCGCGAGAGGGTGATGACGTGGCTCTGCCTGCCGCCGCGCTCCTTGGCCGCCTCCGCGGCGGCATCGCGCAGGAAGGGCGGCAGGCCGGCGAGATCCGCCTCGCCGTTCAGCGGCAGGATGAAGTCGCGCTCGTCGGCGAGCACGTTTTGGGCGAATTGCGTTCCGAGTTCGGCCAGCCGGATCGCAATCTCGGCGATGCGGGTCTTGGCCTCCGGGGCGAGGCCTGCGCCGGCCCGGCGGAACCGGCTGCGGTAGCGGTCGAGCACGCGGCGCTCCTCCGCGCCCAGCCCTTCCGCGTCGGCATCGATGGTCGAGAGCCGGGCCCAGAGCTGCGGATTCAGCGTGATGGCGCTCGAATGCCGCGCGAGCTGCGGCGCGACCGCCCGCTCGATCGCCTGAAGCTCCGGGCTGGAGTTGCTGCCGGTCAAGTTGAAGAACACGTTGGCTACGCGCTCGAGCGCGTAGCCCGCGCGTTCCATCGCCGCGACCGTGTTGGCGAAGCTCGGCGCCGCCTCGTTCCCGGCAATCGCCGCGATCTCGGCCTCGTGCGCCTTCAGGGCGTGCGCGAAGGCCGGCACGTAATGCTCGGGCCGGATCGCCTCGAAATCCGGCAGGCCGAACGGCGTCGCCCAATCCGACGCGTCGAACGGGTTGGCTTGCGCGCCGCCACGGCCGGGCTCCGTACCCTCGGGGAGGTCGCGTGCGGTGTCGGCGGTCATGGGCAAAACTTTCGGGGCGCGTCGGAGAGTGAAGCGTCGAGCATAGGTTTGTGGGTCGAGCGGCGCAAAGCCACAGCCGCCTGCGCCCGGTTCTTTCACGTTTTCGCCGGGCGTGGCCGCCGCGTCCTTGCTGGGAACGGCCGGGCGGCGGATGAGGGGAGGACGGGTTGCGGCCGAGCGAGCGGGATACACACGGCATGAAGCCTTCCACCCTCGCTTCCCTTCTCGCGTGCCTCCTCGCCGCCGGGCTCGCCCTTCCGCCGGACCCGGCATGGTCCGATCCGGCCAAGCCGCCGCCCGCGACGGTGCCGCTGCCGCCGCCCCAGCCGCCGGCGCGCCCGGATGACCTCGTGCCGCCCGCCCCGCAGGTGACGCCGCTGCCGCCGGAGCGCCCGCCGGGACTGGGCACCGGCCCGGACAAGGGTGCCGTGACGAAACCGGACGAGCCGCCCAAGGAGACGAAGACCACCAACGACACGAAGGACGCACCCGCCGCCCTGCCGGAGGCGCCGCTGCCGCCGGCTCGGCCGCCGGAGCTGTCGGGCGAGTCGGCGCTCGCCCTCAAGGTCTCGGCGCCCGACGACACCGCCTGCCGGCGCCGGCTGGAGCGGCTCGGCGCGCACTTCGAGGCGGCGTCGCCGCTCGGCAACGGCCAGTGCAGCGCGCCGCATCCTCTCACCGTCACCGCACTTGCCGACGGCGTCGCGCTGGAGCCGGCGGCCACCCTGACCTGCCGGGCCGCGGAGGCGCTGGCGCGCTGGACGACGGAGGTGCAGGTCGCGGCGCAAAAGGAGTTCGGCGAGAGCCTGAAGAGTCTTGCGCTCGGGGGCACCTATGTCTGCCGCGGGCAGAACCACGACACCGACGCCAAGCTCAGCGAGCACAGCTTTGCCAACGCCATCGACGTGATGGGCTACGGCTTCACCAAGCGCGCGAGCCTCAAGGTGACGGCGGCGCCGGACGGCACGCCGGAGGCGGCTTTCCTGGCCTCGGCGCGCGTGGGCGCCTGCACCTTCTTCCGCACGGTGCTGGGGCCGGGCAGCGACGCCGCGCACGGAAACCACCTGCATCTCGACCTGCGCGAGCGCAATGCCGGGCACCGTCTCTGCCAGTAGGCGGTTTTCCCGGACCGGACGCATGACGAAGCGCCATTCGCCGCGGGAACGGTAGCGCTTGGCCATCGCTTCCTCTCGTCGTGGGTCGAGGAGCGTGAGCGGGCGATGGGACGGGTGTGGATGCGAGGAGCGCTGGCGGCGCTCGGTGTATGGTCGGTAGCCGCGCAGGCCGCCGATGCCGGAGCGCCCGAGCTGACCCGCGAGGCCATCGAGAACGCGGCGTTCCACGAGGTGTCGGAAGAGGCCAAGCCGGACACAGCATCCAAGCCGGCGAAGAAATCCAAGAAGGAAGCCGGGGCGAAGAAGGAGGCGGAGAAGAAGCCCGACCCTCTACTGGTGAAGGTGCAGGTGCTGCTCGACCGGGCCCGCTTCTCCCCCGGCGCCATCGACGGGCGCGACGGCGAGAATCTGCGCGGCGCGCTCAAGGCCTTCGCCGCGGCGCAAGGGCTGCCCCCGGGCGACCGCCTCACCCGCGAAGTCTTCGACCGGCTCCAGGCCACCGGCAAGGACCCGGTCGTGACGCAGTACACGATCACGGAAGAGGACGTGAAAGGCCCCTTCGTCGAGAAGATGCCGCCCAAGATGGAGGAGCAGGCGGAGGTCGGGCCGATGCGCTACACCAACATCCGCGAGATGCTGGCCGAGCGTTTCCACATGCAGCGCGACCTGCTCTCCGCCCTCAACCCGAACGTGCCCCTCGACAAGGCCGGCGGCACGCTGGTCGTCGCGGCCGTGCCGCCGCTCGGCGAGGGCAAGGTCGAGGGCGCGCCGGTCGCCCCCAAAGTCACCCGCATCGAGGTCGACAAGCGCACGAAGCGGGTGCGGGCCTTTGCGGAGGACGGCAAACTGACGGCGGATTACCCCGCTTCGATCGGCAGTTCGGAGAAGCCGGCGCCGGACGGGTCGGCGAAGGTGAAGGCCGTCGCCTTCGATCCCTGGTACACCTACAACCCGAAGTACAAGTTCAAAGGCGTGAAGGCGACGAAGAAATTCTCGATCCATCCGGGGCCGAACAACCCGGTCGGCCTCGTCTGGATCGACCTGTCGATTCCCTCCTACGGCATTCACGGTACGCCGGAGCCGGAGAAGGTCGGCAAGACCGAGTCGCATGGCTGCATCCGCCTCACGAACTGGGACGCGCGCGACCTCGCGAGCCATACGCAGAAGGGCGCGAAGGTCGAGTTCTTGGACAAGTAGGAGGCTCGTTGCCGGCTGGCCGGCCGGCCGGCGATGCGAAGCCGAAAGCTGCTTGGCCCCGCTCGAAGTCCGGTTGCCGCGCGTGGATGCCGGCGGCGAGACCTGAGCGCCCTTCGAGGGGCGTGGGCTCGCCACCATCGTGGTTCGAGCGCCGCACCGAGATCTCGTGTGATGGGCCAACCACGTCCGCCGTGACGGGGTACGGATGGACCCGCGGCGATCATCCCGCGATCATGCTTTCATTCCTGAAACGATCCGTTTCGATCGTTTCCGTTTCGGTGATTAGAGCACCGTGTCATAGTCTCTCCATCGACGCCGCGCCGCACAGGCCGCCCCGATGGAGACCGAGATGAGCAAGCCCTACAACCGCCTCGACCTCGACCAAGCCGTCGTCCTGCTGGTCGATCATCAGGCCGGGCTGATGTCGCTGGTGCGCGATTTCGATCCCGACCGATTCAAGAACAACGTCCTCGCCGTCGCCGATCTCGCCGCCTATTTCCAGCTCCCGACCATCCTCACCACCAGCTTCGAGGACGGCCCGAACGGTCCGATCATGCCCGAGCTGAAGGCCAAGTTTCCGGACGCGCCCTTCATCGCCCGGCCCGGCCAGATCAACGCCTGGGACAACCCCGATTTCGTCGCCGCCGTGAAGGCGACGGGCCGCAAGCAGCTCATCATCGCCGGCGTCGTCACCGAGGTCTGCGTTGCCTTCGTGGCCCTCTCGGCCATCGCGGAGGGCTACGAGGTGTTTGCCGTCACCGACGCATCCGGCACCTTCAATCCGGTCGTGCGTGAGGGAGCCTGGAACCGGATGTCGGCGGCCGGCGTGCAGCTGGTCAACTGGTTCGCCGTCGCTTGCGAACTGCACCGCGACTGGCGCCGGGATGTCGAAGGGCTGGCGACGCTGCTTGGCGACCACATTCCGGACTACCGCAACCTGATGACGAGCTATGCCGCCGTCCGCGGCTCCGTCCCGCCCGCAGCGACTGGCGCCTGAACGCGCCGTCCCGAGAGGTCGCCTCCGGCTTTCGCGATGATGCGAAAGCCGGGCCCGGAGCGCCGTCTTGGATCGAGCGGCCGGGCCGGTGCGTCAAGCCGCGGCGATCGCGAGAGAGGCGGTCGGCGTCGGCCGCTCGAAGGGCGGTCGTCCCCTGACCCGAACTGCTCAGTCCCGCCGCAGCATCCCTCCGATCGCAAGCAACAGCGCATCCCCGAGGAAGGCCAGCGCCGCGGTCGCCAGCGCGCCCTGGAGCATCGCCGCGATGTTCTGGTTCTGGAGCCCGGCGACGATCGGCGTGCCCAGCGTCGAGGCCCCTGCCAGCGCTCCGACGGCGGTGACGGAGACGGCGAGGATCAGGGCGGTGCGCAGCGTATCCACGAGCCCCGCGGCGGCGAGCGGCAGTTCGATATGGATGAGGGTCTGCGTCGGCGTCAGCCCGATGGCCTGGGCCGATTCGCGGGCCTCGGCGGTCACGGCGTCGAGCGCGCCGACCGTGCCGCGCAGGGTCGGCATGATGCCGTAGGCGGTCAGCGCCAGCAGGGTCGGCGGCCCGCCGAAGCCGAGCACCGGCAGAGCCAGGGCCACGACGACGACCGGCGGCACCGCCTGAGCGAAGGCGACGAGCGTGTCGATGCTGGTCCGAAACCCCGCCAAGCGCGCCCGCGTGGCGATCAGGCCGAGTCCGATTCCAAGTGCGGCGACCAGGGCGAGTCCGGTCGCGGCCAGGGTGAGGTGGTTGAGCGCCAGTTCGGTCATGTGGCCGACGGTGAGGGGTCGGCCGCCTGCGCCGATCCAACCGGCAAAGGCCGGATGGCTCGCAGCCGCCAGCGCAAGGCCGAGCGCGAGCGGTCCGAGGGCCGGGGCGACGCGGTTCATCGCGGCCACCGTCGGCGCATCGCCGCCTCCAGCCTGCCGAGCGCCCCCTCGGCGGCGAGCGAGAGCGCGATGATCGGTAGGGCGCCGAGCAGGATCAGGTCCGGCGCGAACTGCGCCATGCCGTCGAAGACGAGGGTACCGAGGCCGCCCGCCCCGACCAGCGCTCCCAGGGTCGCGAGACCGAATGCCTGAACCGTGGCGACCCGCAGGCCGCCGATGAGGGCCGGGGCCCCGAGCGGCAGGCGGATGGTCGTCAGGATCGGGCCCGACGTGAGTCCGAGGGCCCGCGCGGCGGCGAGGCTATCGGGACCGGTGGCGCGGTTTGCCGCCTGAAGGCCGCGCCAGAGCGGCAGGAGCAGGTAGGCCGTGATGCCGATCAGGGCCGGCCCGGTGCCGAGCGCCGAGACCCCGTAGCCGCGCAGTGCCGGGGCCGCCGTGAGCAGCGCCGAGAGGCCGGCGACGAGGCCGCCGAGCAGGGCGACCGCCGGCACGAGCTGCAATCCGCTGACGGTGAGTTCGACCACCCCGCGCGCCCGACGCCACAGCGCGAGCCCCCCGGTGAGACCGGCGGCCAGCACCAGGGCACCGAGGGCGAGGACGAGATGATCGCGGATGGCGGCGCCGAGGGCATCGGACCGGGCGCGCCCCTCGACGACGAGCGAGAGCGCATTGAGGCGACCGCCGCCCCACAGGCCCCCGATCAGCGCCAGGACGGCGGTCGCCGCGATGAGGCCGCCGCCGGGCAGGCCGGTGCGCCGAGCGGCCAGAGTCAGCGCACAGACCAGCACGACCACACCGGTCCAGGCGCCGGAGGCGAGGCGCGCCCGCGTCGCGAACGGCTGGCCGGCGGTCAGGTCCGCGGCTCCGGCGCCGAGCCCTGCCAGCAAGAGAAAGAGGGCGCAGAGGCAGGCGAGCCCGGCGAGACCAGCACTTCTCCGCCCCCGGCCCGCCGCGAGCAGGCCGAGTCCCCCGGCGGCGAGGGCGGCGATGGGCCAGAGGCCGGTGCCGAGCGCGTCCGACGCGGCGATGGGCGCACCGGTCACCAGCCGGTTCGGTGCGAGATGCAGCAGGGGCAGCCCAGCCAACACCGCCGGGAGCAGAGCCGCTGCGGCGAGGCCGGCGAGGAGGCGTGCCGTCACGGGCGGCTTGCTGCTTCAGCGAGCCACGCCTTGGCCACTGCCTCGGCGGTGCGCCCCTCCACGGTGATCGCCGCGTTGAGCCGCCGCAGCGTCTCGGCGTCGAAACGCGCGAAGATGGGGTCGAGGGCGTCGCGGATATGCGGGTGGCGTTCGAGCGTCGCGGCGCGGATCACGGGGGCGGGTTCGTAGACGATCTGCGCCCCCTTGGGATCACTCATCACGGCGAGGTCGAGGGCAGCCAGCGCCCCATCGGTGCCGTAGACCATGCCGGCATTGATTCCGCTGATGCCTTCCGCCGCAGCGCGGGCGGTCACCGCCGTGTCGCCGCCCGGCAGGCTGACGATGCGCGAGAGCGGCAGGGAGAAGCCGTAGGCGGATTCGAAGGAGGGCAGGGCGGCGGGACTCTCCACGAACTCCGTCGAGGCGGCGAGGCGGATAGCGTCCTCCCGCACGGCACCCGCGAAATCCGCCATGGTGGCGAGCCCCCGCTCACGGGCGAGACGGCCCTGAACCGCGATCAGCCATGTGTTGTTGGCCGGTGCCCGACCGAGCCAGACCAGCCCGTGCGCGGCGTCGAGCCGCAGGGCGAGGCCGTAAGCCTCCGCAGCGTTCTTCCAAGCGGGATCGGTCTCGGTGCCGGAGAAGAACGCGACGTTGCCGGTATATTCGGGATACAGGTCGATCTCTCCGGCCAGCAGGGCCGAGCGGACGATCAGAGTGGGCCCGAGGCCGAGGCGTCGCTCGACGCGCAAGCCGAGATCCTCAAGGACCAAAGCAATCAGGCTTCCGAGAAGCGCGCCTTCGGTATCGCTCTTCGAACCGATCACGATCGGACCCTCCGATGCGGCAAGGGCGCGGGCCGGAAGCATCGCGGCGGCGGCCGAGGCGAGCAGGCCCCGCCGACTCACGGTTGAGTGGGGATCGCCTCGTGCCGGGGCTGTCGCTAGGTTGCGACAATGGGCGGGAAATGTTTTGCGGAATAACATTGGGCTGACCAGCCTAGCACAGACAGAGCGGTGCGGCGCTTGACACGCCCAGCTTTACGGGCGACGGCTCGCGGTGCCGGGCAGCGTTTTCCGGGTCGCTCATCCGCTCTCGAAGCGTACCGGAAGGAATTCCTCCGGAACAATCCTGGCGCGACTGACAGACTCGAGACGGCGCTCCGGATCGGGAATGAATCGATAGGGAAGACGATCCGGCGTGAGTGTGGATTCGAACGAGGATCGTCTGTCCGGCGCCCGGGTGCTGGTTGTCGAGGACGAAGCGGCCATCTCGATGCTTCTCGAGGATATGCTGCTCGATTTCGGCTGTGAGATCGTCGGGCCGGCGGCCCGGCTCGCGACCGCCCTGGAGATGGCCCGCAGCGAGAGCTTCACGGTCGCCATCCTCGACGTGAACGTGGCGGGTGAGCCGATCTACCCGGTGGCCGAGGCCATCGCCGAGCGTAACCTGCCCATCGTGTTCTCGACCGGCTACGGCGGCGCAGGCATCCGCGAGCCGTTCCGCGACCGGCTGGTGGTGCAGAAGCCGTTCAGCCAAGCCGACCTCAAGCGCACCCTTGCCGCGGCCATCGCCGCCGCCGAGGGCTGACACGGCCCGGCCGGCTCCTGGCCGGACGCTCATAAACCTTCGATCTCGAACGCATCGGGCAGATGGCGCGGCCAGCGGCGCGGCGCCACGAAGACGGCATCCGCCCGCAAAGTCGCGTCGGCGGCAAACGGATGACGCGCGAGCCACGCCCGTGCAGCCCGCGACAGTCGCGCCCGCTTGCGTGCGTCGATGGCGGTCGCGGCGGCCTCCAGCGTCGCACGGGCCTTGACCTCCACGAAGGCGATGGTGCGCCCGCGCCGAACGATCAGGTCGATCTCCCCGCCCGCGGCCGCGAAGCGCCGGGCGAGCGGCCGATAGCCCTTCAGCATCAGCGCCAGGAGCGCCAACCCCTCGGCCGAGATGCCCCGTCCGTGGGTGGCGCGGCGCCGCGCCTCCGGATCAGCCGGAGGTCTCATCGTCCGCCCGGCGGGCGAGCGCCAGGGCGCGGGCATAGACGACGCGCTTGGGCTGGCCGGTCTCGTCGGCGACGAGCGCCGCCGCATCCTTGATCGAGTGGCGGGCGAGCGCCGCCTCGATCCGGGCGTCGAGCCCGGTATCGGCTTCGCGCGGAGCGGCGTCCTCCGGTGCCGTGCCGATGACCACCACCACCTCACCCTTGGGCGGACCCTCCTGGGCGAAGGCTTCGGCCAGGCCGCCCAGGCTGTCGCGCCGGATGGTCTCGTAGAGCTTGGTCAATTCGCGGGCCACCGCCGCGGGCCGCTCCGGCCCGAGGGTGGCGGCGGCATCGGCCAGCATCTCGGGGAGGCGATGGGGGGACTCGAACACCACCAGCGTTCCGGGAATCGTGGCCAACGCCTCCAGACGGTTGCGCCGGGCGCCCGATTTCTGGGGCAGGAACCCCTCGAAGAAGAACCGGTCGGTCGGCAGGCCGGCGGCGACGATGGCGGTCATCACCGCGGACGGGCCGGGAATCGGCGTCACCGGGATGCCGGCGGCAATCGCCGCCTGGACCAGCTTGAAGCCGGGATCCGAGACCAGCGGCGTTCCGGCATCGGAGACTAGCGCCAGGGTCTCCCCGGCCTTCAGCCGCAGCACCATCCGCTCGCGCACGGCCTCGTTGGAATGCTCGTGGTAGGAGAGAAGCGGCGTCGTGATCCCGTAATGCATCAGCAGGGTGCGGGTGACGCGGGTGTCCTCCGCCAGCACGGCATCCGCGGCGGCGAGCGTCGCCAGAGCGCGGAACGAGACGTCGCGCAGGTTCCCGATGGGGGTCGCCACCACGTAGAGGCCCGGCGCCAGAGACTCGGCCTCGGCGGCGAGGCCGAAGGCCGTGAAGGTGGCGGGGCTGCGCGGGGCCCCTTCGGAGCGCTTGTCGAGTCGCTGTGTCATCGCCGCGACAATGCCATGCCCGCGCGCCTTTGGAGACCGGGGAAAGGCATGGCCTCACATTTACTTTTCGCAAGCCCCTCCGCATCGTGACCGCGAATTGCGCTCGCACAGGAGGGTCGCGATGGCGCGACGCGGCGGACGGTGGACGGCCTGCGCGGGTGCTGCGCTTCTCGGCCTCGGGCTCACGATCGGGCTCGCGGGCTGCCTCGGCGTTCCGGACGCGCCGCGGCCGGCGGCTCGGGTGGCGCCGGAGGTCGAGCCCAACCCCACCGTGACTGCCGGCAATGTCATCGGCGCGGGCACGGTGAAAGTCGCGCTGATCGTCCCGTTGAGCGGGCAGGGGGCGGCGGTCGGCGCCGCCCTGCGCAACGCCGCCGAACTCGCCTACGACGATTTCCAGAAGCCGAACCTCCAGATCCTCGTCAAGGACGACCGCGGCACGCCGGAGGGCGCACGCGAGGCGACGCAGGCGGCCTTCGCCGAGGGCGCCGAGATGGTGCTGGGCCCGCTCTTCGCCGCCAGTGTCCAGGCCGCCGGGGGCGTCGCCCGCGGCGCGGGCAAGCCGGTCATCGCCTTCTCGACCGACGCGGCGGTGGCCGCGCGCGGCATCTACCTCATCAGCTTCCTGCCGCAATCGGAGGTGGACCGCATCGTCGACGAGGCGAGCGCGGGCGGTCGCCGCTCCTTCGCCGCGCTGATCCCCGAGACGACCTACGGCAATGCCGTCGAGGCGCAGTTTCGTGAGGCGGTGGCCCGGCGCGGCGCCCGGCTCGTCGGCATCGAGCGCTACCCGGCGGGCAATCCCGGCCCGGCGGTCGACCGGCTGCGCGGCGTGATCGCGGGGGGCGGCGCCCAGGCCGACGCGCTGTTCATACCCGACACCGCCGAAGGCCTGATGGCCGTCGCGCCCGCGCTGACCAAGGTCGGGTTCTCGCCCGCGCGGGTCCGACCCCTCGGGCTCGCCCTGTGGAACGACCCGCGTGTGCTGTCGCAGGCCGCGTTCCAGGGCGGTCGCTTCGCCGCGCCCGACACGGCCGGCTTTGCCGGTTTCGCCCAGCGCTATCAGACCCGCTTCGGGACGATGCCGCCGCGGACCGCCTCGCTCGGCTACGATTCCGTCTCGCTCACGGCCGCCCTGGTGCGCCAATACGGCTCGCAGCGCTTCGCCGACGCGACGCTCACCAACCCGGCGGGCTTCTCCGGCCTCGACGGTACCTTCCGTTTCCTGCCCGAGGGTGTCAGCGAGCGGACCTTGGCGGTCTACGAGATTCGCAACAACGCGGCGAATGTGGTGAGCCCGGCCCCGAAGGTGCTCGGGCCGTCGGGGATTTGACGGTTCAGCCCGCCAACTCCGCCACCACGGCGTTGAGCACCGGAGCGCCGCGGGCAGTCGCGGCGATGCGGCCGTCGGGGCGCCGCGCGACGAGGCCGTCTTTCACCAGCGCGTCGAGGCGATCGGCCTGGAGCGGGCGCCCCTTCAAGGTCGCGTAACGGGCGGGGTCGATGCCTTCCGTCAGCCGCAGCCCCATCATCAGGAACTCGTCGCCCTGATCCTCGGCGGACAGCATTTCCGTCTCGACGATGCCGTGGCCGTCGCGCTCGACGCGGGCGAGCCAGTCTTCGGGCGCTTTCTCGGTGAGCGTGCCGGTACGGCCCTGCGGCAGGACGAGGCGGCCGTGGGCGCCGGGGCCGATGCCGGCATATTCGCCATAGCGCCAATAGAGGAGATTATGGCGCGACTGCGCACCGGGCCGGGCGTGGTTCGAGATCTCGTAGGCCGGCAGGCCCGCGAGCCCGCAGATCTCCTGCGTCACGTCGTAGAGGGCGCGTGAGGCGTCGTCGTCGGGCGGCACGAGGCGGCCGGCCTGGGCGAGGCCGAAGAACGGCGTGCCGGGCTCGATGGTGAGCTGATAGAGCGAGAGATGCTCGGCGGCATAATCGATCGCCCGGCGTAGCTCTGCCGCCCAGGCCTCCGGTGTCTGCTCCGGGCGCGCGTAGATCAGGTCGAAGGAGAAGCGCTCGAAATGCGCCGCCGCGGTGCGCACGGCGTCCAGCGCTTCCGCTACGCTGTGCAGCCGCCCGAGCCGCTTGAGGTCGCCGTCGTCGAGCGCCTGAACGCCGAGCGAAACACGGTTGACGCCGGCGGCGCGATAGCCGCGAAAGCGGGTCGCCTCGACGCTGGTGGGGTTCGCCTCCAGCGTCACCTCCGCGTCCGGCGCCACGCTCCAGGCTCCGGCCACGGCATCGAGCAGGCCCGCCACCGTGTCCGGCGCCATCAGCGAGGGTGTGCCGCCGCCGAGGAAGATGCTGGTGACCGTCCGTCCCGGTGCGAGTGCTGCGGCGTGGGCGATCTCTCGCCGGAAGGCGTCAAGGAAGCGCGGTTGATCCACGCCCGCATGGCGAACGTGGCTGTTGAAGTCGCAATAGGGGCACTTCGCGGCGCAGAACGGCCAGTGCAGGTAGATGCCGAATCCCGCGTCGCGGGTCGGATGGTCGGGCGGTGTCGCGGGGGGCATCGGCCTGTCTTGTGTCATCGAGCCGCTTGAACCGCGCACTCGTCCAACCCGCCGCCCTCACCCTGAGGTGGCCGCGAATGCGGCCACCTCAGGGTGAGGGCGGCGGATGGGATGTCGGCGTTCGAGCGGAGCGCCTTCCATTCTTCACGCTTGATGTATGCACGCCAAACGCCGAGCGGAAGCTCAGCCCGGCCGACGCAGGCACGCCTTCGCAAGCTCGACGAAGGCCCGCGCCCGATGCGAGAGCGCGTTGCCGGTCTGCCAATCGACGCCGTGCTTCTCCTCCGAGGAGATCTCGCCGAAGGTGCGGTCCATGCCCTCGGGACGGAACATTGGATCGTAGCCGAAGCCGAGGTTCCCGCGCGGCTCCACCAGATCACCGAAGACGCGGCCCTCGAACAGCTCAGTATGGCCATCGGGCCACGCCAGAACCAGGGCCGAGACGAAGTGGGCACGCCGGTCCGCGGCGCCGCGCGTGTCGAGTTCGGCGGCGATCCGGGCCATCGCGCCGGAAAAATCCTTGTCCGGGCCGGCCCAGCGGGCGGAGAACAGCCCGGGCGCGCCGTCCAGCGAATCGACGCAGAGGCCGGAATCGTCGGCGAAGGCCGGCAGGCCCGAGGCCTCGGCCGCGGCGTGCGCCTTGATCGCCGCGTTCTCCGAGAACATCGTGCCGGTCTCGTCCGGCTCCGGAAGGCCGAGTTCGCCGGCCGAGACCGCCTCGACCCCGAACGGGGCCAGCAGCTCGCGCATCTCCACGAGCTTGCCGGCATTGTGGGTCGCGATGACGACCTTGCCCGAGAGGATGCGATGCCCGCTCACGCGATGACCTTCCGCTGCAGCTCGACGAGCTGCGCCACGCCGCCTTTGGCGAGCCGCAGCAATTCGAGGAACTGTTCGTCCGTGAACGGCTCCATCTCGGCGGTGCCCTGCACCTCGACGATGCCGCCCTTGCCGGTGACGACGAAGTTCGCGTCCGTTTCGGCCGCCGAGTCCTCGGCGTAGTCGAGGTCGAGCACCGGCTGGCCCTTGTAGATGCCGCAGGAGACGGCCGCGACATGGTCCTTCAGGGGATCGACCGAGATGATCGAGCGGGCCCGCATCCAGGCGAAGCAATCGTGGAGCGCCACCCAGGCACCTGTGATCGAGGCGGTGCGGGTGCCGCCGTCGGCCTGGATCACGTCGCAATCGACGGTGATCTGGCGCTCGCCCAGGGCCGGCAGGTTCGTGACCGCGCGCAGGGAGCGGCCGATCAGCCGCTGGATCTCCTGCGTCCGGCCCGACGGCTTGCCGGAATTGACCTCGCGGCGGGTGCGCTCGTGGGTGGCGCGGGGCAGCATCGCATATTCGGCGGTGACCCAGCCCTTGCCGGAACCGCGCAGCCACGGCGGGCCGCGCTCTTCCAGCGAGGCGGTGCAAAGCACGCGGGTGTTGCCGAAGGTGACGAGGCAGGAGCCTTCCGCGTAGCGGGCGACGGCCCGCTCCAGCGTGACGTCGCGCATCGCGTCCGCCGCGCGCTTCGAGGGCCGCATGCTTGGTAAGCTCCCGTATCGAAAATCGAAGCCCGGGCTCTTAGGCGCTGCCCGCCTCCGCGGCAACCGTCGCCCGGCCCTGGTTTCGTGCCGGCCTTCGTCGCCGGCGCCCGCCTGCGCGAACAGTCTCGGTTTTTCGGGCTTCCGCTCCGTTCGATGCTTTTCAGGATCGAAGTCCTCAAAAGCCCGCTCCGTACGGCGCTCTTCGCGCCGCGAAGCCGCTCAGGCGACTTCGAACGATGTCCCTGGACTCGCGCCTTTTCGCGCCAGACCAGCCTCCGGCATGAAAAAAGCCGCCGTCTCGCGACGGCGGCCCTTCAGACGACCTTCCGGCCGGTCACCAGCGGCGGTGGTTCATGTGACCGCGGTGGTGGTGATGGCGCGGGCCACCGAAGCGGTGGTGGCGGTGCCAATGACCACGGTGACGCATGTGGCGGCGGTAGTGACGGCGATCGCCGCGGTACTGCGCCTGCTCGATCATATCGCCAGCGGGTGCGGTCGCCTCGGTTTGGATCGGGAGCGGGGCAGCCTGCGCAGCGCGCGGCGCCGAAGCGAGGCTCAAGCCGGTGACCGCAATCGCCAGTGCGGCGACCTTGACCAGGGTCTTTCGTGCGCCAGTCAGCACTATCGGAAGCTCCATCTTCATTCGGGTAATGGGGCGGCGAATCGCGGTTCGAAACGCCGCCCTGGTGATGAAACGCCGCGGGGACGCAGAACGATCCCAATCATTTCTCGGCTAGCAGGCTGCTGGAGAAGTCTCGGGGCGGAGTGAACCATTCTCTGGAAGCCGGTTGTCGATGTCGGGCAGTGCGGCAGCCGACGCTTCATCCCGTCAGCACGCCTCACGCTCGGCGCGAAGTTCGACCGAGATGGAGATGATCGTTCTCCCTCGTCAGACGTCTGCAGCCGCCTGCTAAAGCCGCGCGGGGCGTCGTTCGCCGGTTGGGTGTGGTCCGGCGCTCGTCCGTAACGTCGCGGCAGAGCAGGATTGATCGGCGGCGCCCAAGCGCCCACAATCATTCGTCAGGATCCTGCTTTCGTCAGGTGCTCATCTCCTTGATCGAGGCCCTTTAGCCCATCGTGAATCCTCAAACCCAAGCGCTCGCCGCCCTCAACGAGCGCTCCCGAGAGATCTTCCGGCAGATCGTCGAGAGCTACGTCACCACCGGCGAGCCGGTGGGGTCGCGCAATCTCGCGCGCATTCTGCCGATGAGCCTGTCTCCGGCTTCGATCCGCAACGTGATGGCGGATCTGGAGCATTCCGGGTTGATCTTCGCGCCCCACACCTCGTCCGGGCGCCTGCCGACGGAGCTGGGCCTGCGCTTCTTCGTCGATGCGATGATGGAGATCGGCGACGTCGATCTCGCCGAGAAGGCGCGCATCGAGGCGCAGATGCAGGCGGCCGCCTCGCGCCACACCTTCGATTCGGCCCTGGCCGAGGCGTCCTCGCTGCTTTCGGGCATTTCCCGCGGGGCGGGCGTGGTGCTGACCACCAAGGTCGATGCCGGGCTCAAGCATGTGGAGTTCGTGCGGCTCGATGCCGAACGGGCGCTCGTGGTTCTGGTGTCGATCGACGGCACGGTGGAGAACCGCCTCGTCGATCTGCCGCCGGGTCTTCCGGCAGGGGCGCTGCAAGAGGCTTCGAACTTCCTCAACGCCCGCCTGCGCGGCCGCACCCTCGACACCCTGCGTGCCGATATCGAGAACGGCCGCAAGGAGATGAAGCAGGAGCTCGACGCTCTGACCGAGCGTCTGGTCGATGCCGGGCTCGCCACCACGGTCGGCCCGTCCGAGGCGCGCCAGCTCATCGTGCGGGGACAGGCCAACCTTCTGGACGACCTGCGCGCCGCCGAAGACTTGGAGCGCATCCGCCTGCTGTTCAACGATCTCGAGACGCAGAAGGATGTGATCGAGCTGCTGGCGCGGGCCGAGCAGGGCGACGGTGTGCGCATCTTCATCGGCTCGGAGAACAAGCTGTTCTCGCTCTCCGGCTCCTCGATGATCGCCGCCCCCTTCCGCGACAGCGCGCAGAAGATCGTCGGTGTCGTCGGCGTGATCGGCCCGACGCGGCTCAACTATTCCCGCATCGTGCCGATGGTGGACTACACCGCCCGCGTGGTCTCGGGGTTGCTCGACCGGTCACGGTAGGGCGTCGCTTCGGCCGTTCCCGAGTATCGCGTGCAAGCGAATTGCGATGAGGCGATCACCGGCTCGTCGAAAGAATGCGCCTCAGACAAAGACCGGGAGATGCCGGCCTGATGCCATCGGGTCGGACGCGGCTCGAGCGGCGGCGCAGGGGGATTCGAAAGCAGGAAGCGGGATGCGCGGCGTCGGGATGGGGCCGTAGGCACGGGCTCGGACTTGCCGGAGCCTCCTCATGCCAACCGTCGTCAACCACACCATGTCGCCGTTCGAATGGGCGATGCTGCTCGGACTGTCCGTGCTCTGGGGCGGATCGTTCTTCTTCGCGGGCGTGGCTTTGTCCGCGCTGCCGCCTCTGACGCTCGTCGTCCTGCGCGTTGGATTGGCCGCGCTGATCCTCAATGCCGCCCTGCCTCTGGCCGGTATCCGCCTCCCCCGCGGCCGAGACGTTTGGGTTGCCTTTTTCGGGATGGGACTCCTCAACAACGTCATGCCCTTCTGTCTCATCGTCTGGGGGCAGACCCAGATCGCCTCGGGGCTCGCGGCCATCCTCAACGCCACGACACCGCTCTTCACCGTCGTCGTCGCCCACCTGCTGACGTCCGACGAGCGGATGACCGGGAACAGGCTGGCGGGGGCGCTCACCGGCCTCCTGGGTGTGGCCGTCATGATCGGCGCCGCGGCATTCGCCGACGAAGGACGCCCTCTCCTGGCGCAGCTCGCGGTGCTCGGCGCCGCCCTGTCCTATGCTCTGGCCGGCGTCTTCGGACGGCGCTTCCAGCGCATGGGCGTCCCGCCGCTCGCGACGGCGACCGGCCAGGTGACAGCGTCCACGCTCCTGCTTCTGCCCGTTGCGCTGCTCACGGACCGGCCGTGGACGCTGCCGATGCCGGGCGCAACGGTCTGGGGTGCGGTGCTCGGGATCGCGGCGCTCTCCACCGCGCTCGCCTACCTGCTCTACTTTCGCCTGCTGGCGACGGCCGGGGCGACCAATCTCCTGCTCGTCACCTTCTTGATCCCGGTGACGGCCATCCTCCTCGGCACGCTGGTGCTGGGCGAGTCCCTGGAGGTTCGTCACATCATCGGCATGGCCCTCATCGGGGGCGGTCTCGCGGCCATCGACGGACGGGTTCTCAAGCGCGTGAGGCGACGGCCCATCGAAGAGCCCGGACGCTATCAGGGCCGGGATATCTGAGCGGTCGGAGACGAACCCGAGGTGCTCCGTCGCCGGCGGCGGCGCATCCGCTCGGAAAGGGCGCGACGTGTCGAAGCGCGGCCGTCTGCCCGCCCAGCCTATCCCGCACCAGCCCATCGCAGGGACTGGTGCGGGGCGGGGGTCAGCCGTGATGGGCGGCCGGGGCGGGTGGTGCGTCCCCGGCCTCGTCGCGCGGGCCGACAAAGCGGCCGAGCCCGCGGCCGATCAGGCTGCCGAGGCTGTCCATCAGCAGGAACACCGCGGGAACGAAGACCAGCGAGAGCAGGGTCGAGACGATGAGGCCGGCGATCACCGCGACCGCCATCGGCGCGCGAAACTCGCCGCCGATCCCGAGCGCGAGTGCCGAGGGCACCATGCCGGCGGCCATGGCGATGGTGGTCATCACGATGGGGCGCGCCCGCTTGCGGCCGGCATCGACGATGGCCGTGACGCGATCCACGCCCGAGCGCATTTCCTCGACGGCGAAGTCTACGAGCATGATCGCGTTCTTCGTCACCAAGCCCATCAGCATCAGGATGCCGATGACGACCGGCATCGAGATCGGCATGTGGCAGATCAGCAGGCCGAGGATGGCGCCGCCGATGGAGAGCGGGAGCGAGAACAGGATCGTCAGCGGCTGGAGGAACGAGCCGAACAGCAGCACCAGAACCGCGTAGACCATCATGATGCCGGCGCCCATCGCCATGAGGAAGCCGGAGAAGACCTCCTGCATGATCTCGGCGTCACCGGTCTGGCGGATGGTCACGCCCGGCGGCAGGTTTTTCGCCGTCGGCGTGGCGAGCGCCTGCTCGATCAGCGAGCCCAGCGCGTCCGAACCCTCCATATTGGCCTCCACCGCGACGCGCACCACGCGGTCGTAGCGCTCGATGGCACCGGGGCCCTGGTCGAGTTCGATGTCGGCCACTGCGGCGAGCGGGACCGCGGTACCGTTCTTGGCCGGAACTTTCAGGTTCTCCAGCCGCGAGACCGCGCCGCGGGCGCTCTCGGGCAACTGGACGCGGATCGGAACCTGACGGTCCTTGGCGTTGAACTTGGCGAGGTTGATGCCGATGTCGCCGATGGTGCCGACCCGCACCGTCTCCGCGATCACGTCGGTGGAGACGCCGAGATCGGCCGCCGCGCCGGGCTTGGGGCGGATGCGCACCTCGGTGCGGTTCAGGGGCGCTGTGGACATCACCGAGACGAGGTGCGGGATCGCGGCCATGTCGCGCTGGAGCCGGGCGGCGACTTCGGTCACTACCTCGACGTCCGGGCCGCCGACCACGAGGGCGAGATCGCGCTGGCCGTTCTCGCGCAGGTTCCAGGAGCGGATGTCGGGCTCCTGCGCCAACAGAGCGGCGATCTCGGTCTCGATCGTCCATTGCCGCTTGGCGCGCTGGCTCTTGGGGCTGAGATTGACGATCAGGGTCGCGAGACGCGTCTCCTTCTTGCCGCCGGCCTGACGGCCGCCATCCACGAAGACGGAGGTTACCTCAGGCAGCGTGCGGATGCGCTCGACCACACGGTCGGCGACGGCGATGGTGTCGGGGAGCCGCGCGCCTGGCGCCAGCTCGATCATGAACAGGGTGCGGGCGTTGTCCTGCTTCGGGATGAAGCCCGAGGGCAGGAGTCGGGTCGAGGCGAGCGAGCCGGCAAACAGCGCGAGCCCGACGAACAGGGTGATCCACTTGTGGCGCACCGACCAGCCGACAAGGCGGGTATAGGCGCGCATCACCGGCCCCTCCCGCTCCTCGGCATGGCCGTGGTCGCGCAGGAAGTAGGCCGCGAGCAGGGGCGTGATCAGCCGTGCTACCAGCAGCGACATGAACACCGAGACGGCGATGGTGAGCCCGAACTGGATGAAATAGCGGCCGGCGATGCCGCCCATGAAGGAGACGGGGGCAAAGACGGCGATCAGCGTCGCGGTGATGGCGATTACCGCAAGCCCGATCTCGTCGGCCCCCTCGATCGAGGCGCGGTAGGGCGACTTGCCCATCCGCATGTGGCGCACGACGTTCTCGATCTCGACGATGGCGTCGTCCACGAGGATGCCGGTCACCAGGGTGATCGCGAGTAGGCTGATGCCGTTGAGCGTGAAGCCCAGTGCGTCCATCGCCCAGAAGGTCGGCAGCACCGAGAGCGGAAGCGCCACCGCCGCGATCAGCGTGGCGCGCCAGTCGCGCAGGAACAGGAACACCACGAGGACGGCGAGCGCGGCGCCCTCGATCAGCGTGTGCATGGCCGAATCGTAGCTGCCGATCGTCGCCGCGACCGAGGAGTCGATGGTCTCGAAGCGGATCTCGGGATAACCCCGGCTGAACTCGGCGATCTTCTTCTCGACGCCCGCGGCGACCTCGGCATCGCTGGCGCCCGAGCCGCGCGAGACCGAGAAGGCGACGACCGGCTCGCCGTTGAAGCGGGCGAAGGTGCGCGGTTCCTCGATCGCGTCCTCGACGGTGGCGAGGTCATCGAGGCGCACCTTGCGGCCGCCGGGCAGGACGATCGAGGTGGCCTTGAGGTCGCGGATGGTACGCGAAGCGGCCAGCGTGCGGATCGACTGCTCCCGCCCGCCGACCTCGCCGCGCCCGCCCGCCATGTCGGCGGAGGTGACGCGCACCTGCCGGTTCACGTCCGCGGCGGTGATGCCGAGCGCCAGCAACCGGTCGGGCAGGGGGGTGATGCGGATCTCGCGGGCGACGCCGCCCACGCGCTCGATGCCGCCGACGCCTTTCACGCCCTGGAGCGTGCGGGCGACGTTGTCCTCCACGAACCACGACAGTTCCGCCGGCGTCATCGCGGGCGAGGTCACGCCGTAGATCAGGATCGGCAGGCCGGTGATCTCGACGCGCTGGATCACCGGCTCGTCGATGGTGCGCGGCAGGTTGATGCGGATCTTCGAGATCGCATCCTTGACGTCGTTGACGGCCCGGTCGGTGTTCACTTCGAGGCGGAACTCGACGGTGGTGACGGACGAGCCTTCCGTGATCGCCGAGGTGACGTGCTTGACGCCGCGCACGCCCGCGATCGAGTCCTCGACCCATTTCGTGACCTGGGTCTGCAACTCGGCCGGCGCCGAGCCGGCCTGCGTGATCATCACCGAGACGATGGGCACGTCCACGTTCGGCATGCGGGTGACGGGCAGCCCCCGGAAGCTGACGAGGCCGAGCACCATCAGCACGAGGAACAGGACGAGCGGCGCGATCGGATTCCGGATCGCCCAGGCGGAGATGTTCAGGCGCATCGGGCAACCCGTCAGAAGGAATGTCGATGGGGCCGAGGCTTAGAGTGCCTCAGCGCGAGCCGGCGTCGGCGGTGGCCTGCGGCGAGGGGGCTGCGGAGATTGCGGCCGGTATCTGGCCTTCCCGCGCGAGCGGAACCGGACGGACGCGGTCGCCGTCCCGCAGGAAGCTGCCGGCGCGGGCCACGACCCGTTCGCCTTCGGAGAGGCCGGAGCGGATCTCGATGTCGTCTTCGTCGGACAGGCCGGTGCGGACCTCGCGGGACTCGACCTTGTCCTCCGCGACGACGAGCACGGAGCTGCGCTTGCCGCCGCCGTAGAGGACGGAGGCCTGGGGCACGGTGACGCCGCGGGTGCGGGCGAGTTCAACGGCACCGCGGGCGAAGGTGCCGATGCGCAGGCGCGGATCGGGATCGAGGCGGACGCGGACCTTGCCCAGCCGGCTCGCCTTGTCGACCTCCGGATAGACCGCACGAACGGTGCCCGTGACGCGCTCGCCCTCGCCGATCTCGATGAAGGCGGGAGCTCCCTCGCGCAGCAGCGGAAGCTTGGTCTCGATGACCTCGGCCTCCAGCTCGATCTCGCCACGGGCGATCAGCCGGAACAGCGGCTCGGCCGATGAGGACGTGGCCATTCCGACCCGCGCCGTGCGGCGGCTGACGATGCCGGCTTCCGGCGCGCGGATCTCGGTGCGGGCGAGGCGCAGTTCGAGTTCGTCGCGCACGGCCTTGGCCTGCGCCAGTTCCGCCTTGGCCATCGCCAAGCCGTTGCGGGCGAAGGCGAGCTTACCCTCCGTCTGCCGCAGGGCGGCGGTGCGGTTCTCCATGACGGCGGCGGTGGTGATGCCGGTCTGGATCAGTTGCTTGGCGCGATCATGGGCCAGCCGCGCTTCGAGTTCGGCGGCCTCGGCCTGTTCGATGTTGCTCTGCGCCTGGAGCACGGCGGCGCTCACCTTGTCGATCAGCGCGTTCTGCTGGGTGAGCTGGCGGTCGATCAGGTCGCGGTTGAGGCGGGCGAGCACCTGCCCCTTCTCGACGCGCATGCCCTCCTCGGTCAGAAGCTCGACGAGACGGTAGCCGTCGATCTCGGGCGTCACGAGAATCTCGTCGCGCGGGACCAGCGTCCCGGTCACGACGACCCGTTCCACGATCTCCTGACGCGCGGCCTCGACCACGCTGACGGCTGGAGCCGGGGCCGTCTTCGCCGGGGGCGGGGCGGTCTCGGCCCGGGCCGGAGCGAAGCCCGCGGCGGCGAGCAGGAAGGCGGGGATGGCGAGGGCCCGGACGCTTTTCATCGGCCGGTCTCCAGATCGAGGTGGGGAAGGGGGAACGGACCGGACAGTCCGGCATCGATCACGGCCTGAAGCTGCGCCACGGCCGGGCCGGCATCGTAATCGTCACTCAGCGCACGGCTCACGATGATCCCCTTCATCAGCGGGGCGACCGCATCGAACAGGGCGGCCGAATCGCAATCGGGCGAAGTCTTGATCGCGTCGAACATCGTGATGAGCCAGGTCCGGCCTTCTTCGTCGCTGCACGCGACCATGGCGCCGATGGCCGGATTGCGGCTCGACTCCGCCCAGACGTCGAGACGTAGGATCGCCGCCCCGCGGGTGAGGTCGAGGAAGAAGCGGGCGAGCACGCCCATCAGCGCGGTGCGCTTGTCGCCGGCCCGCTCCAGCGACTCGACGAGGACGACACCGCGTTCGCGGTCGCGCTCGGCCAGACCGAGGACGACGGCCTCCTTGGAATCGAAGTAACGGTAGATGTTGCCCGGGCTCATCGAAGCCTCGCGGGCAAGATCCTGCATCGTGGTGCGGTGGAAGCCGTTGCGGGCGAAGCAGGCCTCGGCCGCGTCGAGGATATGCTCGCGCCGCGCCGCCTGTCCGCTCCGGGCGTCGATAACAGCGCCGGCCGCAGCACTCATGACGTGGTTCCGACGGTGTCCGTGGCGGCGGTGCGGCCCGGCTCGCTGAGGAACTGAACGGCGGCGCAGGAGCGCGGCTGAAGGTCGAGATCGGCACAGAGGCGGGCCTGCCAGCCATCCGGCCCGGCACCGGTCCAGCCCAGCAGCGCAAACCAACCGAACGCGACGACGGCGCAGACGAGCAGGTTCGCCGGGGTGCAGACCGCCTTGACCAACCGCGCCGGGCTGAAGCCCTCCTGCGCGGGGGCGAGATCGGCACCGAGCCCGGCGGCGTGAGGGTAGGACGCCCGGTCAACGACAATCATGCTCATGGCCCAACTCCTACGCTGCCTCGAGCTTGATAGTGAACGTTCATTCTCGTGTCAATGAACGTTCATTCTCATCGCCGGGGAGTCGCGCTTCGCTCCACAAGTGAGGCGCTGGCGCCACGCCGAGAGAACCTTATCGCCGCGTTAACGAACCGGTTACCACGCCGGAATAACGCAACGGGCAAGACCCGTGGGGCTCTGCACACGGTCGGCACTGCTTTCGCGGCGGACCGCGAAGGAAGTGCGAAGAACAAACGTCAACAGAACGCCCGTCGCAGCGAATAACGAACGCGTCGTTCGAGACCCTCATCATGTCCCCCTCAGATCTCGCCCCCCTCGCGTGGAATGCCGCGCGTGAACACCTCGACCTGTTTGGAAGCCTGGGGCTCTGCCTGGGTTTTGCCGGCGGAATGATGCCGCGGCGACGTTTGATCCTCTTCACCTCGGCGGCTTGCTCAGCCTGCTTCGCGCTGCATTTCCTACGGCTCGGCGCCCAGACCGGCACGGCGATGTGCCTCGTCTCGGTCATGCAGAGCGTGGTGGCGGCCCGCTGGATCGGGCCCGATTCCCGCGCGACCTGGGTCGCCCCGTTGTTCCTGGCAAGCAGCCTCGTCGCGCTGGGTCTCACGCTCGCCACCTGGAACGGATGGCCCTCGGCCTGCGCCGGGCTCGGATCGCTGCTGGCGACGACGGCCCGCCTGCAGGGAAAATCACAGGCGATGCGCCGCTACTTCCTCGGCGCGTCCTCGTGCTGGGCGATCCACAACACGCTGGTCGGCTCGGTCTTCGGCCTGACCTGCGATCTGCTCACACTGACGGCGCTGATCATCGCACTGGTGCGGGGCGGTGCGGAGAGGCCGGCATCCGCCGCCAACCCGGTGGCTCCGCTGCAGGGTGCCGCCTAACCGGAGGTGGAGCCCGACGGCTCCGCCCCCTGTTTCTTACGGCTGGAAGAACTTGAGATCCAACGCCGCGAGCGCGAGCAGGGGCGGGGGGAGAACGACACCGGCCACGCGCATGGACCGGGCGGCTTCGCGGCAGGCTGCGAGATCGTTGGCGCCGGCCGCGGCCTCGAGCTTCTCCACCGTGGCGGGGTCCGGCTTCGGGGCCGGCGCGGGCGCCGCCGGGGGAGGGGGATTCTTCGCCGCCGCGTTCGCCTTGGCGTTCGGGTTGTCCGCCGGATTGCCGGTCGCGCGGCTTGGTGCGGTCTCGTTGACGGCGCCGCTGAGGCCCGACGTCTTCTGAGGCTCACCGCCATCCGCCGGCTTTCCGCCCTCGGTCTTGCCGGAGGGGTTCGAGACGGCGGTGGCCTGCTGCGGAGGCGTCGCCGCGGCCTTGTTGGCCGGCTCCGGCTGCTTCACGAACGTGACCAGTTCCTGGCAGAGATTGGCCGGCTTGCCCGAAGCCTGCTGCGCAGCGGGCGCGCTCGGGCTTGCATCCTGGGCCATGGCGCTGCCCGCGAGAACCGCGCAGGCCGCGAGGCCGCCGGCGAGGTGCCGGATGATCGGCGAAGGCTTCATCGGGCTCACTCCCCCATCCTCGTTATCAGGTTTCTCGAGTTCGCTCAGGAGCGCTTCGGGTTCGAGGCCTCACCCTCGGCCTTGCCGTGGGGCTCGCCGTTGTACTCGTCCGGCTTCGGATCGCCGTTCCAGCGGGGACCGACGAGGTTGGTGCCGGGCTCCGACACCCGCGCCCCGGAGGTCGCGAACGCCTGATAGGCGAACTTCTGGTTGCTCGTGAGCGCGAACATCGCCAGCACCCCGAGGGCGATGGCGGCCATCACGGCGGCGAGGAAGGCTTTCATGGTCGTGTCTTCCCTGGAGGCCTCGGGCCTCGGTCAGCGCAGGTGGTCTTGCCCTTGGACGGGGGACCGGCCTGCGCCGCCGGTCTCCCCTCTCATCACTCCGCGGGGGCGGGATGCCCTTTGAGCTGTGGGCCGCTGCCGGTGCGCGCCTGTTCCTGCTCGACCCAGAGGTCGTGGTGCGCGCGCGCCCAGGCGAGATCGACCTTGCCGCTGCCCATGGCGTCGTAGGCGCCCTCCATGCCCAGCGTGCCGATATAGATGTGGGCGAGGATGCCCGCGATGAAGACGATGCCGATCACCGAGTGGATCACCTGCATCACCTGCATGCCGTTGATGTCGGTGAGCGCGAACGGGAACAGCATCATCAGGCCGGTGGCGGCCATGGCGGCGCCGAATCCGGCGACCATCCAAAACACACCCTTCTGGCCGGCATTGAAGCGGGCGGCATGGGGATGGCCCTTGCCGATGAAGCCGCCGCCGGCCTTGATCCAGGCCCAATCGACCTTGTTCGGGATATTGTCCCTGATCCAGAGGACGAACATGAAGACCACGCCGAGCATGAACGGCCATGCGAGGTAGACGTGGCTGTACTTCGCCCATTGCGCGATCGCGCCGAACGCCTCCGGCCCGATCAGCGGCATCAGCAGCCGCTTGCCGAAGATGTAGTTCAGGCCCGACAGCGACAGGATGATGAAGCATACCGCCGTCATCCAGTGCGTGAAGCGCTCGAAGGCGTTGAAGCGCAGGATCTTCTTTCCCGATTCCTGGCTTTGCTCCATCATGATTCGGCCGCGGAACAGGAAGAACGCAGCCAGCGCGGCGAGCATGCCGAGGATGGTCAGCGCACCGATCCACGGCAGCCAGCGCTCGCGGAAGTTCTGATACTCGCGACCCTGCGGCTGGATCAGGTTGGCCGACTTGCCGTCGGGGATCGAGACCCGGCCGCGGATCTTGGATTCCTGCTTGAACAGGAATTCCTCGTTGACCGAATCCGCGGTGGGCCGGGCACCCATCGGGTTCTGGCCGTCGGCCTGGATCGGGTTCTGCGCGAAGGCAGGCGCAAGCGCCGCCGGGCCCGCGACGAGCATCGCTGCCAGGATGAGAGTGTTGAGGAAGGTCACTGCCCGCCGCATCGGCGTTCCTTTCCGTATCCTTGTCGAGACGCCGCCGAGCCCGCGCACGCCGTTTGCGTCCCACCCGACCCCCCTCATCCAGAGGTGCCGCGCAGCGGCCTCGGAGGAGGTCGGGGGTGGGACAACGGTTCGAGGGCGTTGCCCTCGAACCGAGCGTTAGATCGCGACGGTCTCGCGGTAGGCCGTCTTCCAGCCCCAGGCGCCGGAGCCGTAACCGCGTTTGATCACCCGCTGCTTGTAGATCTCGGCGATCATCTCGCCGTCGCCCGCGAGCAGCGCCTTGGTCGAGCACATTTCGGCGCAGAGCGGCAGCTTGCCTTCGGCCAGGCGGTTCGAGCCGTACTTCTCGTACTCGGCGGTCGAGAAGTCGGGCTCGGGGCCGCCCGAGCAGTAGGTGCACTTGTCCATCTTGCCGCGCGAACCGAAATTCCCGACCCGCGGGTACTGGGGCGCGCCGAAGGGGCAGGCGTAGAAGCAGTAGCCGCAGCCGATGCAGATGTCCTTGGAGTGCAGCACCACGGCATCGGCCGTGGTGTAGAAGCAGTTCACCGGGCACACCGCCGCGCAGGGCGCGTCGGTGCAGTGCATGCAGGCCATCGAGACCGAGCGCTCGCCGGGCTTGCCGTCGTTGAGGGTGACGACGCGGCGGCGGTTGATGCCCCACGGCACCTCGTGCTCGTTCTTGCAGGCCGTGACGCAGGCGTTGCATTCGATGCAGCGGTCCGCGTCGCAGAGGAACTTCATCCGGGCCATGGTTCAGGTCGCTCCTCTTACGCCGCTGCGATCTGGCACAGGGTGCACTTCGTTTCCTGCATGCCCGTCACGGGATCGAAGCCGTAGGTCGTTACGGTGTTCACGCTCTCGCCGAGCACCACCGGGTCGGTGCCCTTCGGGTAGAAGTCGCGCATGTCCTTGCCCTGGTACCAACCGGAGAAGTGGAAGGGCATGAACGCCACGCCCTTGCCGACGCGGTCGGTCACCAGCGCCTTGACCTTGGTCTTGGCGTTGTTCTCGGCACCCGAGACCCAGACCCACTGACCATCCTTGATGCCGCGGGCGGCGGCATCGCCGGTGTTGATCTCGACGAACATGTCCTGCTGCAGCTCGGCGAGCCACGGGTTCGAGCGGGTCTCCTCGCCGCCGCCCTCGTATTCCACGAGTCGACCCGACGTGAGGATAATGGGGAAGTCCTTGGCGACGCCGCGGTCCACCACCGACTTCTGGACCGAGAAGCCGATATTCGGCATGCGCAATTGCCGCTCGTCGGGCCGGGTCGGGTACTTCGCCACGAGTTCGGGGCGGGGCGAGTAGACCGGCTCGCGGTGCACCGGCACCGGGTCGGGCAGGTTCCAGGCATTGGCCCGGGCCTTGCCGTTGCCGAAGGGCGCGACGCCGTGGTCGAGACAGACGCGCTGGATGCCGCCCGAGAGGTCGGTCGCCCAGCTCACGGTGTCCGGCTTCTCACCGCCGATCTTGAGAATGGTGGCGAGTTCGTCCGGGGTCAGGTCCTTGTCCCAGCCGAGCTTCTTGAACACCCCGAAGGTGAATTCGGGGTAGCCGTCGGTCAGGTCCGAGCCCTTCGAGAAGGAGTTTTCGGCGAGCAGGGTCTGGCCGTTGCGCTCGGTGCCGAACCGCGCGCGGAAGCCGCCGCCGCCGTCCTTTACGTGGAGGTTGGTGTTGTAGAGGATCGCCGAGCCGGGATGGCGCAGCTCCGGCTTGCCCCAGCACGGCCAGGGCAGGCCGTAATAATCGCCGCCGACCTCCGGATCGTCCTTCGGGGCGCGCAGCGTCACGAGGTCGAACTTGTGCTGATTGCGCATATGCGCCTTCAGCCGCTCCGGCGATTGGCCGCAATAGCCGGTGGACCAGCCGCCGCGGTTGATCTCCCGCAGGATGTCTTCCGCTTCCGGGGCGCCGTTGACGATCTTGATGGTCTTGCAGAGCTTGTCGGCGAAGCCGAGCTTCTGTGCGAGGCGGTAGAGGACCTCGTAATCGCTCTTCGACTCGAAGGCCGGCTTCACGATCTGCTCGCCCCACTGGATCGAGCGGTTCGAGGCCGTGCGCGAGCCGTCCATCTCCAGCGAGGTGCAGATCGGCAGGAGGTAGGTGTTGTCCTGCCGGGCATCGAGCGCCGCGAAGGTGGTCGGATGCGGATCGGCGACGACCAGCAGTTCGAGCTTGTTCATGCCGTCGATGGCTTCGGGCATGCGGGTGACGGTGTTGCCGCCGTGGCCGAACACCATGAACGCCTTGATCGGGCTGCGCTGGTCGATCTGCTCGGGCGGCAGGTTCACGGCATCGAACCACCGGGTCGAGGTGATGCCGGGCGCCTCCATGTTTTCCTTGCGGGTGCGCGCCTTGCGGCCGTCCTTCGCCGGAACCTCATCGAAGCGCGATTGCAGCCACTCGTACTCCACGTCCCAGACGCGGGCCCAATGGCGCCAGCCGCCCTCGACGAGGCCGTAATAGAGCGGCAGCGACGTCACATCGAGGCCGAGATCGGTCGCGCCCTGCACGTTGGTGTGGCCGCGGAAGATGTTGGCGCCGGTGCCCGGCTTGCCGACATTGCCGGTGGCCAGGCACAGGATGCACAGCGCGCGCACGTTGGCGGTGCCGACCGTGTGCTGGGTCGCGCCCATGCACCAGATCAGGGTCGCCGGCTTCTCCTTAGCGAACTTTTCCGCCACCCGGCGAAGCTGCTCGCCCGGCACGCCGGAGACGCGCTCGACCTCGTCGGGCGTCCACTTGGCGACTTCCTTGCGCACGTCGTCCATCGCGTAGACGCGCTGGGCGATGAACTCCTTGTCCTCCCAGCCATTCTGGAAGATGTGCCAGAGGATGCCCCAGACCACCGGGATGTCGGTGCCGGAGCGGATCCGCACGTACTCGGTGGCGTGCGCCGCGGTGCGGGTGAAGCGCGGATCGATGACGATCATGTTCGCGCGGTTGATCTCCTTGCCCGACAGCACGTGCTGCATGGAGATCGGGTGCGCCTCGGCCGGGTTGCCGCCGAGGATGATCATCGTCTTGGCGTTGCGGATGTCGTTGTAGGAATTGGTCTGGGCGCCGTAGCCCCAGGTGTTGGCCACGCCCGCCACCGTCGTCGAGTGGCAGATGCGCGCCTGATGGTCGATCGAGTTCGTGCCCCACAAGGCCGCGAACTTGCGCATCAGGTAGGCGGCCTCGTTGGTGAACTTGGCCGAACCCAGCCAGTAGACCGAATCCGCGCCGTTCTTCTCACGGATCTGGATCAGCTTGTCGCCGATCTCTTCGTAGGCCTGATCCCACGAGATCCGCTTCCACTGCCCGCCTTCGAGCTTCATCGGGTACTTGAGGCGGCGGTCGGACGAGACCAGCTCACGGATCGCCGCGCCCTTGGCGCAGTGCGTGCCGCGGTTGATCGGGCTGGCATAGGACGGCTCCTGACCGACCCAGACGCCGTTCACGACCTCGGCCGTCACCGTGCAGCCCACCGAGCAGTGGGTGCAGACGTTCTTCTTGATGACCGTGTCCGGCCCGACGGCGGACGAGCCGGCGGCCTGCGCCTTGCGCACCGAGCCGAGCTGGATCGTGCCGGCCGCAGCGAGCGCGCCGGCGGTCAGCCCGGACTTACGGAGGAAGGCACGGCGGTCGAGCACGCCCGCGGCGAGGCCGGCGGCGACGGCTTGGTGCTTGGTGCGAGCAGCGTCGCCGCTCTTGCGCTTGATCAGCATGGCAGCCTCACTTCGGACCGGTCGAGGCCGGATCGGTGTTCTTCTTGAGCGTCTCGTAGCCGTTGGTCCGGTAGAACGCCTTCACGTGGTCGCTCTCCCGGTAACGGGCCTTGGTCTCGTCGTTGCCGGGATCGTAGGCCTGGGCCTCGGTCGCCCCCATCGGCGAGGCGACGGCGGCCGCGGCGGCCACCGTGCTGCCGCCGAGCGCCCGAAAGAACTGGCGACGACCGAGCGTCTTCGGATCCTGTCGCATCACCCTCATCTCCTTCGGCGGCTGCCTGCTTTGGGACAACCCGCCTCGATTCCATTTGTCACGACGGAGCGGCCCTTCAGCCTTCCATGGCGAAGGCTTCCGCCTCGATCTCGATGAAGGCGCGTCCGAGTCCCCCGACCGCGCGGTAGAACCGGCCCGCCTTCGCCGTTTCCAGATCCGCGAAGAAACGGTCCGCCCAGGGTTCGACGTGCCGGGCGAAGAAGCGCGCCTGCATGCCGGGCTCCGCCTCGAACCGCCCGGCCGCGAGTCCGGCCATCACCTCCAGAAGGATCGCGAGATGATCCTCCGGCTCGCTCATCGACTCGTCCCGCTCGATGCCGAGCGCGGCGAAATCTTCGCGCACGCGGGCGAGCGGACGCTCGTTGAGGAAGCCGGTGAGGTAGTAGGAGGCGTAAGGCAGAAGCTCGCCGCGGCCGACGCCGATGAACAGCGCGAAGAACTCGCGCTCGACGGCCTCCGTGTCGGTCTCGTCCGCCGCACGGCGCAGGGCCGCGACCTGCCGGCCCAGAACTCCGTCGCCCTCCTTCAAGGCGGCGAGCGCCGCGAGCAGCGTCGAACCCGGTGCACGGCCAAGCAGCGCAGCCAAGAGATCGTATTGCTGTGCGCGCAGGAGGTCGATGTCGTCCGGAACGCCGACGACTCCAGACACCTCATCTCCCGGAAGTGCCATCACCGACGCGACCGAACCCATCGTTTCCCTCGGGCCCATCTGGAGGACCGCTTGTTTGGACCGATAATAAAAAGCGTTTGGCTTCGCCGCAATCGAAATGCGCGTGAATTACGAGGGCATCGCCCCACCATGGCGCCGCAGGCGAGGCCGGGGGAGGGCGGGCTGTACGACTTCAGGGGCCTCTATGGCGGCAATCGTGACCGGAGCGTGCAGGTCCGGCACCGGGAGCGGATCACCGTCGGTTGCAGGGTCGGTCTCGGGTTCCGGAGGCGCCGGGTCAGAGATCTCCGCGGCCCTCTCCGATGACGCCGTCGGAGCGTCCTGCCGCTCGGTATCCGGTTCCTCCTCCGCCGCGACGGGGACACCGTCGATGATCCGCTTCAGCATCGCCTTCACGTCGTCGGTCGGCAGGAGCGGGCCCATGCCCGGCACGCCGCCCGGCGTGTTCCAGTCATAGGCGTATTCCCGCGCCTCGCTGACGAAATCGCGGATCGCCGGGTCGAGCGACCACATCCGCCGCAGGGCCGCGTTGCGCAGAGCCGTCGGCACGCCGGCCTGGAGGAAGGCGGTGAGATCGGTCTCCGGCGTCAGGGCGTCGAGGGAGGGGAGCCGCGCCAGAAGATCGTCCGTCCCCGCCTCCGGTTCGTCGCCGGCAAGGGCGAGAGGCTGCGGCGCGGATGATTCCTCGCCGTTAGGCGCCTCCGCGCTGAGAGCGACCTCCGCCTCGGGCCGATCCGTGATCGCGGGCGCAACGGTTCGCTCGGTGGCGCGCACGGCCTCCTTGCGGCGGGCCCAGCGAGAGAGGAAGCTGCTGCTCATTCCGGCTTTCCCTGCCTGCCCGGCGCGCGGCGCGCCAAGGCCTCGGGATCGGCGCGGTCGCGCTTGCGCTTCTCGAACTTGCGCTCGATGTGGAAGGCCTCGAAGAAGGCGAGCAGCTTGGCCTGCACCTCAGGCGGCATCGGCACCGCCTCGACGATCTCGCCGATGCCCTCGGCCATCGATTCGCCCTCGTAGGGATCGGCGGTCACGCTCGCCACCGTGTAGGTGTCCTCCGCCGTGGCGTGCAGCGTGACCCAGAGCGAGGGACGGCCGGAGACGAGGTTGTCGCGGTAATGCGCCGTCTCGGCGATGTGCAAAGTGACCTCGTGGGCGCCCGCGTAAAAGGTCGCTTCCTCCTCGGTCTCGGAGAGCTGGGTCCAGGGCGCGGTCTCCGGCGCTGCCGGAAGAGCCTCGATCGGCATCCAGGCATGGCTCGCCCACGGCCCTTTCAGGCGGCGGCGCGCCACGATGATGCCGACTTCGAAGCGGTCTTCCGGGATCTGTTCCGGCGTCATGTCCGACCTCACGCGGCGGCCCGGTCGGAGGCCAGCGGCAATCCGACGACGAGGTTCTGTGGCTTGAGCTGCACGGTCTTGTCCGGCGTCATGGCGAGCAGGAGATAGACCGGCCGCTCGCCGACCCGCGGATCGACGCGGGCCGGATCGGCGAAGGTGAGGCTGAACACGGCGATCACCCGCTCGCGGGCGGCGTCGTCCAGCGCCTCGCCGCGCCAGAGCGCGTTGCCGATCCGCGTACCCTCCGCGTCGAGCCCGACGAACCAGCGCCAGTCGGGATCCTCCAGCCGGTCGAGGGGCGCGACCGTGACCTCGGCATTGAGGAGGTGACGCACGAAGGTTTCGATCGCCCGCGCCAGCCCCTCCCGACTTCGGCCGCTGGTGCCGAGGTTCAGCGCCATGGTGAAGGCGTCCGAGCGGCTCCAATAGGTCCAGGCGTTCTCCTCGTTGAGCACGTCGAGTTCGCTCGCCGCCTCCTTGCCGAGCATCGTGACCAGGGGCGAGAGCGCCGCGCCGCCCTCCCGCGCCTCGATCACCTCGGCGTCCGCCAGCAGCACTGCGCCCTCGTGCAGGCTGGCCCGCTGCGAGCGGAAGAACAGTTCGGCGGCGCGCAGCACGAACGGGTCTTCGCAGCCGTCGAGCGCATTGCGCAGGATGAGATGCACGAGTTGGGTCAGGAACAGCCCCGGCACGCCCTGCAACCCGCCGCGCACGAGTGCGAGATAGGCCGCCTCGACGGAGCGTGCCGTGAGCAGCCGCTCGCGGAAGGCCAGCATCACCTCCCAGTTCTCCCGCGCATCCGCGTCCGCGATCTTTTGGAGTTCGCCGCTCGAGACCGGTCGGCGCGGATCAGAAAGAAGGCCCGCGTGCAGCGCGCGTTCGGCGATGCAGGCCTCCTCCGGCGGCACCAGTTCGGGGCGCGCGAGATAGGCGAGGATCAACTCGTCGGTGACGGCGAGGCCGCCCCCTTCCGTGCGCTGCGTCAGATGGTGGCCGCTCGAAACCCAGAACTCGGTCATGCTCTCTCAGCCCCCGCGGAGGCGCTGCTCAAAAGTCCCACGAGGTCGGCCTGTTCGTCGGGCCCGTCCTCGTCGGTCTCGACGAAGTGGAAGGCGCGTCCGTGCAGCGGGTCCGCGCCCGGTGCGCGCTGGTGCAGGGTGCGGAATTCTTCCGCGATTTCCCCATCCTGCGCGCTTCGGTGCATGGCCACGACGCTGCCGACCGGCAGATTGCACAGCGAAGCCGCGACCTCGATCTCCTCGCGCGCGGCGGCGCGGGCCGCCTCGCGATCCGGCGCGCCGAAGCGCTCGTGGATGTGGCGGGCGAGATCTTCGATCGCCGCCTCGCGCTCGGCATCGCTCGCCTCGCTGACGACGACGAGGGTCGAGAAGCCGAGCGAGCGCACGCCGACGAAACCGGAGCGGAACGCCGCCCGCTCCTTGCCCGCAAGCGCGGAGAGGTCGGCATCGAAGAACAGGAACGAGCCCGTCACCGCCCATTCGCCGGCCTCGGCGGCCCGCGCGAAGACGAAGGTGTCGGAGGGGTCGAGCCGCAGGGTCCGCGGCAGCTTGCCCGCACTCACAGCCGCACCGTGCCGGTGGCCGGGTCGCGCCAGGAGGGGGAGATCAGCGCCGGCCGCAGCTTCAGCGTTTCGCAACGGCCGTCGGCGTGGACGAGCCGGGCATCGCCGCTCGGCTCGATCGTCGCCCGCGCGCCCGGCGGAAGGGCGAGGCGGGTGAGATAGCGGCCCGTCGAGCGCGCGGCGCCGTCCTCGTCCCAGATCTCGAACGCCTTCGTGAGATGGCGGGCGAAGCTCTCGACCAGGGGTTCGCGCAGATCGTTCGGGAAACCCTCATCCTCCAGGGAGGTCGAGTCGGGCGTGAGGCCGGGGTCGCCCGCATCCCGCTTCGAGGCGAGCAGCATCGCCGAGAAGACCAGCCAGTCCGGCGTCTCGGTCTCGTCGCAGCCTTCGGGCCAATGCAGCGCGCCGCCGCCGAGACGGGCGCCGTTGAAGCTCAGCGTAGCGGGCCACTGGAACGTCACCGGGATCTCCGGCGGCCCGAACGCGCCGACCGCGTCGGCGAGCGCCTGCATCCCGATGAAGACGGCACGCCGCGCCGTGGTCAGCGGCTCGGTCGGCGCCAGCACCACCGCGAAGGCGATGACGTCGTCGCGCTCTTCCATGAGGAGGGTGGCGGCGTCGGCCTCGCCGCTCTCCGCCATCCGGCAGGCCAGCCCCGCCGCAGAGCCCGCCGCGACGAGACCGGTGAAGGCCGGCGGCAGGACGAGCGGCGCGAGGCGCAAGCCCGGCGATCCGATATCGAGGGGGAGGGTCATAGGCGGTCTCGGGCGGGGCACGGTTCTGGGAAGAGTACCTGCGCCCGCATGTCCGTTCGTCGTTTTAGAATGATACGAGTATAGGGAAGGCAGGCTTCCGCGCGAAGGCCCTCGCGCTCCCAATCGTCTCAGGTTCAATCGTGTCCGATCGTCTCGTGTTCGCCTGTTCCTGCGAGAAGACGATGCCGCTCGATGTCGCGGCCCTGGAAAAGGGTTGCGGCACCCGCGTGCGCACCGCCGACCAGCTTTGCGGTCGGGAACTCGACCGTTACCGCGAGGCTCTGGCGACGGGCTTGCCCGTCACGGTCTCCTGCACGCTCCAGGCGCCGCTCTTCGGGGAAATCGCCGCCGAGATGGATGCGGAGGAGCGCGTCACCTTCGCCAAGATCCGCGAGACCGCCGGATGGTCGTCTCAGGCCGAACGGGCCGGTCCGAAGATGGCGGCGCTGCTGGCCGCGGCCGCGGAGGCGGTCCCCGTTGCCGGTACGGTGCCGTTGGAGAGCCGCGGCGTCGCCCTGATCTACGGGCGCGACGAGGCCGCCATCGAGGCCGGGCGGCGCTTGGCCGAGCATCTCGACGTCACCGTGCTCCTGAGCCGGCCGGCTGAGGTCGCGCCGCTCCATCGCAATGAGTTCCCGGTGATCCGGGGCACGGTGCGCGGGGCGACGGGCCATCTCGGCGCGTTCGACCTGCGCATCGACGACTACGCCTTGCCGGCGCCGTCCTCGCGCACCCACCTCGTGTTCGGGGCAGGGCGCGACGGGGCGGCCTCGACCTGCGACCTGATCCTCGATCTGACCGGCGGCACGCCGCTCTTTCCCGCGCACGAACTGCGCAGCGGCTATCTGCGGGCCGACCCGCGCGACCCGGCGTCGGTCGAGCGCGCGGTGATGGCGGCGTCCCACCTCGTCGGCGAATTCGACAAGACGCGCTTCATCGATTTTCGCGGCGAACTCTGCGCCCATTCCCGCTCGCGCATCACCGGCTGCACCCGCTGCCTCGACGTCTGCCCGACCGGGGCCATTGCGCCGGCCGGCGATACGGTGGCGATCGACCCCTATATCTGCGCCGGCTGCGGCAGTTGCGCCGCCGTCTGCCCCACGGGTGCGGCGAACTACGCCCTGCCGCCCGCCGACGCGCTGATGCGCCGCCTGCGAAGCCTGATGCGCGCCTACCGGGCGGCCGGCGGTGCGGACGCGGTGGTGCTGTTCCACGACGGCGATCATGGCGAGCCGTTGATCGACGCGCTCGGCCGCTACGGCGAGGGCCTCCCGGCCCATGTCCTGCCGGTGCGGGTCAACGAGGTGACGCAGTTCGGCCCCGAGGTTCTCGCCGCCGTGTTCGCCTACGGCGCGGCCGGGGCACGGGTGCTGGTGCGCGAGCGCCCGAAGCATGACCTCGACAGCCTGCACCGCACCGTGGCCCTCGCCCGGACGCTTGCCGATGCCCTCGGCTACGGTGCCGGCACGGAGGCGCCGACCGTCGCCCTGATCGAGACCGACGACCCCGATGCGCTCGGTGCGGCGCTCCGCTCGGACGTTCCCGGCCGTGCGACCACGGTGCCGGCCGGCTTCGTGCCCGTCGGCGGCAAGCGCGAGATGCTGCGCCTCGCCTTCCGCGAGATGCACGCCGCGGCCCCGACGCCGGTGGCCGCGGTGCCGTTGGCGGCCGGGGCGCCGTTCGGTGGGCTCGCGTTTCGCACGGAGGACTGCACGCTCTGCCTTTCCTGCGTCGGCGCCTGCCCGACCCACGCGCTGTCGGACAGTACCGACCGGCCGCTGCTCGCCTTCGAGGAGAGCCTGTGCGTGCAGTGCGGTCTATGCGCGGCCACGTGCCCGGAGGACGTGATCAGCCTGAAGCCGCAGATCGACTTCGAGGCGTGGGGCGAGCCCCGCCGGATCGTGAAGGAGGAGGAGCCGTTCTGCTGCATCACCTGCGCCAAGCCGTTCGGTACCCGCGCCACCATCGAGCGGGTGATCGGCAAGCTGCGCGAGCGGCACTGGATGTTCTCGGGAGAGGCCGGCGAGCAGCGCATCCGCTCGCTGATGATGTGCGACGATTGCCGCGTCGAGTCGGCGCTGACCCAGGGGTTCGACCCGCACGCCGTGCCGCCGATGAAACCGCGAACCACCGAGGATTACCTGCGCGAGCGCGAGGCCGCGGAGCGGCTGCAGAGCTGACGACAAAAAACGACCTGCCTTCGGTTGAGGGCAGGTCGGGCAGGGGATCAATTGTCGCAGGAGAACAATTCGACAAACCCTGGGGCGCGCTCCGGTTCCACGGGCTGCCCGTGAAGAATGGGAGAAAACGGCGCGACATGTAACCGACGGCCGCAGGGTTCACCGGTTCGAGCGCCGTGCTATAGGGCGCGCCCCACCCGCCAGCCCCGAGCCCCGATGCCCCCGATCGTCTCGATCGCGAACCTGTCGAAGGTCTACGCCTCGGGGTTGCATGCCCTGCGCGACGTCAACCTCGACATCGCCAAAGGCGAGATCTTCGCGCTGCTGGGGCCGAACGGCGCCGGCAAATCCACCCTCATCAATATCGTCTGCGGCATCGTCACGCCGAGCACGGGCCAGATCCGTGTCGGCGGCCACGACATCCTGAGCGAATACCGCGCCGCGCGCCGAATGATCGGGCTGGTGCCGCAGGAACTCACCACAGACGCCTTCGAGAAGGTGTGGGACACGGTGAGCTTCAGCCGCGGCCTGTTCGGTTTGGCTAAGAATCCGGCCCATGTTGAACGGGTGCTCAAGGACCTCTCTCTCTACGAGAAGCGCGAGAGCCGCATCATGCAGCTCTCCGGCGGCATGAAGCGCCGGGTCCTCATTGCCAAGGCGCTCGCCCACGAGCCGCAGGTGCTGTTCCTCGACGAGCCGACGGCGGGTGTCGACGTGGAACTGCGCCAGGACATGTGGCGCCTCGTCCGCCGCCTGCGCGAGCAGGGCGTCACCGTCATCCTCACCACCCACTACATCGAGGAGGCCGAGGAGATGGCCGACCGGGTGGGCGTGATCCGCAAGGGCGAGATCATCCTCGTCGAGGACAAGGTCGAGCTGATGCGCAAGCTCGGAAAGAAGCAGCTCATCCTGCACCTGCGCGAGCCGGTCACGACCCTGCCCGAGAACCTCGCGCGCCACGACCTTCACCTCGGCGAGGACGGGCGCAGCCTCGTCTATACTTACGACACTCGGCGCGAGCGCACCGGCATCACCGGCCTGCTCGGCGAGCTGGCCGATGCCGGCATCGCCTTCACCGATCTCGATACCAGCCAGAGTTCGCTCGAAGACATCTTCGTCGATCTCGTCCGCGAGCGCGCATGATGGGCGTATCCATGCTGAACGTCCCGGCGGTCCTCGCCATCTACCGTTTCGAGATGGCCCGTTTCTGGCGCACGGCCCTGCAGAGCATCGTTGCGCCGGTGATCTCCACCTCGCTCTATTTCGTGGTGTTCGGCGCCGCCATCGGCTCGCGGATGCAGACGGTCGACGGCGTTCCCTACGGCGCCTTCATCGTGCCGGGGCTGATCATGCTCTCGCTGCTGACGCAGAGCGTCTCGAACGCGGCCTTCGGCATCTACTTCCCGCGCTTTGCCGGCACGATCTACGAACTGCTCTCGGCGCCGATCGCGCCGTTCGAGGTGGTGCTCGGCTATGTCGGCGCGGCGGCGACGAAGTCGATCATCATCGGCCTCATCATCCTCGGCACGGCCTCGCTGTTCGTGCCGCTGCACATCGAGCACCCGGTCTGGATGGTGTTCTTCCTGCTGCTCACGGCGCTCACCTTCAGCCTGTTCGGCTTCGTGATTGGCCTGTGGGCGGACGGGTTCGAGAAGCTGCAACTGGTGCCGCTCCTCATCGTCACGCCGCTGACATTCCTCGGCGGCAGCTTCTACTCCATCGACATGCTGCCGCCGTTCTGGCGCGCGGTGACCCTGTTTAACCCGGTCGTCTACCTCGTCAGCGGCTTTCGCTGGGCCTTCTTCGGCAAGGGCGACGTGGCGGTCGGCGTCAGCATCGCCGCGACGCTGGCGTTCCTCGCCCTGTGCCTCGGGCTCGTGACCTACATTTTCCGCACGGGGTATCGGCTGAAGAGCTGAATTCGGACAGGGGTGCCGATCCGCTCAAAGCGGCCGCACGGCGTCGAGCGTCAGCGTCCGGGCCGCCGCCCCGCACCCGAGAACGCGCACGGACACCGTCTTGCCCGCGCTCAGCATGGTTTCGAGGGATTGCTTGACCGCGCCGTTGGTGGCGGCGTCGAGAGTGCGATAGCCGTCCTCGACGTTGATGAACGTCCGCTGGCCGGATTTCTCCTCGAGGATGACCGACTCGAGATAGAGACCGTCGCGGCCGAACGCCCGCTTCACGACCCGGCCCGTCAGCTTGGCCGGAAGGCAGCCTTCATCGGTCGAGAGGTTGCTCAAGCCGACGACCTTGCCCGCGGCATAGGTGAGTTTCGGCTGCGCGAGCGCCGCGCCGCCGAACACCAGCAGGAGGATCGCGAGGACGATCAGAATGCTGGCGAGCGCATCCGCCACCACCGAGCGAAGAAGGCCGTCCGCGGCTGTCTGCGAAGTCCGACCCGACATGGCCCATTCCTCAAGAATGGTCATAGCTTAGGGGCGGATGGGGCTCCGGGCGCAGTCCGTCAAACGATCTACCACCAATAGGCTGTTCGGGCCCGCTCGGGAGACGGCGGGACAGGCTCTGCCCCGTGAAGCGTGCCGCTACGGCCGCTGCTCCAGGAACTCGAGCACGCCCTTCCGGTGCAGTCGGTCGCCGACCGCCGTCGAGTGGTCGCGGTTCGGCAGGTCGAGGCCGCGGGCGTTCGGCAGCAGCTTCGCCAGTTCCGGGCCCGAGCCCGCCACCGTATCGAGCGTTCCGACCGAGACCAGCGTCGGCGTCTCGATCGCCGAGAGTTCGGCCCGCGACAGGGTCTGGCGCGAGGCGCGGATGCAGGCGGCCAGCGCCCGCAGGTCGCTCTTGGTCTGCTCGGCGAAGGTGCGGAAGGAGGCGGCCGTCGGGTTCGGCGCGGGCGCGCCGGGGGGCGCTTCCAGCGCCTCGGCGATGCCCTGCGGCAGGCCGCGCCCGTCCACGAGGTTGAACCCGAGCCCGCCGATCAGCAGCGAGCGGACCTCCGCCGGGTAATCGAGCGCCATATGCGCGGCGATGCGTGCGCCCATGGAATAGCCCATCACATCCGCCCGCTCGATGCCGAGATGGCGCAGCAGCCGCACCGCGTCGCCGGCCATCTGGTCGGAGGTGTAGGCAGCGGGCTCGTAGAGCTTCTCGCTCTGCCCGTGGCCGCGGTTGTCGAGGGCGACGACCCGGTAGCCGGCCTCGGTCAGGGTGCGGACCCAGAGCGTATTGACCCAGTTCACCGCGTGGTTCGAGGCGAAGCCGTGGATCAGGAGGATGGGATCGCCGCTGCCGCCGGAGGCGTCTTCCTTGGCCGGTACGTCGATATAGGCGATCTGCACGCCGTCGGAGTCGAAGCTCTGCATCCCGATGTCTTCGGGTGCCGGGGCGCCGTTGTCAAAGGCAGCGATGGTGCTTCGTGCGACAACGGACGGCGTTTGGCGCGTCGCGCTCGATCGCGCCCGACTTGCCGCGGCTGCGCCGGGCTGGCATCACCCCGGCACGATGACGGACACCTCGCCCTACGGCACCTACGCCCCCACCGGCCTCGTTGCGCGGATCGCGGAGCGCACGCAGAAGCTCCCGGAGCATTCCTGGCGCGCGCGGCGGATGGCGATGTTCCTGCGCCGCCTCGCCATCTCGATGATGCGCGGCCGGCCGCTCGACGTCGAGCGCTACGGCGCGCGGATGCGGCTGCACCCCTACAACAACAACTGCGAGAAGAAGGTGCTCTTCACCCCGCAGTTCTTCGATCCGCAGGAGCGGGCCTTCCTCAAGGAGCGCTTGCGCGAGGATGCGGTGTTCCTCGATATCGGCGCCAATATCGGCGCCTACGCCCTGTTCGTGGCGGGCTTCACCGGCCGGCGGGCGCGCATCCTCGCGGTGGAGCCGCAGCCCGACGTGTTCGACCGGCTGACCTTCAATATCGGCCAGAACCCGTTCGGCACGGTGAAGGCCATCGCCTGCGCGGTGGCCGACAAGTCCGGTGAGTTGACCCTGTTCATCGATCCGCGCAACCGCGGCGAATCGAGCGTGAAGATCGTCGGCACCCACAAGAACGCGACGGTGCGCGTGCCGGCTGTGACGCTGGTGGAGCTGTGCCGTTCGGAAGGGATCGAGCGCATCGACGCGATCAAGCTCGATGTCGAGGGCGCCGAGGATCTGATTCTGGAGCCGTTCCTGCGCGATGCACCGGCCTCCCTGCTCCCGTCGGTGCTCGTCATCGAGAACGGTGCCGACCAGTGGCAGATCGACCTGCCGAACCTGCTCCAAAAGTACGGCTACCGCCAGATCGCCCGCACGCGGCTCAACCTGATGTTCGAGCGGCACTAATTTAAACTTTCCGAATTTTGTCTCATTTTATACTGTTGTTCTGCCAAATTGCATGGCACGATGAGAAGTGCTTTGCCGATAAAGGTGATTTTTGCGAGATGCCTATGTCAGGTGGCGAAAGGGCAGGGTTCGATAGAATTGGACCTTTTACTATGAGTAAGGTCGATGCGATCGTTACTAATTTCTTCGGTCGTTTTGGGGGCGGTCCCATATCGATAAAAGCGAAGATAATATTCCTTATTATAGTAATTTCTATCTGTGTGGCGCATGGGATCGCATTCGATTTATGGTTTATAACTTTTGCAGGTTTTATGACTGTTGCCTTTTCTTTTGTGTTTCCCGCTGTTTACGCGGTCAGCTATGCTGGCAAAAGTTGTTCTGTATATTATAAAGACGATGGTATTGGCATAGACGGTTCTGATATCAATATATTGTATAAGTGGGATATGATCAAATCATATATAAAATCAGATCGTGCCTTATACATTTATCTGCATGTCGGTGGCGCTATCATTGTCCCCACGCATGCCACGACTGACGAGAACATGAATCGACTCATATCAGTCCTGAAGTATCATCAATCAACGGGATCGACGACGTATCCGTCGCCAGCGTGAGGATCGGGACGGGCGCATCGATCGCCACACCTTCCGGCCCCACCGTGCAGGTATAAGCATAAGCCTCGACGCCGGCCGCCAGCGCTGCCCGGAATGCGCGATCGAAGGCCGGGTCGATGTCGCGGGCGACGTCGAAGGCGTCGGCCCGCATCTGGATCACCACGATCAGCATGGCCCGTCCGCCCGCGGTGACGACGCCGGCCAGTTCCTCCATGTGGCGGGCCGAGCGAGCGGCCTTGCAATCGGGAAACTCCGCAAGCCCCGCATGGCGCATCAGGTGGCAGTTCTTCACCTCGACATGGCAGGGCGAAAGGCCGCCGCCGCTCGCCAGGAAATCGACCCGGCTCGCCTTGCCGTAGGCGACTTCCGGCCGGAGCGTCTCGTAGCCGATCAACGGCGCCAACTTGTTCTCGCGAAAAGCCTCGGCGACGAGGGCGTTGGGCCGGGCGGTGTTGATGCCGACCCATTGCGGCCCGCCGGGCAGCTCCGCCTCCACCAGCTCCCACGAGAACCCGAGCTTTCGCGAAGGATTGGTCGAGGGCGAGAGCAGAACGCGAAACCCTTCCGCGTTGAGCCCCAGCATCGCGCCGGGGTTGGCGCAATGCGCCGTCACCGTCGTTCCGTCGGGAAGCTGCACATCGGCGAGGAAGCGCTTGTAGCGCCGCACGAGGCGCCCTTCGATCAGGGGAGTGGGGAAACGCATCGTGGGCCGGGGCGGAACGAGGGGCTTTCGCTTTCGCGCATCCGCGCCCTAGCTTCCACCCCGATCATCGCCCCCGAGGCCGCATGCCCCAAAGTTCCGACGTCACCGCCGCCATCCTCGTCATCGGCGACGAGATCCTTTCGGGCCGCACCAAGGACAAGAACATCGGCACCATCGCCGAGGTGCTGACCGAGATCGGCGTGGACCTGCGCGAGGTGCGCATCGTGCCGGATGCGAAGGACGAGATCGTCGCCGCGGTGAACGCGCTGCGGGCGCGCTACACCTACCTCTTCACCTCAGGCGGCATCGGCCCGACCCACGACGACATCACCGCCGACAGCGTGGCGGAGGCCTTCGGCGTCGGCATCGACGTCGATCCGCGGGCCCGCGCCATGCTGCTGGAGCGGCATCGCCCGGAGGATCTCAACGCGGCGCGCCTGCGCATGGCCCGCATCCCCGACGGGGCCGATCTGATCGCCAACCCCGTGTCGAAGGCGCCGGGCTTCCGGCTCGGCAACGTCTTCGTCACGGCCGGCGTGCCGCAGATCATGGCGGCGATGCTCGATGAGATCCGCCCGACGCTGACGGGCAACGCGCCGGTGATGTCCGAGACGATCGAGGCGGGCGCGATCCCCGAGGGCAACTTCGCCGGCGGCCTCTCCGAGATCGCCGCCGCGCATGGGGATGTCTCGATCGGCTCCTATCCGTCGATAACTCCGGAGGGGTTTCGCAATCGCATCGTCGTGCGCGGCCGGGACAGGGACGCGGTGGCGGCGGCGCGGGCGGCCGTGGAGGCCTTGCTGGCCGGGCTTCGGCCTTAGGCATTTCGCTTCCATCCCCGTACCGGATCTCATGAAATAAATCTCTGCGCGCAGGGAGCGTGCAAGCGCTGCCATACGTTGGGCTGCGACGAGACGACCGCCGAGGGCCGCATGTCCCAGGAATCCCGTACGTACGGAGAGCCAGACAACCGGGGTGAGTCGAAGACCCACGGCGCCCACACCCGCGAGACGGACAACGCACAGGTCGAAAAGGCCCACCGACCGGACGCGGTGATCCTGCACGAGATCATCCGGCGGGAAGGCGAGGAGGAGATGCGCCGCACCTGGCTCGCCCTCTCGCTCTCGGGGTTCGCCGCCGGGCTCACCATGGGCTTCTCGCTGATCGTGCCCGGCGTGCTCAAGGGGCATCTGCCGCACGCGCCCTGGGCCGAACTCGTCACGAGCGCGGGCTATTCGATCGGCTTCCTCATCGTCGTGCTCGGGCGCCAGCAGCTTTTTACCGAGAACACGGTTACGCCGATCCTGCCGCTCCTCACCGAGAGGACGTTCGGCGCGTTGATGCGGGTCGTGCGGCTATGGGGCATCGTGCTCGTCGCCAACATCCTGGCGACGATCGCCATCGCCTCGGTGCTGGCGCATACCGACGCGTTCAAGCCGGAGGTGCGGGAAGCCTTTGCCGAGATCAGCCGCCACACCATCGAGGACCCGTTCTGGACCACGGTGATCAAGGCGGTGTTCGCGGGCTGGCTGATCGCCCTGATGGTGTGGATCCTGCCGGCCACGGGCTCGGCGGCGCCCTTCATCATCATCCTGATGACGTGGCTGGTCTCGATGTGCGGGCTCGCCCACATCGTCGCCGGCTCGGTCGATGCCTATTACCTCGTCGCCATCGGCGAGATCGATTTTCCGAAGTATCTCACTGGGTTCTTCGTTCCGACGCTGCTCGGCAACATCCTCGGCGGCGTGACGCTGGTCTCTGTGCTCAATTTCGGACAGGTGGCGCCCGACATCGAGGAGCACAACCGCGTCGACGCCTGAGCGTGCTCGGGCGCCGCTGGGAAGGCCGGGGCATTCGACAAGGTTCTGAGGGAACGCCTGCGCGTCGATGCCCCCGGCAGCGGATCGATCAGGCCGCGGGCGGCTCCGGCTCGATGGCGAAATGCTTCGAGAGCTTCAGACCCTGCGCCTGATAATTCGAGCCGGCGCCCGCGCCGTAGAGGGTCGCGGGCTGCTCCAGCATCCGCTCGTAGACGAGGCGGCCGACGATCTGGCCGTCTTCCAAGAGGAACGGCACGTCGCGCGAGCGCACTTCGAGCACCGCGCGGGCACCGGCCCCGCCCGCTTCGCTGAGGCCGAAGCCCGGATCGAAGAAGCCGGCATAATGGACGCGAAACTCGCCGACGAGGGGATCGAACGGCACCATCTCGGCCGCGTAGTCGGCCGGCACCCGCACCGCCTCCTTCGAGGCCAGGATGTAGAACTGGCCGGGATCGAGGATCAGCGTGCGGCTGCCATCGGCCGGCAGCGGCTCCCAGAAGTCGCGGGTGCGGTGACCGCGCGGCCGGTCCACGTCGATCAGGCCGGTGTGGCGCTTGGCTCGGTAGCCGATCAGCCCATCGAAACCCGAGAGATCGACCGAGACCGGCACGCCGCCCTGAAGCGAGGGGGTTGCGACATCGATCAGCGGGTCGTTGGCGTGGAGCGCCGCGAGTTCCGCCTCCCGCAGCCGCGGGTCGCCCCGGCGAAAGCGGATCTGCGAAAGGCGCGAGCCGGTCCTCACCCGCACCGGGAAGGTTCGCGGCGAGATCTCGGCGTAGAGCTGGCCGGCATAGCCCGCCTCGATCTGGTCGAAGGCGCTGGCGCGGTCGGTGATGACGCGGGTGAACACGTCGATGCGCCCGGTCGAGCTTTTGGGGTTGGCGCTGGCGCTGAGGCCGGGGGGGAGCGCCAGGGTTTCCTGCAATTCGGCGATGTAGACGCAGCCCGTCTCCAGCACGGCGCCCTGCGTCAGGTCGATCTCGTGCAGCGCGAAGGCCTCGACGCAGGTCGCGACCGAGCGCCCGCTGCCGGGCAGGAAGCTCGTGCGCACCCGGTAGGCGCGGCGGCCGAGCCGCAGGTCGAGGCTGGCAGGCTGGATCTGGTCGGCGGCGTAGGCGGTCGCGGGGCGGATCGCCCCGGCTTGCGTCAGCGCCGTGATGGCCTGCGCCGGCAGGATACCGGATGCTGCCGGCACGTCTCCGCTCATCGTCCCGTATCCTCGCCTTTGCGTTTGGCCTCGGCCGCCGCGCGCTCCGCCGCCTCGATGGTCACGACCATCCGCGCCAGCGCCAGCCGGGCGCAGGCGCCCATCGCCACGAGACCGGCGAGCGCGCTTGCGAGCAGCGGAAAAAGCGCGGGCCGCAAGCCGGCCGCGACAGCCACCACGACTGCTGCGATCCACGCCGCATTCCCGAGCGCCAGAATCGGTGAGGGCAGGCCGCGGATCTCGGTCTCCACGCCCGTCCGCTGCCGGACGGCCCGAGCCGCGATCCGCGCGGCGGTATCGAGGCCGAGCCCCATCACGAGCGCGAGCGCCGGCCACCGGTTCTGAGCCGGGTCCCACCACGCGAAGGCGAGGGCGAGAGCGAGCGTCAGGACGGAGCCGAGAGCCGGCCCCGCCGCCAGGGGCGGTCCATTGGGCCGTGCAGCCGTCACGGCTCCCTCGAATTCTCCCCGGTGCGAAGCGTTCGGCACGTGGTCTCCGGCCTCCGCTCACCGTAGGATACCGTGATTGACGAGGTTTCTGGCGCCACGTACCACGGCGCGTCGCAGATGTCGCGATGCGGCCTGCGCGCCGTCCACGGAGATGCTTTCACGCGATGTACAAGGCCGAGACGCGCGGCATCATGGTGACGGTGGAGCCCCGATTCGTCGAGGAGGAGTCCTCGCCGGGCGAGAGCCGCTATTTCTTTGCCTACACGGTCGAGATCGTGAACAACGGCAGCGAACAGGTGCAGCTCCGCTCGCGCCACTGGCGGATCATCGACGGACGCGGCGCCTGCCAGGAAGTGCGCGGCGCGGGCGTGGTCGGCAAGCAGCCGGTTCTCGAGCCGGGCGAGTCGTTCAGCTACACCAGCGGCTGCCCGCTCACCACGCCGGACGGCCTGATGGCCGGCAGCTACACGATGTCCACGATCGGCGGCGAGAGCTTCGAGGCGGAGATCCCGGCCTTCTCGCTGGACTCGCCCCATTTGCGCCGCGTCGTCCATTGACGGCGCCGGCCGGCGGCACCCGCCTCACGCCGCTGGAGCTTCTGGAGCGGCTCGTCGCGTTCGACACCGAGAGTTCGAAGTCGAACCTCGCGCTGATCGATTTCGTGGCCGCGTATCTCGACGGCTGGGGCGTGCCCCATCTCCGGGTGCCGAACGCGGAGGGTGACAAGGCCGCCCTGTTCGCCACCCTCGGGCCGATGACGGATGGCGGCGTCGTGCTCTCAGGCCATACCGATGTGGTGCCGGTGACGGGGCAGGCGTGGACCTCCGACCCGTTCCGCCTGCGCGTGGCCGACGGACGCGCCTACGGCCGCGGCGCCGTCGACATGAAGGGGTTCGACGCCCTCGCACTCGCAATGGTGCCGGCGGCGCTGGAGGCCGGGCTGACACGGCCGATCCACATCCTGCTCTCCTACGACGAGGAGACCACCTGCCTCGGCGTCGCCGACACCATCGCCCGCTTCGGCGCGGACCTGCCGCGGCCGGGCGCCGTGATCGTCGGCGAGCCGACGGAGATGCAGGTGGCGGACGCACACAAGAGCGTCGTGACCTACAACACCGCGGTTCACGGCCACGCGGCGCATTCGGCCAAGCCCGGGCTCGGCGCCAACGCGGTGATGGCGGCGGCCGACCTGATCGCCGAACTGAACCGCATCGCCGACGCGATGGTCGCCCGCGGCGACGCCTCCGGCCGGTTCGACCCGCCGAACACCACCGTCCATGTCGGCGTGATCGAGGGCGGCACCGCCCGCAACATCCTGCCGAAGCTCTGCACCTTCCTCTGGGAATTCCGCGGCCTGCCCGACCTCGACATGGCCGAGATCCCCGCTCTCTTCGCCGCTTCCTGCGAGCGTGTGACCCGCGAACGCCTCAACCGCTACGGCGAATTCGGGCGCATCGCGACGGTCGAGGAGGTCTCCGTGCCGGGGCTCGCGCCCGATCCGGGCTCGGAGGCCGAGCGGCTGGCCCTGCGGCTCGCCGGCCGCAACGCGACGATCACCGTGCCCTACGCGACCGAGGCCGGACGCTTCCAGCGGGCCGGCATCCCGACCGTGGTGTGCGGGCCGGGCTCGATCGATCAGGCGCATCAGCCCGACGAGTTCATCACCCTCGACGAACTCGCCCGTGGCGAGGCCTTCATGCGCCGGCTGGTCGCGGCCTGCGCCGGCTGAGACACGCGCCATGATCGTCCGTCCCCGCCCCGGCCTGCTGACGATCCTGTTCGCCATGCGCGGCTCGATCCTGCCCAAGGTCGCGCCTCAGGTGATCGCGATCGCCGCGCTCTCCTTCCTCGTGGTGGCGATCGAGCAGCGGCATCCGGCCTGGTTCCCGATCACGGCCGGGATCGGCCCCTTCACCCTGGTCGGGCTCGCGCTCTCGATCTTCCTGAGCTTCCGCAACGGCGCCTGCTACGATCGCTGGTGGGAGGCGCGGCGGGCGTGGGGCAGCCTGATCGTCGAGTTGCGCGGCCTGGCGCGGCTGCTGCCGGCGCTGCTGCCGGAACCCGAACACGAGGCCCTCCGCCGCCGCTGTCTGCGCCGAGGAGCCGGCTTCGCCCATGCCCTGCACGCCCGCCTGCGCGGACTCGACGAGACCGCGGCGCTCGTACCCTGGCTGCCCTCGGAGGAACTTGCGACCCTCGGGCAGAGGCCGAGCGGGGCCGACGCGGCGTTGACGGGGCTGACGCGGGATCTCGCCGGGGCGACGAAAGCCGGCGCGCTGAGTGACGTGCTGTTCGTGGGCCTGGAGCACAAGATCGCCGGCCTCTCCGCGATCCAGGCAACCTGCGAGCGCATTCACGGCACGCCGCTGCCCTTCGCCTACACGCTGCTGCTTTACCGGACCGCCTGGCTCTACTGCCTGCTGCTGCCGTTCGGGCTCGCCGGCTCGCTCGGCTGGTCCACCCCGATCATCGCCGCGCTCGTGGCCTACGCGTTCTTCGGCCTCGACGCACTCGGTGACGAACTGGAGGAGCCGTTCGGCACCGATGCCAACGACCTGCCCCTCGATACCCTGCTGCACACGGCCGACGCTGCGATCCTCGATGCGCTGGGCGAGACCGGCCGGGCGGCACCGAAGGCCGACCGGTTCATGCTGCGATAGTCTCGCATCCCTGCGGGACGTGGTCAGTGCCGTCGTCGCCGCGCTCGAGGGTCCCTCGGCGCCCGTTCCGGAGGCTCAACGCCTATGACGCGTCGGGGTCGTGGCCTTGCCGGTGAGCCGGCGGCTGACGAAGGCGATGACCCTCGGCAGGACGAGGGCGGTGAGAAGCTTGCGGATCATGGTTGTCTCCCGAATTGCGGCGGTCAGCGCGACGGACGCGCGAGCCAGCCCAGCGTGAAGGCGGCCGCGGCGATGCCGAGCAGGGTCGTGGTGCGGTTGGCATCGGCGTAGCGGACGGCGCGGTGCCCGTAATCCCGGCCGCGGCGGCGGGCCTCGCCGGCGTAACGGCGCCCGTCCCGGATCAGGTCGTCGGCCCGTTCGCGTGCGGAATGGGCGAGGTGTTCGCCATCGCGGGCCAGATCCTCGATACGGTCGCGGGCGCTGCCGTAGGCGTATTGCGCTCCGCCGGCCACTTGGTTCGCGGCGCCGCGCACTTGGCGGACCGGGTCACCCGTGACGCTGCCGACGGCGGTCTGGGCGCGGCCCTTGATATGACGGGACGCGCCGCGGAACTGATCGCGGTTCATGGTTCTCTCCGAATGACGAGTGAGAAGGGTAAAGGGATGGGGCCGGCCCGGCCGGCCCCGCGCAAGGATCAGGGCTGGGTTCAGTGCTTGCCGGTGACCTTGTCGGCGAGGTTCTTGGCACCGTCCTTGACGTCGCCGACCGTCTTCTGAGCCTCGCCTTTCAGCTCCTGCGCCTTGCCCTCGGCCACGAGCTTGTCGTTGCCGGTGACGTTGCCGATGCCCTGCTTGACGTTGCCGGCCGCCTCGTTGGCCAGGCCCTTGATCTTGTCGGTCGTGCTGCTCATCGGATGCTCTCCTTCTGGCGGTCAGGTTCACCGGCAGCGCCGGTCGTGGAGGCTCCCGCCAACGGCGGCGGGAGCCGAGGGGAGGGGATCAGGCGCGGCGGGCGTCGTAGGGGCCGACGAGCGTCGAGGGCTTCGGGGCACCGAGGCGTCCGCCGAAGAAGGCGGCAAGTGCGCCGAGGATCAGGGCCAGGGCCGCGTAGAACGCGCCCTGGGTGGCGGCGGACTTGGCGGCGACGGCGGCGGCTGCGGCCTTCTGCTTGGCCGTGGCGACCGCCTGCTCGTACTGCTTCTCGTAGCCGTCGATCTGCGCCTTGGCCTGGTCGGGCGCGATGCCCTGCGCCTTGGCGAGCGCGTCGGCGGCGCGGGTCTTGGCTTGCTCCTTCTGGGCCGGGTCGCCCGACAGGACGGCACGGACCGCCGCGACGGCCGCATCACGAGCGGCCTGCGGGTCCTGGCCGGCGGATTGCTCGCGAACCTTCTGCTCGATGCCGTCGAGCGGGTTGGCGATCTTCGACAGCGAGGGGGCCGCAGCCTGGGCCGCGGTCTGCACCGTGCCGCCGACGAGGTTGCCGGCGCCGCCGAGCGCGCCCGAAACCGTGCCGAGCGTGCCGCCGACGAGGCCGCCCGCGGCCGAGGTGATGAGGTACAGAACCACCAGCGTGGTCACCGCCCAGGCGACGAGGCCATGCAGGGCGGCCACGCCGGGCAGCGGCTTGCCGGAGAGACGGCCTGCGATGAGACCGCCGGCCAGCGAGGCGACGATGCCGGAGACCACGAACCACAGCCCCGCACCGAGCGAGAAGGTCGAGGCGTCAGGATTGTCGGCGGCGTTGGTGCCGACGGAGGCTAAGCCGACCCCCACCCCGACGAGATTCAGGACGACCTGGGTCACGAGGGCGGTCACGGCGCCGGCGAAGATGGCGCCCCAGGACACCTCGTTGAGCAGTACGGCCCGCGTGTCGCCGGCGGCGACGGGGGTTAGGCTTGTGGTCGTGGTCACGCAGTTACTCCGGTGGTCAGAGAAGTCGGAAAAAGGAAGGTGTCAGAGCCGGCTGACGAGAAGGCCGAGGCCGAAGCCGATCGCAGCGGCAACGAGAAGCGAGGTGCCCGGCGCCTCGGAAACGTACCCGCCGACATCGCGGGAGCCCTCGCGCAGCGTGCGGCGGCCCCGGTCGTAGGCGTCCTCGGCGTATTCCGAGACCTCGTCGGCGGTGTGCCGGACAGCATCCTTGGCCTGACCGTAAAGGTTCTCGGCGGTGCCTTGCGCTTCGCGGAAGCGGCCCTCGACGGAATCATTCTTCGAGCCGGTCAGGTCGCCGACCGCGCTCTGAACCTTGCCGCCGATCTCCTTCGCGGCGCCCGTGATCCTATCCGTATCGACCATGTCATTCTCCTCGTATTCTTGATGGGCCGGCACGCCGATGTGCCGGATGACCTTCGGGTCATTTGCCGCGCGGTGCTGCCTTGGGCGGCTGCACTTGGCGCTTCTGAGCCTTGCCCTCGGCCTCGACGCGGGCATCACCCGTCAGCTTGCCGATGGCCTCCTTGACCGAGCCCTTGGCTTCGGTGGCGGAGTTCGATTTCACGCGGTCGGTCATGAGCACCTCGCGAGTGATTGGGAAAAACCCGGTCGGCTTGAGATGTCCGCTCGCGCGCGCCAATCAATAGTATCAAAGTACCAGTAGAGCGGTTTTTATGTACCGGCGGGGTGGAGCGGGAAGCCGTTCTCCCGTCCCCAGATCACGGCCTCCGCCCGCTTGTGGACGCCGAGTTTGCGGTAGAGCGCGGCACCGTGATTCCGGACGGTGTTGCGGGAGAGGTTGAGCCGCTTGGCGATGGCGTCGTCATCGAGTCCGGTACAAATCAGGTTCAAGATCTGGCGCTCGCGCACGGTGAGGATCGGGCTCGCTCCGTCGCCGTCGTGGCCGCCGGGCTGGCGCAGGTTGGCAAGCTTCTCGATGAGCCCGCGGCTGAACCACGAGGTGTCAGCCATCACCGCCTCGATGGCCTCGAACAGGTCGCGCTCGCCGCGCTTGCGCTCGGTGATGTCCTGCAGGACGAGCAGAGCGAAGGTCTCCTCGCCGATCTCGACGCGCTCGGCGGAGACGAGGCAGTCGAGTTCCGACCCATCCTGGTGGCGCAGGCAGACCTCCTGCCCGGGGACGAAACCGGTGCGCCCGACCGCCTCCTCGAACCGCTCGCGGGCTGCATCCGCAACCCACAGCCCGGTCTCGGATGGGGAGCGCCCGACCACGCTGTCCTCGCCGTAGCCGAAGACGCGGGTGAATGCGTCGTTGATGCCGGTCACCGTGAAGCCGTCCAGGCGCGCCAGCAGCGTCGGCACCGGGGTCAACCGGAACGCCGTGGCGAAGCGCGCCTCGCTCTGCCGGAGCGCGGTCTCGGCCTTCCGGCGCAGTTCGAGGTCGGCGAACGTGAACAGCATGCAGGGCTCTTCGCCCATCTCGATGGGCTGGCCCGCGACGATGACGAAACGCGAACCGCCATCCGGCAGGTTGAGGCAGGCTTCCATCTGCGGGATGGTGCCGCCCTCGTTCAGGCGCGACACGGCGAGGTCGCGGTTGCGGGCGCCGGCCAGCACATCGACCTCGTAGACGCTGCGCCCGATGACGGCATCACGGACATAGCCCGTCATCTCCAGGAAGCCCGCGTTCACCTTGACGTGGCGCAGGTCCGACAGCCGGGTGATGACGGCGGGCGCCGGGTTTGCGTTGAAGGTCTTCTCGAAGCGCTCCTCGGCCTCGAACTGATCCGACACGTCCTTGAGGATGAGGGCGAGGCAACTCGGGCCGCCGTCACGATCCGTGGCGACCAAGCTGCGGAGCGAGTGGACGAAGTAGACGTCCGGCGCGTCGGGCCGCCGGACCTCGACGACGACATCGTGGAAACGCTCGCCTGCGACGACTCGCTCGATCGGATAATGTTCGGGCGCGCGATTGTTGCGGTAGCGCAGAGCGAAGCGCTCGCGGTAGGCATCGACGGTCGCGCCCAGTCCGTCGAGGGTCTCGACGCCGTGCATGGCAAGCGCGGCCTCGTTGGCGTAGGCGATGGTCTGGTCGGGCTCGACCAGGATCACGCCCTCGCTCAGGCCGGCGATGATCTGCCGGAGTTCATGCCTGTCAACGTCCGCCGTCACGCCCGCGTCGCTCCCTCTCGCGCCAAGCTGCCAGATCGGCAGCGGTGCTCAAACGAATTGCGCGCAAAGCGGTTCCGGAACGGATTTGGTAAATCAGGACCATGCCGCTGATATCTGGGGACCGTACCGCTCCGTCGCGAACTTCAGGCGAAAACGGCGTCGCTGGCTTCCCTCGATCCGCACGACTTTGATGTGCGGTTTCATTCCGCGGGCACGTTTCAATCCCGAAAGATCGGTATTCTACCCCGGCCCATCGAAAGCGATTGCATTCGAATATCAGACAAACAGCCGTTCGTCGGACACGCGGTCGTGTCTCGTGTTGGAGCGTTCAAGCGCCAAGTCGCTTAGACAAGGCATCGGCTGTCCGCCGCAGCTCCCAACCCAATCGGTCCAAGACGCTCGGCAGGGCTTTAGTTTTCGATCAAGTTGATGCTGATCCGCCTCCACGCGGTGGTCCAAGTTCAAAGTTAGGAGGCCGTCCTTCGTGCCCTGCCGCCACACTCGGCATCGAGGTCACGCTCCGCCGGGGACAGGCCGCCAGCACCGCTTCGGCCTCGCGCGGCACCTGACCGGCACAGGTTTGCGACCCATACGGGCGGTGGCACGAGCCGCATGCCGGGATCGTAGAGCTTTTGATTGTACACCTTTTGGTTCTTGGCGATGCGCACAGCCCAGACGAGCCCGCGCGTCGAGGCCGTGGCGGAACGCGGCGCTGGCTCCGTCGCCGACGTCGGCCCGCATCACACCGAAGCCCATACCCGCGGCCCGAAAGCGGTCGAGTTCGGTGAGCGCGATCCCGCCCTTGCGGCGCGGCGAGGCTGCCGCCTCCGGCGCGCCGACCTGCGCGCAACGCGCCGGGGGCGATCCGTTCCTCCAACAGGAACAGGTGCGGCCCCCACCGGCACGGGCACCTCGCCCCGCGCCAGGGAGACGAGCGACGGACCGTTGGCTTTCCTGCCGAGCGCACCGCAGTCCTGGTGCGCCGCCCCAACCGAGCAGGCCGCGCCGGTACAGCGGCGCCCCGTTCCGCCGCGTCGTGCGTCTCATCGCCGCCAGGAACGGGGCGAACCACGCGTCGAGATCCTGGAGCGACCAAGGCGCCCGCTCCCGCCTCCGGCAGTTCCACCGCAGGATCGGAACGCTCAACGCCTCTCGATGTGCCCAGGCAGTGCGAGAGCGCCGCGTTGCTGTACGGCTGCGAACGGCCTTTTTGCGCAATCTTACTCAGGTGCAACGCTGCACACGCTTTATTGTGCATTAGTAAGACCGGCCATTGATGTATCCATCGTTCGGCAGCCCGTGCTGCCATGTGAACCTCGATTCGATGCGCGGTTGGGCGCTTTTGCATCATTTGATGGCATGGATGCTGCATGGTGCAAAGCGTGCGGGATTCAGCTTTGCGACCAGCGCACGGCCTGCAAAGTGTGAATTTCCAACTCTTATCGGAGGGAAAAGGAAATCTTACACTTGATATTGATCTCAGGAGTGCGCTCTAAGTTAAACCGCAAACATTGCGAGACTTGATGTTTTTATTTCAAAGTGTTGTCCGAGCATTGCCGACACACAGGTCAAACAAAACATCTGCCTGCCTGGGCTTGGACGGCGCAGGGCAGGCGTCAAGCGGTGGGGTTATCAGATGGCAAATACCGCAGTCGGACCGAGCTCACGATTGGTCGAAACGCTGTTTCGAGAGCATTCCACCTGGCTCGGCTCATGGCTGTCGCGCCAGCCCTGGACCGTTCACGCTCCCGAGGACATCGTAGCAGACGTCTTCCTGTCGCTCCTGACCCTGCCGAACGTGGCGAGCGTGCGCGAGCCGCGCGCCATGATGACCACGATTGCCAAGCGGATCATCTTCGAGGCCCGCCGCCGCAAGAAGCTTCAGATCTCCTACGAGGATGCCCTGTCGGCCATCCCGGAGGCGATGGATGTCTCGCCGGAGGACCGGCTGATCCTCGTCCAGGCGTTGCAGAAGATCGACATGGTCCTCGCTACGCTCTCGCCGAGAGCCCGCGCGGCATTCCTCATGAGCCAGATCGATGGTATGTCCAACAAGGAGATCGCCCAGGAACTGAATGTCTCGCTCAGTGCCGTGAGCAAGTACATGACCCAAGGCTTTTCCGCAGTCTATCTGGCCAAGATGGAAAGTTGAACGAATGGCCAAGGCCCGGGCGCGAGAGGGCGTCGACGACAAGAGGATCGATGACAGCGGTCGGGCAGCCATCAAGTGGATGGTGGCGCTGACCTCCGGCACCATGACAGAACGCCAGCTTCGCGATTTCGACCGCTGGCGCAGCGCCAACGCCGGAAATGCGGAAGCGTGGAACCGCATGTCGGGGGGACTCCAGCCCTTCGAGGTGCTGGCTCACTCCGCTCTGCCCCGCGGGACGGTGTCTCGGTTGTCGGACGCGCCGGTCCGCCGCGACCGCCGGGCGATCCTGGCGGGCTTTGCCGGCCTCGTCGCGGTGGGGGGGGCAGGCACCCTTTCTCTGGAGCGCTTCGTCCCGCTTCAGGGCCTTCTGCACGATCGATACACCCGCACGGCGGAGCACGATCAGTTCGAACTCGACGACGGCAGCAAAGTCGTGCTCGCGCCGCGCTCCTCGATCAACGTCGCCCTCTCGGCCGAGGAACGGCGTCTCGAGTTCCTCAATGGTCGGATGATGCTCGAAGTCGCCGAGCGCGACCCGCGCCCCTTCGTGGTCGATCTGGGCTCGTTCCGCCTCGACGCCTCGGCGGGAAGCTTCGTTCTCGACAGCCGCGACGGCCGCCTGGCCGTCTCAGGGCTCAAGGGCAGCGGCACCCTCGAAGGCGGGGGACGTCGGCTGAACCTGCGCACCAGCGAGCGTCTCAACTACGATGGAGCCACCTTCAGCCGGAGCAAGGTCGACGCCGAAGTCGAAGCGTCTTGGACGACCGGCTTCGCGGTCTTCGACGACGAGTCCATCGCGGCCATCGTCGAGCAGATCCGTCCCTACTATGCCGGATTCATCAGGCTGAGCCCTGAAGTGAGGGACCGGCGCGCCACCGGTGTCTTCAACGTTTTCGATCCCGTCACTGCCCTGGATACGCTCGTCCGGTCCGTCCAGCTCAAGATGACGCAGACCGCCGGCATCTGGATCAAGATCGAAGCGTAGCGTCAAGCCTGGACCGGCATCCGCCGTAGGGCCTTGCCCGCGGCGGTCCTTCGAATTTCGATGCGCCGCCCGAGACGGTTCACAGAAGCCGTTGCCGACACGATGCGCCACTCGCCTTCGCCCGGCCGGTCTCAGGACCAGGCGCCGCGGCCGCCGGGCGAAGAACCCATGCAGGCCTGTTTCGAAAAAACGCCCCGTTCGGCGGCTGCCATTTTTCCTGCCTCGTCACACAGAGAGAAGGGAAGCTCGGCCGTTGCGTGGCGTCGGCGCGTTCCCGGAGAGGGCCTGAACCGAGATGGCAACGCTGACGGACGAGCAACGGAAATCCGTAACCTATCTCGCGGGGATGGATGAGAACGGTGCCATCGCCTCGCTCGCATGGCGGGGCTGGCGGCGGGACAACCCGGCGACCTATTGGACCGACCGAAGCTTCGTCAACAAATGGAACAACGATTCCGACGGCAACACCCTGAGCGCGAGCAGCAAAGCCGGGACGCCGGGCGGGGTCGTGACGTATTCGTTCGCCCCCGGCGTCTCGGTACTGGCCAAGGCGGCCTATCGCGAAGGCCTCAACCTCTGGGCTGACATCGTCGACATCCGGTTCAAGGAGGTCCCGCTCTCGCCCGGCTCCAATCTGGTGCTGGACACGGACGTGGATCGAGGCGCGGTGACCACCTCCCCGGGCTCGGTGCGGACGAACCCGGGGGCGACCGAAATTCCTTCGGTCCTGACCCCGGTGACGAACCCGTTGGGCTACTCGGCCAACGTCAATATTCCGGACAACAATAACGGCTACGGCGTCCTCGGCGATTTCACCACCCGGGGCGTCAGCACGGTCACGCACGAACTCGGCCATATGCTGGGGCTCGGCCATGCTGGTCCCTACAATGCGGGCGTGGCGGCCTCTAGCCAGTTCAATGCCTATGACAGCCAGCAATGGTCCGTCATGTCCTACATTACTGCCAACAATACAAGAACGCCGTTCTACGCAGAGAACCCGGTCAAGGGTAGCAACTGGACCGAAGCACATACGCCGATGATGCTGGACATTGAGGCGGCGCAGCGCATCTACGGTGCCTCCAAGACCTCCACCTTCTCGGGGGGGCAAGTCTACGGCTTCAACGCCAATATATCCGGCACCTCCAATGCCTACTACAATTTTTCTTACAACAGCGCACCCGTCGTCACGATCTACAACACAGGCACCGGCAATTCTCTTGATCTGTCGGGCTACAGCACGGGCTCGACGATCAACCTGAATCCGGGCAGCTTCAGCTCCGCTGGCGGCCTGATCAACAACATCGGCATCGCCTACAACACCCGGATTGACACGGCGATCGGCGGGGCGGGCAACGACATCATCTACACCAACGGCAACGGCAACCGGATCGATGGCGGCGGCGGCACCAACAGGGTAATTTTCGCGAAAGCGGAAACCGACTATCAGGTCGTCCGCACCGCGGCGAACGCCGCGATCGTCACGGACAGGACCACGGGCGCCGTCGACACCTTGACGAACGTTCAGGAGATGGCGTTCGCGGCGCCTGTCTGCTTCACGAGCGGAACGCGCCTCCGCGTGTTTCAGGCCGGAGGCGTGGTCGAGGTCGCGGTGGAGGCGCTGCGGGTCGGCGACGTGGCGGTGACGGCAACGGGCGGACGCCGCAAGATCCGCTGGATCGGCCAGCGGACCGTCGTGCCGGCCACATGCACGGTGCCGTCGCAGCAATGGCCGGTGCGCGTGCGGGCCGGCGCCTTCGGGAGCGATCCCTGCGGCCGCCTGCTTCCGGTGCGGGACTTGCGGCTGTCGCAGGGCCATCCGGTGCTGGTCGCGGCGGACGAGGACAACCGGGGAGGCGTCCTCGTCCCGATCATGTGTCTCATCAATGGCACGTCGATCATGCGCGAACCGGCCTCCATGGTCACCTACTGGCATGTCGAACTCGACGCACACGACATCCTGCTCGCCGAGAATCTGCCGGCAGAAAGCTACATCGACGGCGGCGACCGCGCTTTCTTTGTCAAGGCATCCGATGACGCCCTGCATAATCCGGACTTCGTCGCGCCGGGCTGGACCGCGAGATGTCGGCCCGTCCTCATCGATGGCCCCGTCGTCGAGGCGGAGCGCGCGCGGATCAACACCCTCTTTGTGCTGGCGCTGGAAGGAAACTGCGCTTGGCCACCCTTCGAGAGCGCGCACCCAACTGGATGCCGGTGACGTTCGGGGAAGGATGATGTTCTCCAAGGCCTGAGAGGGTCGAAACCGAGTCAAGCTGTTGCTTGGGCGACGGGGCGACGCAGGTCCGCCCCCAGGGCGTCCATGGTGTCGACGCCGGTGTCCCGGATGAACATCAGCCGGACCCCGCCGCCGATGAAGGTGTCGAAGTGCCAGCCTCGGCCGCGTAGGCGCGCGACCGCGGCCTCGGACATGCCCAGGGACACGCCGTTGGCCTCGACCGGATGGAGGAGATCCAGGCACGACCGCGCCGGCGAGGCGGGCGGCGCGAGCGCTGGCGGCGCGCCAGCCACGCACCATCGCCCACTCGCCCCGGACCTGATCGGGCCCTCTCATCAGAAGCGGCCGGAAGCCTCGGGCCTGCTTGATCTGTCCGACCAACGGCTCGCTCCCCTGCTTTCTGAGACGGTACCGACTGCGGCGCCCAGCCCGCTTCAGGCGGCCGCGTCTGCTGCGCCATGATGCCCCCGGCCCGGAGCAAGGTAGTCCGTGATCCTCCGCTCCTTCAGCGCGGCGAGGTTCGCCTCGTTGGCAAAGCCGGCATCGCCGGAGACTTCCCGCGGCTTGCGCCCAAGATGAGTGCGGATCTCGTCCACAAGCGGCACGAGGACGCGGTAGTCGGCAGAGGTGGTCACGAGCCGATGCACGACGATGATCTGATGGGCTGCGTCGACCGCGATCTGACCGTTATAGCCCTGCACGAAGCCGTCGCGCGTGGGCAGATTCCGGCTGTCAGGGTCGGTGAAGTTGCGCTCGCCCGGTCGGGCGGAGCGCCGTCTTCGCTGCGCAGTGGCCGCCCCTGCCAACGCATCCCCGACGAGGCGCCCGGCCCGCTCTCGTCCTCGGGATCGGGCGGATCTGCAGCCTCCGCCTCCAGCGCGGCCTTGGTGGCGCGGATCGCTTCCAGCCGCCGCGGCTTGTCGGCCATCCAGTCCGGCGTCTCGTCGCCCCGACGGCTAGCACCGTCAGCCTGATCTTGGGCCGCGTCAGCCTCGTGCGCGCTCCAGCCAAGCGTCCGCCTCGCCGGCCAGGGCCGGCTCGGCCGTCATCATCCGTCCGTAGCGCATCGCTTTGTGGCGGGAGGCGTTCGCCTTCAGCTTGGTGCCATCCACCGCCACGTGGCGAACTCGACGAGACCAGCCGCCCGACACAGGCGCAGCACCTGCACGAACAGGTCCGACAGGGCCACGAGGTGGCGTTCGCAGAAGTCGGCTATGGTGCGGAAGTCGGGCCGGTTCAGGCCGGTCACCGCCATGACATCGACCCGCTCGTCACAGGCGCGGGCGAACTGGCGCGAGGAGGACAGGCCGCGGCTGCAGCCGTCGAGCAGGAGCGCCACCATCATGCCGGGATGGTAGGGCGGGTAGCCGCGCTCCTCTGTGCAGGTTTCGAGAATGGCCGAGAACTCGAGCGCCTCCCGCACTGTATCGCGTACGAAGTGCGCCATATGTCCGGGTGGCACGAACTCGTCCAGCGAGGGCGGCAGCAGCCAGCCCTGATCGACATCCCACGCGCGAAACACCTTGGCCATGAGCCAAGTGAATCGGCCGCCGGATCCGCCGTCGAGGGAATGACTCGGACAGGCTCCTAGTTAGATGCCGCTTGAGCATCTTGTAGGGCCTGCGGTCGATGAAGCTGATCAGCGCGTCCGGGGTGGTCGACTTGCGGACCTCTGCCGGTGTTGGCCCGGCTCTCTACAGAGCGAGCATCCCCGTAGACGTGCCGGGCCATGCGACGCCCCTGATCATTACGGACGCCGCGGTCAACATCGCGCCCTCTCTGGAGGAAAAGCGCGACATCACGCAGAACGCCATCGACCTCGCGCAAGCCCTTGGCGTCGAGTCGGTGCGGGTCGCCATCCTGTCGGCCACGGAGAGCGTCAACGCGAAGATGCCCTCGACCCTCGATGCCGCGGCCCTCTGCAAGATGGCCGACCGGGGTCAGATCACCGGCGGCATCCTCGACGGCCCTCTTGCCCTCGATAATGCCATCGACCTCGAAGCGGCTCGGATCAAGAAGATCCATTTACCGGTGGCCGGCCAAGCCAACGTACTCGTGGTCCCCGATTTGGAAGCCGGCAACATGCTGGCCAAGAGCTTGACCTTCCTTGCCCGTGCGGACGCGGCCGGGATCGTGCTCGGGGCCAGGGTCCCGATCATTCTGACGAGCCGGGCCGACTCTCGGCTCACGCGTCTCGCCTCCTGTGCGGTCGCCTCACTGTTCGCCGCCGCCCAGCGCACCCACCTGTCCCTGCCGGAGGTCTAGGTGGGGAGGTCATACAACCAATTGCCGTCTCTTGTGTTTTCTTCCTGCGTATGGGGTTTCCCGCGCAGGAGTACCGCGATGGCACGGCTGTTCTGGCTCCCGGATAGGGCTTGGGCGCGGATTGAGCCACACCTGCCTCACGGCCAAACCTCGGGTCGATGACAGGCGGGTCATCAGTGGCATCCTGCACGTGCTGAAGGTCGGATGCCGTTGGCAGGATACCCCTTCAGCTCACGGCCCACACAACACGATCTGCAACCGCGACAACAGGTAGGCTCAGCGCGGCCTCTGGCAGCGCTTGTTTGCCAGGATCCTGTGTCGTCGCATGGACCTCAAAAAAGTTCCCTCCCTAAGACGCGCGCCCGATATCAAACCACACGCTCTCCAGCACCATAGCGCGCCAGTCTGAATGCTGCGGGTCCATTTGCACAATATGCATATTGGCTTCATCCAGTGCATCGAGACCGCCGGCTGCGTGAATGCGTTCGCCAATAAGAAGGAGTTCCCTCCAGTAGGCATCTCCGGTTGGGTCTGGGCCGCAATAGCTGAGATCCGGCCCGAGCTGTGCCCTCCCGGGCACCTGCCATGTCGTCAGCACTCCTCCATCGCACACGGCGACGAAGGTTGAGCCGACGCGCTCGGTTTCGACGATGCTCCTCAGGAGTGCGTCGGTGGCGACCTCGGTCTCCGAGCCTTCGCGTTTATGCACGGTCGCCTCCTCAAGCTGCCCAACACACGCGTTGATCGCCGATGCCGCCCGCCCATTGCCGTGGCTGCGGCGGTACGTCCGGTCCGCCTTTGATCGGCACTGCAGCACGGTGGATGTCTTGATGGAAGGCGCGGATCGCGCATTGATGTCATCGGCTTGTGAGCCGGGCTGCGATGTCTACCAGCCTAACGTGGATTCATCATGTCATACAAATGTCGCCGTCATCGCGCCCTAATCGAAGGGAGTACATCGACGTCATTAAAGAACTTGCTAGACAAGCTGGAAAAACTGAAATTTATGAAAGATCTCTAGAAGATATTAGCAAATTTGATTTATCATCGAATTTCACGCGAAGCAAGACTGCCATCAGCAGCCAATGCAGATGCTGCCACCGACGACTTTCATCTTCGATCCCAGCGAAGTCCGCGGGCTTCCGCCAAACGTTGACCCTGTCAACCCGTACCTTCATATTGCTGATCTTCTAGGCTTCGAACTGAGCAGCCTCGACCTTTGCTACGAGCAGTTCCGCACGAGCCCGACAGCTGGTCGCAAAAAATACTGATACAAGGCATGAGATAGGAAAGGCTATTGCTCGCGCTGATTTCAAAAACACAGAACGCGCCTCGTAAATATTCAAAATTTAGGACGAATCAAAGTGGGATCCGGCCTTGGATCACGATTTCGGCTGTTGAACTGCCGTTTGGATTGGCGAGCACGACTCCGACAGATTGGCCGCTAGACAAAAATATTCGTGCGCCGCCAGTTTCGAAAGCGTGCATCAGAAGCGCAGTATTGCCCTCGATCTGGCCATTTGCAGAGTATGCCTCTCGGTCCAGATAGCTATCGATCTCATAGCTGACGACGCCGACGCCGGGCTGACCATCCCCGATCGTCAGCTTCCCTCGCCCACGTATCGTGCCGAGATATTTCAGCAGTTGCCGCTTACCAAAGCTGGTCATCTCATCCGATTTCATGAGGGCGCTGAAGCGCGACTACCGTAACAATGGGCAGGATCGACGCCGCATCAAATCACAGGCTGCTCTTTCGCTGCCTGGAGTTCATCGGCCGTCGCAAGAAAACGGGATGAAAGGCAGCGTATCGCCTCGACGCGACGGCTGGTTTCTTCATGCTTTCCGTCGTCAAGCGTCGATAGGGCCTCCATGAAAGTGGCGTCAGCTGCTTCGTTATCTAAGCGCTCAGCAAGCCGCCGCAACGATTGAGGACCCGTATAACAGGATTTAGCATCATTTTTTATCGCAAGAACGACATCGGCGACAGCTGGATCAAGTTCCATGTTTCGGTAATGCGAGAAAGCCGATATAATCGATTGGCTCTTTCCGAACCAGTAATACTCTAAGCCAGTTAGTCTGGGGAGTGTCATTGCCTACTCCATGACCTTATAGTTTTTCATTTATGACCTTAGCAGAAAATCAATGGATGTAACTACTGGCCCAGCACATACTGCGCTATTGTTTCGTGCGGAAATTCCGACCGAGGTCTTCTTGGACAGCCGCATCATGATACCAAGCGGAACTGGAAATGTCCGGCCGATGCGATTCGAGCTTGGATCTTTCCTCTGGCCTTCCGCTGATGCAGCGGGAAATCATCTTATTCTGATTTGCCGGCTTAACCATACCGGTGAAGCCTGGGAGGTTGAACAAGTTCATGACCATAGATCGATCCTCAAATTTTATGGTATGGATCTTTCTCAATGCGATACTTGGTAATGAAAATACGGATTTCAAGCTCAAAAAAAATATATTCATCGATATTCATCGGATTTTTTGGCTAGAAGTCTCAAGTTTTCACATCAAACTTGAGGCAGAAAACTTACGTAAAAATCGCTTCATTCTATCGAATTGTATATTTATAGCATTCAACGCGACGAATCGTAGATATTTTGCAGTCAATTTAGCCAATAAATTCAAATATTAATTCCGTGTATAATGAAATTTACGCATCCATCTGACCAACATTGAGGCTTTGCGCAAGTATTTGTCACATATGCATCCCTACTGGCCACCTTCGACGTTAGACCCCGTTTCCTAACGGGCGTCGGAAGGTCGTTTGGGGCGAGCGGCGAGCACCGTCAGCGTTGAGGAAGTATCTGACGCTCGCCCCGGATCGTCGATGTGGACACCCGCCGCCCGTGCCGAGCTTGCGCGCGAGAATCTGCCCTGTGCAAGCAGCCCGACAAACGCGGAGTGGGCGCTCATCGCCCCGCTGCTGCCCACCCCCTCCCGCACCGGTCGTCCCTGGCGCTGGCCGCTTCGGTCGATCGTGGACGGCATCCGTTCCGTCCTGCGCACCGGCTGCGCTTGGCGGCATCTGCCGCTGGATTTCCCGCCCTGGCCCACCGTTCACCGCTGGTTCCTGCGCCTGTCGAGGGCGGCCGTGTTCGAGCGTCTGGCCCATGCCCCGACCCTGGCCGACCGCGAGCGCGCTGGGCGCGAGGCCAGCCCGACCGGCGGCATCCTCGAGGCGCAGGCGGCGCGCTCGGGCGGCGTCGGCGTCAAGGACGAGCGCGGCTACGATCCGGCCCGGCGCGTCGTCGGCCGCAAGCGCCACGCGCTCACCGATACGGACGGCCGTCTGCTCCTCGCGACCCTCTCGACGGCTGGCCGGCACGACAGCCACAGTGGGGTTGCGCTGCTGCGGGCGTCCTGTCGGCTCTGGCCGTTCCTGGCCCACGGCTTTGCCGATCAATCAGGGCGAGCGCGTCGGCGCGGCTACAGCCATCACTGTCGAGATCGTCAGGCCCGACAAAGGCCAAAAGGGCGTCGCCGGGCAGCCCCGCCGCTGGGTGATCGAACCAACCTTCGGCTGGATCGCTCGATGCCGCAGGCTCGCCCGTGACGACGAGGCAACCCCGTCCTCCGCTCTCGCCTTCTTCGTCTTGGCCGCCGCCATGATCCTCGTCAGACGCCTCGCTCAAAACTTATGAAACGGGGGCATGCCAGAACGTCTCCGGCTCGTCGTTGATTTTCTGCGCGGCGCCCCGGGCGCGGACCTTCCGGGGGGCGTCGACAACCCGGATCTTGGTCGATTGCCGGATGACGCCGCGCGGGTGACCTCAGCGAACGCGGCCGGCACATGCCGGGAGGAGTGCCACACGCCCTGCCGGGCGGTGAGGAGGTCGGGGGAGGGGGCGCCGGGTGATGTCGCCCACGAAGGCGTCCTGTGTTGGACGATTTAGTACCCAAATAGGGCACGATCGGTCAATGAATGACCTCTAAGTGCTTGTGACTGTTGAGAAAGGGGAAAAGGCAGGTGGCGGAGACGGAGGGATTTTCCGCCACCGAGCGTCTTTCCATTGATTACAGGGACTTAGCTGAGGGTGCTAAGTCCTTGTAGGGGCGAGTTTTGTGTGGATTGTAGGGGAGGCCCGACACATCGTCGGCGCTGCCTCGTGTCGCCTCGCCCAGTGGTTATGGCTGTCGATTACCGCCTAAGTCGGCCATAGCCGAGGGCGTCCGCAACTCCCACATTCCGATCGATCTCAGAGATAAGAGACCGAACCCGCGACCGTAGTTGGGGCGACAAAAATATAGCAACCTGACATAGCCGATCGCTGAGGAACGCAACTATAGATTTAGGAACACGAAAGCAGTCTCTGCACCTTTGCTGCACGTCACGCAGGTAGGTCCAGTGACGGCCGAGGTATGAACGTGAAAAGTGCCGCTTCGATTTTACAAGTCCGAGGTCTAGCAGACGCTCGTAGACGCGACTGAGGTGAAGTCCCAGCAAGATTGTTCTCCTTGATAAATAATAGCAGGCGGAACGTCACAGCCGCCTATGCACACCAAGGAAGAGCAGCAATGACAACATCAAATAACATTAACGAAGCAAACAGCCTGATGCTACAGCAGTTTGCGCTCCACTATTTACTGTCGGCGGCGGACGAAGCACCATTGTTGGTCGAGGGTGCATCCGTCGAACCGCGGCGCGTATCGAACAGAACCAATGTTCCAGCAGCCTCTGTCTCTATGACCTATATCATTGAGCATCCCGAGCTTGGCTTCGGGTTTCGCTTCCGTGCCGTTTGGTTCGACGGGGCGCTCCTGCCGCCTTCAGCAACACACGTCGTCATTGAGCGCGAGTGGGATAATACCGATAGCCGGACGCCCGCCTCGACCTCAGAGGCGATCAATGACTGGCTTCAGGCTGTCACACCATGACCTTCCAAGGCGTGGCACTCGACAGCAATCCTGTCGATACGATCAACTCGCTCGAAGCGAAAGCTAAGGCTCTCAGATCGAACTGGCTGCCGCCTGATGCTCTGGCTCGCAAGGACGCTTGGAGCGATTTGATCGTGCGTACTGCTCCTACGCACGCGGTTTCACTGGTCTGGAACGCCGACCACGGCCGACTTACTGCCGATCGTGTCCAAGCCGACGTAGCGAAACTGCATTGCAGAGTAGATCGAAGGTTGATTAAGAAATTCAACAAAGTCCGCCCGGAAGACCGCACCGGGTACATAGGTTTTATCGAGCACCCAGATACAAATACCCACGTGCACTTGGCGTGGCGAGTGCCTGAAATTTACCATGGCCGTTTTGATGCGGCTCTAGTTCACTGGTGGGACCGCCTGCATCCGTACGGAAGCGTTGACGTAAAACTGATTTACGATACTCCGGGTTGGGCTCGATATATATCAAAGGACCAGTGGTATTTCGCCGATGCCGGCGAAGCAGAACATTTCTTGGTAGATCGCGCGATCTCCTTATAGCTGAATTGTTGCAAGACCGGTTGAAGCCAGCCGCATCACTGAGGTTGATCCCTTTGATGGTGCTACAGGACCACTGTAGGAGCCTTGTATGCCAGCGTTGAAATCACCGACGTGATCCCAGTTGCTGCTGCCCCTACGAGGCAGAATGGCTTTGGGATCGCAATAGCGAAGCTATGAGTAAATCAACGAAGCTGATTGCTCTGAGAGGTTGAGGCGAGGGAACGAGCCCTACAACCGCTCAGAGCAGGTGGAGGGGCGGAATACGCCCCAACACCTCCCACAACAAGCGCATTGACCAGCGATAACGGTTGATTAACTAGCAATCCGAGATGCGCTTGATGACTAGATCAGATCGACGTATCTTCGAAGTGTAAAGACGGGTCCTCTGCGATCACGGTTACCCTAATGAGCTTACTCATGAAGGCAACCTGTGCACGTGGAGATATACGCATGTCCAACACCCAGCGTTCGGCGAAGCGGTCCGTCAAGCTCAAGGATAAGCAGCACGCCGAGATCATCCCGCTTCCTCAGTCTGCCATCGAGAACGAGACGGGCCAGGGTCAGTTGGAGTTCGTGACCGAGGTCACGAATAGCCAGGACGGAGCGGACAGGCAGTCGGCGCTTCCCCAGTCTGAGGATTTCGTGACCGAGGTCACGAATGGTGCTGACGACGCGAAGAAGGTTGAAGCGTTCAACCGCGCCAAGGATGCCGGCCGGCAACTCAGCGAACTTGATGCGCAGCACAAGCAAGCTGGCATCACGTACCGGCAAACGTCCGAGGCCGCGGGTCGCACGGCCATCTACGAGATGCTGCGGATGGCCGAGTGCTTTCTCGACGATGACGGGAATCCCGATCTCAAGGCCACGATGGCGTACATTGCCAGTCAGTCGCCCGGCTACAAACCGCATGGGGGCGTTGATAACGAATGGCAGCCCCTCGCGCGCTTCTTTCTGCCCAATAAGGCGGGTGGAACGGTGACGAAGCTTGGTTACGTCCTCTCCGCTCTCGCCAAGCGGAAAATCCGTTCGATGGATGTTATGGCGAAGTTCGAGGAGCCGGAAAGGGTGGATAATAACTCGGGGGTGAAAACCGGAATGCGGAAGTACATTCTGTTTTACCATGCCGATGCTGCCAAGAAAGCCGGCTCGAAGCCTAATCCGTTCGAAAAGTGGTCGGAGGAACGTCTCAAGGAAAACGCTATTTTCTTCCTCGAAAAGCTCTACGACAATGGCTTGCTTTCGAATGAAGTCGCCAGCGTCCGCAATCTTCTTTCTGAGAAAGCCAAGGCGTAACAGCACTCAGAGGTCGTCGCGCAAATCACGAATCTTCTGCGCCGACCTCTGCCTTTCGTCACGGATTTTCTTCTGTGTTTTACATCGTTGTTTTGCTCTACGATTGGATTGAGCCGGGGTCATCGGTCCTTCAGGCTTGATGATGCCGGCTCCAGTCGTTCCTTCAACAACGATTATTTCGAAAATCCTCATCCTGTATTTAGTGCTTACACAATCAACGCCCTAAGAGAGAGGTAAGAAGATTTCCCTGACCCACGGTCCGAAAATGACGATCCTTAGTACTGCCGTACTTTCCGCCGTTTGGATCGAAGTAACCTATGCGCCGGAAATGCGGGTCGAGTAGAATTTGTCGTCCGTCGCTTTCCGTCTCGACGTACCCAATGGTGTGATGCAGCGCGTTTTTAAGAGGCTGACGGTGGGACATACGTTGGACCTCAGGCTGCCGCGCCGTGACCGAGGATACGGTACACCTGCATGCGGGAGCAGCCGAGCGCCCGAGCGATAGCGGCAGGCCCCTTCCCAGTTTGGTGCAAGGCAAAGACCTGATCCCGGTCAACTCGGCGCTTCCCGCCCTTGTAGACGCCCTCCAACTTCGCCTTCGCTATCCCCTCTCGTTGGCGCTCTCGAATGAACCGTCGCTCCATCTGAGCGACCATTCCAAGAACCGTCAGCACAATGCGCCCTGGCTCGCCGCGAGTTGAAATGTGAGGGTCAAGGACCGTCAGATACGCACCTCGTTGATCTAGCTCGTGCACGATGTTGAGAACGTCGCGTGTGTCCCGCCCAAGCCGATCGGCACGTAGCACAACAAGTTCGTCACCCTCGCGGATAAAGTCGAGGATTGCTGCCAATTCTGTGCGACCATCCCTACTGACACCAGAGATTTTCTCCGAGCGGATTGGCTGGCATCCTTCGCTCCTGAGGCGGTCAACCTGGACCTCAAGGCTCTGATCTTCGGATGAGCAACGCGCGTAACCGATCCGGGCCATCCGTCACCTCAGGCTCTAAGAACCTTCAAGATAGATGTAACCTTTGGTCTTAGCCATTCTGATGTGACGCAATCCACTGTCACATCGTACCGTCACGCCAGGGCGTACCTCAAAGTGTCGCAGCTTTGCATTGCCCGGCTGTATCCTCAGGCAGCTTGAGAAGATCAAGGCCCTGAGTTCCAGCACTCTGAACCGCCGTGCCTCGTTATATGATTAAACAATATCCGATCAATCGCAGATACGAGCCTCACTTGGTCGTCAAGTCTTTCCCTCACATCTTTTAAGGTAATTCTAGGCGGAGCAGCATGGGCCAGTGCAGTCCTTATATCCTGAAAGGCAACTATCAGCGCTTCAACATCTCGCCGCATGGTTCTCCCCAATCGGGCATCGAAGTCTGGTATCCCAAGCCTGGCGAAAAGACGCCGCATGTTTTTATGTGAGGGATACGCACAGGCTTCGTGTAATCCTCGGCCATCGAAAAAGTCAGGTAAGTTTTGACCACCTTTAAGGAATGACCATAGATCGGCCTCCGCATTAATAGCTTGATGAAGCAACGTCTCCTCTTCCGAATAGGCAAATCTCTTAAAATATGGTGTAAGTCTGCGCCGAGCAAAGGAAGCGCGCACTTCGGCAGGCAGGTGTTCGCCCTTAGAGTGCCTGCGAAGAGCTTGGACCCAACTCTCAATTATCAGCTTCAGGTATGTTTCCAAGGCGGCGCTAGTTTGAAAGATGGCGCACTGAAAAACCATATCTCTGACCTCAGCCAGATTTTGATCTCCTAATTCTTTTGGCAACGAGTTCGCTTTTCGAGATTGCTCACGCAACTCGGCGACCCTTCGCTCGAATTCGACCCTGAAAACGCTACGCCTATACGGCATCCGTGAACTCGTTTAGAAACGAGAGATACATTTCTATACGCGTTTTCACGGATTGTTCATCGCTCGTTGCACGGCCGATGCTATTTTCGAAGCGTTCGGAAGCGAATAATCGAGCAGCCGACCTTTGCAGTCGCTCAGGTTCGAAGTTTCTCTTATGAATTAGTGCGTTGGTCGTCTCGGAGAAAGCGACCATTTGAGCGTCGTATAGAGCCGAGTTGAAACTTGTGTTTGGACGAAGATTTTCGTCATATATGCGAAATGCAAGAGGACCAAGCGCAAAATCGACCAATGATAGCGTCGCGGCGAAGTCGTCCGCCCATTGGTCGATCTGTCGCTCAGGTGTATTCCGGTTGCTGCTTGTAAACTGATCGAGGAAAACAGAGAGAGGCTTCGCATATTCGTCGCGCGCGTAGCGGAATGCAAAGAAGCGCAGAACGAGTTCAGCGCCTCTCATTCGATTGTCACGTTTGATACCCGTCAACCGCTTCCAAGTTTCGTTTCTAGTGAGTTCGTCAAGCTCACGCATTAGAGGGCCGTGGTTGATACCATGCCGAAGCTCTTGAGCATTCAGCTTCACGGAACCCGTGTTCAATCGCTCGAACACATCGAATTTGATCTGCGGATGCGTATCTTTAAGGATTGTGATGCACCGGATAGTGCGGTTCAGAATATGATCCCGAAAGCGCGGGTCCAAGTTGCTCCAGTTTAAGTCATTCAACTCAGGATACGTCGTCAGTCCCTGTAGCTCGTACCCGTCATCCATAAACAGCTTAATACTGAGTAGCCGCTGATTGCCGTCGATCACAATAAGCTTATAATCGTGAGCTTGACTGAAATAAACGACAGGGATTGGGCACTGAATAATGAGTGACTCAATTAGGCGCGACGCTTGCGTCCTATTCCAAACGTAGCCTCTTTGAAATTCTGGAATTTCGATTTTACCGTTCGACATATATCCGTATAAGGACGACACCGTGAGGTCTGAAGTTTCTGTGTGTAGCCTTCTTTGCTCTGGTGGAATATGCCTAAGCTCTAACTCATCGCTTTTCTGCGCACTGGGGAAGAGCCGGTCCGCTAGGGCTTTATGGTTCAGAGACATGCAACCCTCATATCATGAAAACGCACCGATTTGCTCTCTGCGTAATGGGCGATCACTGTTTGTCGGCTGATATCGGTGTTATTGTTCAGTTCGCTGCGAAAACTTTTTATGCTGCAATCCATAGTCAATCTTTTTAACCGCAGCGGCGAGCAGCGATAATGGAATTTTAGAGCCATAGGAGCGTCCAACATTCCTTAAGTTCGAGTGGCCGGTCAGAGCATCATGAACCTCTTCCTCTATTCCCGCTTTCCGGCAGGCGTCCTTGAATGTATGGCGTAAGGAGTGGAAGACCTTCCCCTTGCTAACAATGCCTATGCTGCGAAGATGCCGGCCAAACCACTGTGAGTAAGCTTTTGTGGGCTCGTAGATACCGTCGTGCGGTAGTTTGGGAAAAAGACGGTAGCTGCTTTCTCCGCGTACGTAGTCAAGGAAGCCCAGTGTTATCAAATTTGGATGAATAGGTACAATTCGGCGCGATGAGGCGTTTTTCAAACGTTTTGTGGCCCCGGCGATGTCTGTTTGGTCTGTAATCCGCAGATGTGGTATGACGCCGATATCGATGTCAGACCTCATCAATTGGCCGATTTCATTGAGACGAGCGCCGGTATACAGCCCGATCAAAGGTATCCAGTACTTTTCTGGCTCATGGGGGCCGCAACTTTTTTCAGAAGAAAATAAGGATATCAAATCGTCGTGGTTAAAGGCTTCGCGCAAGCGAATAGTAAGCGGATTAGATTTCGGCTTGATGCCAGTAGTCGGATTACGTTCCAGCAAGTCAGTCGCTACGGCCCAGTTAAAGCACCCGCCGAGCAGATTAAACCATGACCGGATCGCTTGAGGTGTTAGCCTGCTACGCCGCTCATCGATGCATTTTGCCCGTTCAACAATTTCAGGGAAGGTCAGACTGCGCTCTTCACGGCTAAGCCTGGCTGGAACTGTGAAGGCTTTTGTCTGAAGTTCTACCAGCAAATTTTTGTTAATGGAGTTTATTTCAGTCCTACCTCCGTGCAGTTCCTGAATGTACCTTGCAACCATTCTCAGTTTTGATACTGTTTTGATCGGCTTGCGCGTAGCGGCTGCATATCTTTGGACGAGTTCATCAAGCGTAACGAACGGCTGTCCGTTCGGCGCTAACGTTACATTCCCTGCGATCGCGGGTGCTGTCGAGGGCATGTCGCTGAAGTCGTACATTCTCCATCGTTCTTCGGCCTCAAGGACCGACCGGAGTTCGGCTTCGACCATGCGCTCCACTGAGAACAGCGTCGCATGCCAAGCTGGCACGGAAAGCCCAGCATCGCTGAGGATGTCAGACGTTAGAGCTTGAAGCTGTGGGCTGTGAATGAGCCAGGCACGCGGCCTGCCACAAGCGCCAACGAGATCGCATTCGGCCCTGAAGTTTGCGTCGTCGTCCCGCATCGAGGGATCGTTCAGAAGGCGTTGCGCCCGCTCATAACGTTGCCGTGTGCCCGAGTTGGCTACGGCCTCTCTCACGCGTTCGATTTGCAGAGCCAAAGGGAGCTTCGTCGATTCGAGATTTCCGTCCCATCTCGGAACCTCCCAAAGCTCATTGAGCAGAGGACGGGAACGACGAGACGGTGAGGCGTCGATAGCTCCCGGTGAGAGTGCGGCCTTTGCGACTATCGTTTCGAATTCGCAGTGCGCCGCGTTCCAAGGCTCGAAGAGCCTACGTTTATCTGCGGTCCGCAGCGATCTCTCGAAAAAAGTTTGGCCGGTCGTTGCCTGCGCCGCGACAGGGAAGCGTCGAAAATACACCCAGTTCCCGGACCGGTGATTTCGCTTCAGGTGCGGGAACTGCCGCATCGTTGTAGGGCTCGATGTAGGGGCGGATGTGGTATCCTACCCCTTGAGCCGTATAAATTTTTTGAATGCCGAAGCCCATATGGGCGGGTGGCGGAGACGGAGGGATTCGAACCCTCGATACCCTTATTAGGGGTATGCTCATTTAGCAAACGAGTGCCTTCAGCCTCTCGGCCACGTCTCCACTGCGCTTGGCTGTAGAAGCTCCGGCGGGACGGGTCAACCCGGTCGGCGCGGGGTTGTGACACGGCGCTCGTAATGCTTGGCGACGCGCAGGTGGCGCGAGATCGCGTAGTTCATGGCCGTGAGGAAGCCGTAGGCGCCGCGCACGAAGTGGCGTCGGCCGAAATAGGCCTTCAGGAAGTTGCCGGGCAGCTCGACGTAGAGGCGCCAGGCCGGGATCGTGACGCCGCGGGCGTCGAGGTCGTCGGCCTGCTGGTCCGAATAGCGGTTCAGTTTGGCGAGCTGGTCGCCCAGCGAGCGCACCGAGAAATGGTGGATGCGTCCTTTGATCCGCCCGGTGGTGACGCCGGGGCCGAGCACGACCCGGTCGTGGACCGGTGAAGTGGAGTAGGTGCTCAGGTCGCGCCGGTAGAGCCGCACCGGGGTCAGCACGTAGGCCCAGGGGTGGGGGCGTGTCTCGCCCGGGAAAACCTCGGCGATGGCGATGGTCCATGCGGCGTGCGTCGGCGCGCCTTGGGCGAAGACGGCGCGGATCGCCTCGGCGAGGTCGGGCGGCACCACTTCGTCGGCATCGAGGTTGAGCACCCAGTCGTGGCGGCACTGCTCTTCCGCGAAGCGCTTCTGCCGGCCGTAGCCCGGCCAGTCGTTGTGAATCACGCGGGCGCCGAGCGAGGCGGCGAGCGCCTGGGTGCCGTCGGTCGAGCCGGAATCGACCACCACGATGTCGTCGGCCAATGCGCGCACCGCCGCGAGGGTCGCACCGAGGCGGTCGGCCTCGTTCTTGACGATGATGAAGACGGAGATCGGGAGCGGGGCCATGGGTCTCGAAGCGCGCGGGGCCTTCGCTGTACCGGCGCGATTCGGCGCGAACAAGCGCGGCTATGCGACAGCCTCCGCCAGCCGCTTGCGTTGAACCTTGCCGTTGGCGGTGCGGGGCAGCGCCTCGACGAAGCGGACCGCGCGCGGTGCCTTGTAGGCAGCCAGACGTTCGCCGCACCACGCCATCAGTCCCTCCGCGTCGGGCTCGGCGCCGGGGCGCAGAACCACGAAGGCGGCAATGACCCGGAGGTCCACGCGGACGGAAAGCTCCGTCACGCCGACCTCGGCGATGTCGGGATGGCCCGCCAGCACGCCTTCCACCTCGACGGGCGAGACGCGGTAGCCCATGGCGTTCAACAAGTCGTCGTTGCGCCCGTGGAACCAGAGATAGCCGTCGGTGTCGAGGCTCGCGAGGTCGCCGCCGGCAAACCACGCGCCGTGCATCACTGCCGCCTCTTCCTCCGGTCGCTGCCAGTAGCCGAGCATCAGGCCGGGGTCGGAACGGTGGATCGCCAGCAGGCCGGTCTCGCCCGGCGGCAACGGTTCGGGCGGTCCATCGGCGGGCAGGATCGCGACGCGGCGTCCCGGTTGTGGCCGGCCGGGCGAACCGGGGCGAACGGGGATGGTCGGGCCGCTCGACACGTAGGTCGAGATCTCGCTCATGCCGAGCGCCTCGTAGAGCGGCTTGCCCGTGGCCTCCGTCCAGGCGTCGAGGAGGTCGGCCGACAGGGCCTCGCCCGCGGTGACGCCGTGGCGCAGGCGGGACAGGTCATGCTGGGAGAGGTCGGCGTATTTCAGGATCTGGCGGTAGACGCTCGGCACCGCCGCGAAGATCGTCGCGCCCTGCTCGGCGATCAGGCGGGGCCAGATCCCACGGTCGCGTGGGCCGTGATAGAGCACCGTCGTGGCGCCGCAGGCCCAGGGGTCGGTGATGCCGACGCCGAGCGTGTAGGTCCAGTTCATGGTGCCGGCATGCAGCATCACGTCGGCTTCGGTGAGGCCGAGCCAATGCGCGTGCATCGGCCGGCGGCCCCAGATGGCGCGGTGAGCGTGGAGCACGCCCTTGGGACGGCTCGTGGTGCCGGAGGTGTAGACGAGGGTCGCCGGATCGTCGGCGGCGGTATCGGCATAGTCGGCGAGCGGCTCGCCGGCCTTCATCGCCGCGATCGTCTCGGTGTCGAGCCGGAGACAGTCCGCGGCACCGCTGGAATCCGAAAGGCCTTGACCGGTCACCACGGCGGCGACGCCGGCATTCTCCATCAGGAAGGCGGCTTCGTCGGCCGTCAGTTGCGGCGAGGAGGGGAGGGCGACGAGGCCGGCGGCGAGCGCACCGAAATAGACCAGCACGTAGTCGGCCTCGTTGCCCATGCGGATCATCACCCGGTCGCCAGCCTTCAGCCCGAGGCCGAGCAGCCCCGCCGCAATGCCGCGCACCGCCCGGTCGGCTTGCGCATAGGTGAGGCGGCTGACCGTGCCGCCGTCGCCCACCATGACGAGCGCCGTCTTGCTGCCGCGCAGCCGGGCATTCTCCGCGAGGCAAGAGCGGGCCGCGTTGAAGCGGGGCGGCGGCTGGCGGTCGTCGGTGCTCGGCACGGCGGGCGTTTCCCGTTATCTCGGCGTTTGCCCCGGTGTCCGATCCTGATCTCTCACGGTCAAGCGGTGCCTCGACCGTGGAACGCTGCGCGGAGGCGCCCGCATGAAGCCCGCTATCGGCGTTTCGGCCGGATTGGGCCGGAGAGGCCGGCGCTCGCCCCGTCCTTGAGTTCCAGCCAGAGGAAGCGCCCGGGATCGACCGGCCCCGGCAGAGCGAGCCGGCCCGCGGGCACCGGCAGGAAGCCGAAGCGGCGGTAATAGGGTGCGTCGCCGACGAGGACGACGAGGCCGTGTCCGGCGGCGCGGGCGGCATCAAGGCTCGCCTGCATCAGGCTCGTGCCGATGCCGCGATCGGAAAAGCTCGGATCGACGGTGAGCGGCCCGAGCACGAGGAGCGATCCGCCTTGCGCCTCGGCCGGGCCGATCCGCACCGAGCCGACGAGATAGGTGCCGACGAGCGCCGTCAGGCAGAGATCGGGCAGGGGCGCGACGCCCTCGCGCAGGCGGTAGGCGGTGCGGGCGAAGCGGCCGGGGCCGAAGGCGCGGGCATGCAGCCGCTCGATCGCCGCGGCGTCGTCCGGATGCTCGGGGCGGATGACGAGGGGGAGGGCGGTCACGGGCGGCGTCCGGCGGCGAATGCGCGCCGATAGCAGCCGGCTGCGCAGTCGGCAAACAGAGGTGAGCGTCAGGCGCCCCGAGCCGAGAAGTCGATGCGCGGATCGATCCAGGTGTATGTGAGGTCGGAGAGTAGATTCACTGCCAGACCGAGCAGGGAGAAGATGTAGAGCGTGGCGAACACCACCGGATAGTCGCGGCCGACGATGGAGGAGAAGGACAGGAGCCCAAGGCCGTCCAGCGAAAAGATCGTCTCGATCAGCAGCGAGCCGGTGAAGAAAGCGGTGATGAAGGCACCGGGAAAGCCCGCGATGACGATCAGCATCGCGTTGCGGAAGACGTGGCCGTAGAGGACGCGCCGCTCGCTCACGCCTTTCATGCGGGCGGTGACGACGTATTGCTTGCGGATCTCGTCGAGGAACGAGTTCTTGGTCAGCAGGGTCGAGGTGGCGAAGGCGCCGAGAACCAGGGCGGAGAGCGGCAGCACGAGGTGCCACGCATAGTCCAGAGCCTTGCCCCAGAGGCTCAGGGACTCGAAATTCTCGGAGGTGAGGCCGCGCAGCGGGAAGATCTGGAGGAACGAGCCGCCCGCGAACAGGATCACGAGGAGGATGCCGAACAGGAAGCTCGGGATCGCGTAGCCGACGATGACGACCGCCGAGGTCCAGACATCGAAGCGCGAGCCGTCGGCCACCGCCTTGCGGATGCCGAGCGGAATCGAGATCGCGTAGGAGATCAGCGTCATCCACAGACCGAGGGAGATCGAGACCGGGAGCTTCTCCTTGATCAGATCCAGCACCGAGACGTCACGGAAGTAGCTGCGGCCGAAATCGAAACGGAGATAGTCCCAGAGCATCTTACCGAAGCGTTCGTAGGCCGGCTTGTCGAAGCCGAACTGCGCCTCGAGCTTCTTGATGAAGGCCGGGTCGAGCCCCTGCGCGCCGCGGTACTTCGAACTCTCGCCGCCGCTGCGGGCTGCGCCGCCGCCGAGGTCACCCTGGCCGCCGGTGATGCGCGAGAGCGAGCCTTCCTGCTGGCCCTGGAGCTGCGCCAGCACCCGCTCCACCGGGCCGCCGGGGGCGAACTGGATGATGGCGAAGGTGATGAGCATGATCCCGAAGATCGTCGGGATCATCAGCGCGATGCGGCGCAGGATGTAGGCGAGCATGGAAAATCCTCAGCGTCTCTCACGAAACTCCCGCCGCGCTTTCGTCGCCAGGGCGAAAGCCGACGGTGACCGGGCGTTTCGTGAGGCACTCTCAGCCCCGGCCGATCCGGCGCGCCCTGGCCTCGTCGTACCACCACAGGCCCGGCACGCCGAGCCCGTAGGTCGGTAGCTTCGCCGGGCGGCCGAACATGTCCCACAGGGCGAGGCGGTACTCGGGCGAGTACCACATCGGAATCCAGTAGCGCCCTGCCCGCAGCACGCGGTCGAGCGCGCGGCAGGCCACGGTGAGGCTCGCGCGCGAATCCGCGTTGGCGATCCGGTCGAGCAGTGCGTCGATCACCGGATCGGTGATGCCGGCGAGGTTGTTGGAGCCGGGGATCGCCGCCGCGCGCGAGCCGTAGGCCTCGCGCAGCTCCGGTCCCGGCGTCGCGTCGCCCGAGGCCGCGCGAGAGGTGATGTCGAAGTCGAAGTCGCGCACCCGCGCCTGATACTGCGCGGCATCGACCGCGCGCTGGCGTGCCTTGATGCCGATCAGCCCGAGATTGCGGATGAAGGGCTGGACGATCGGCTCCCAGACGGAATCCGAATCGAGGAATTCGAACTCGATCGGCGTGCCGCTCGGCAGCCGCAAGGCGCCGCCCTCGCGGGTGCAGCCCGCCTCCTTCAGCAAGGCCACCGCGCGGGCGAGCAACGCCCGGTCCTGGCCCGAACCGTCCGGAACCGGCGGCGTCCAGGCTTCGCCGAAGACCTCGGCCGGCACCTGCCCGCTGAAGGGTTCGAGCAGGGCCAGCTCCTCCGCGGCGGGCTTGCCCGTCGCCATCAGGTCGGTCTTCTGGAAGAACGAGACCGTGCGCTCGTAGGAGCCGAACATCGCCGTGCGGTTCGTCCAGGGGAAGTCGAAGCACAGGCCGACCGCCTCGCGCACGCGCGGATCCTTGAACACCTCGCGGCGGGTGTTGAAGAACCAGCCCTGGATGTTGGCCGGCGCGGTGTCGGGCAGGGTTTCGCGCTTCACGCGGCCCTCGCGCGCGGCGGGGAAGTCGTAGCCCGTCGCCCAGATCCGCGAGGTGAATTCCTGGCGGTAGGTGTAGGCGCCGCCCTTGAACGCCTCGAACGCGACCTGCCGATCGCGAAAATACTCGTAGCGGAGCTGGTCGAAGTTGTTCTGCCCGACCATCACCGGAAGGTCCGCTGCCCAGTAATCGGTCACCCGCTCCAGCTCGATGAAGCGGCCGATATCGATCCGCCCGACCTGATACGGGCCGGAGCCGAGCAGCGGCTTGAGGGTCTGGGCCTCGAAGTCGCGGCCCTCAAAGAACTTGGCCGAGAAGATCGGCAGCCCGGCGACGATCAGCGGCAGGTCGCGGCTGCGGCTAGGTGCGAAGCGGACGACCAGGGTCTCGTCGCCCTCGGCGATCGCCTCCGCGACATCGCGGATCACCTGCGCGATCGTCGGGTGGCCCTTTTCCTTGAGGATGGTGAGGGAGAAGGCCGCGTCCCGCGCGGTCAGGGGCGAGCCGTCGTGAAAATGCACCTGCGGGCGAAGCGCGAAGCGGTAGGTCAGGCCGTCGGGGCTGATCTCGACCGAGCGGGCGACGAGGCCGTAGAGCGCATCCGGCTCGTCGAGCGCGCGCACCATCAGGCTGTCGAAGGTGAAATTGATTCCGGCCGCGCCGTTGCCGCGGAAGACGTAGGGGTTGAGCGTGTCGAAGGTGTCGAACGCCTGATTGCCGAAGGTCTGGACGAGATGGGTCGCGAAGCGCCCGCCGCGCGGCGCCATCGGGTTCACGTAGTCGAAGTTCGGGAAGTCGGGCGCGTATTTCAGCTCGCCGAAGCTCGAAAGGCCGTGAGTTCCACCGTGAGCCTTGCGGACATCCTCGGCGCGGGTCGGGCGGGGCAGGGCGCCCGCGAGCGCCAGCACTCCCGTGCCGAGGACGACGCTCCGGCGGGTCGCGCCCGCGCTCATCGCGGGGCCCCCGTCTTGGCGGCGAGCGCCTCGTCGTACCACCACGTCGTCGGGAAGCCCGAGGCGCCGTATTTCGGCAGCACCGCCGGGCGGCCGAAGCGGTTCCAGCGCAGCGTCCGCGTCGCGGCAGAGGACCATTGCGGCACGACGAAGTTTTGGGAGAGGAGCGCCCGGTCGAGGGCATGCGTGGCGGCGACCAGCGTCTCGCGATCCTGGGCGAAGATCACCTTCTCGATCAGCGCGTCGATGCCGGCATCCTTGATGCCCGCGATGTTGCGCGAGCCCGGCTTGTCGGCCGCTGCCGAACCCCAGAACTCGCGCTGCTCGTTGCCGGGCGAGAGCGATTCCGGCCAGTTCGAAGTGGTGATGTCGAAATCGAAGCTGCGCAGGCGGTTCTGGTACTGCGCCTGATCGATCACGCGGATCGAGGACTCGATGCCGATGAGCTTGAGCTGCGCGGCGTAGGGCAGGATCACCCGCTCGAACACGTTCTGGAATTCGAGGAACTCGACCGTCAGTGGCTCGCCGGTCGCCTTGGCGACCATCCGGCCGCCCTTCAGCTCGTAGCCGGCCTCGCGCAGCAAGCCCACCGCCTTGCGCAGGTTGGCCCGCGCGGCCTCGGGCGTATCGTTGACGGGGTTGGCGTAGGTCTCGGTGAAGACGCTGCCCGGCAGCTTGTCCCTCACGCTCTCAAGGATCGCCTTCTCCGTCCCGTCGGGCAGGCCGGACGAGGCGAGGTCCGAGCCGTAGAAGTAGGAATCGATCCGGCTGTACAGGCCGTAGAAGAGCTGCCGATTCATCTCCTCGAAGTTCAGGGCGAGGTTGAAGGCGCGGCGCACGCGCTCGTCCTTGAACTTGTCCCGGCGCAGGTTGAACACGAAGGCCTGCATGATGCCGGTGCCGCGGCCGGGGAACTCCTCCTTGATGAGGCGGCCTTCCTTCACGGCGGGGAAGTCGTCGTAGGCCGTCGCCCAGTTGCGCGCGATGTTCTCGCTGCGGAAGTCGTAGAGGTCGCCCTTCAGCGCCTCCAGCAGTACGGAGCCGTCGCGAAAGTACTCAAAGCGGACCGTGCCGAAATTGTTGCGGCCGCGGTTCACCGGCAGATCCTTGCCCCAGTAATCGGCCACGCGCTCGTAGACGGCCGAGCGGCCGGCATCGATCTTGGTCAGCCGATAGGGGCCGGAGCCCAGCGGGATCTCCAGGGTCGTCTCGGTGGCGCTGCGTGGCTTGCCGTTCTTGTCGGTGCCCGTCCACCAGTGCTTGGGCAGCACCTGCATCTGGCCCAGCACCTGGGGGAGTTCGCGGTTGCCGGCCTCGCTGAAGCGGAAGACGATTTCGCGCTCGGCCCCCGGCTCGGCCTTGGCCACCGTGTGGTAGTAGGCGGCGTAGAACGGGCTGTTGGCCTTCAGCGTGTCGAAGGACCAGATCACGTCCTCGACGGTGACCGGCTTGCCGTCGTGCCAGCGTGCGTTCGGCCGCAAGCGATAAGTCACCGACTGGCCGTCCTCCGCGATCCGCACGCCCTCGGCGAGGAGGCCGTAGGAGGAGAACGGCTCGTCGCCGGAATCCTCCATCAGCGTGTCGTAGATCTGGGTGATCCCGCCTTCGAGATCGCCCTTCAGGCCGTTGACGATGAAGTTGAGGTTGTCGAAGCCGCCCTGCGAGCCGAGCCGCACCATGCCGCCGACCGGCGCCTTCGGGTCGGCATAATCGAAATGCTGGAAGTCCGGGCCGTATTTCGGTTCGCCGAGCAGGGTCAGCGCGTGGCGCCAACGACCGGATTCCTTGCCGGGTGCCTCCCGCGCCGAGACCTTCGAGGCGGATTCGGCGGGCTCCTGAGCGGAGGCGGGCCCCCGCAGTCCCAGGAGGACGAGCGCTCCGGCGAGGAAGCTGCGGCGGGCAATTACGGCGTTTTCCGTCACGTTGGCGCGGTCTCCCGATCCCGTGAGAGGTCAGTCGGGCGTCGTTCTAGGACGAGCCTGGGGCCGGCGCCACCCGCCGCGAGCGCGCAGCCGGCGCGGCCACGGGCCCGGACATGAAAAAGGCCGGGCTTGGCGGGCCCGGCCTTCTCGAAAACGGGTCCGCCGCTCCGCCTTACGGCTTGGGAGCGTCGGGGTCGGGCTTGGCCGGCGGCTCGGTGGCCGGCGTGGACTCGGAGCCGGGTTCCGCGTTGGTCGGGATGTCCCCCGAAGGCTTGGCCTCGGGTGCCTGCGTCGGGGCGACCTCGTTGCGCTGAGGCTGGACCTGCGGCGCCGGGACCGGGCGGGCGGTGTCCTTGCCGTCGCCCGATTGCGTGTTGCCCTGTGGCGCGTTGGTCTCGGGCGTCTTGCTCTTGTCGCCCGTCGCACTGTCCACCGGCTTGGTCTCGGCCGGCTTCTCGGCTTCGGCCTTCTTGTCACCCGCCGGCGCCGCTTCAGCCTTCTTCTCGGCGGCCGGCAGCGGTTTCGGGCTGTCGGCGAGCGTGCGCAGATAGGCGATGACGTTGGCGCGGTCCGTCGGCGAGCCGATACCGGCAAACGCCATCTTGGTGCCCTTCACGTAGCCCTTCGGGCTCTCGAGGAAGTGGTCGAGATCCTCGTAGGTCCAGGTGCCGCCCTTCTCCTTGAGCGCGGCGGAGTACTCGAAGCCGGCGGCATGCGCCTTCTCGCGCTCAACGATCTCCCAGAGGTCGGGACCGACCTTGTTGGGGCCGCCCTTCTCGAAGCTGTGGCAGGCCTGGCAGGCTTTGGTGCCGCCCTTGCCCTTCTCGGCATCGGCGCTTGCGAGCCGCACGGCGATGGGCTCGGCCTTCGGCGCTTCCGCTGCGGCGCCGCCGCTCTTCGGCTCCGGCTCGGGCAGGGGATAGCCGGCGCTTCCGGCGGGCTTTGGATGATAGATCAGCTCCGCAACGAAGCCCGACCCGACCGCGAACAGGAGGGCACCCAGGACCGCGCCCGCAACCTTGTTCAGCTCGAAGGAATCCATGCTCGACAGCTCCGGCGCGCGGGATCAGGACCCGGCGGATGAGGGCCCGACGGGCAGACGCCGGACTTTGGAGGATTTCAAGGGTGATTAGCCGCTCGGGCCCGATCTTGACAATGGGCCATGCGCGCTGCGCGCTGTCGCACACCGTTATTCGTCACACGCTTCGAGCGAGCGGGCATCTTCGTTGCAGCTCTGCCGCACCGCGGGGGCGGAACGCCCGGTCATGACAAGCCGGGCCGCCGCTGCTAGAGCGCTCCCGCGCGCCTGAACCCCTTCCGCCGAAGTTCGTCCGACCCGCCCGAGGCCATGTCCGATCCCCTGATCCTGATTCCGGCCCGCCTCGCCGCGACCCGGCTGCCGTCGAAGCCGCTCGCCGACATCGCGGGCGTGCCGATGATCGTGCATGTCTGGCGCCGTGCCGTGGAAGCCGGCATCGGCCCCGTGGTGGTTGCCACCGACACCGACGCGGTCGCCGAGGTGATCGAGGCGCAGGGCGGGCTGGCGGTGATGACCCGGCCCGACCACCCCTCCGGCTCGGATCGTCTCGCGGAGGCGCTGGAGATCGTCGATCCCGACGGCAACCACGACGTCGTCGTCAACGTCCAGGGCGACCTGCCGACCATCGACCCGGCGATCATCGCCACATCCGTGATGCCGCTCGCCGACCCGCGGGTCGACATCGCCACCCTCTGCGCGGTGATCCACCGGCCCGAGGAGAGGGACGACCCCAACGTGGTCAAGATCATCGGCCACACGGTGGGACCCAACCGCCTGCGCGCGCTCGCCTTCACCCGTGCCCGTGCCCCCTGGGGCGATGGACCGCTGTTCCACCATATCGGCCTCTACGCCTATCGCCGGAAGGCGCTCGCGCGCTTCGTCGCGCTGCCGCAGGGCGAGTTGGAGCAACGCGAGAAGCTGGAGCAGTTGCGCGCGCTGGAGGCCGGCATGCGCATCGACGCAATGATCGTCGAAGACCTTCCGCTCGGCGTCGATACCCCCGCCGACCTCGAGCGCGCCCGTACGCTGCTCGCCATCCGCCGCCTGAACTGAGCCTGCTGAAGCACCGATGACCGACCGCACCATTGCCTACCAGGGCGAGCCCGGGGCCAACTCGCACATCATCTGCTCGCAGGCCTATCCCGGCTGGACCGCTCTGCCCTGCGCCACCTTCGAGGACGCCTTCGCCGCGGTGAACGAGGGCAAGGCGAACCTCGCGATGATCCCGATCGAGAATTCGATCGCCGGCCGGGTCGCCGACATCCATCACCTGATTCCGACCTCGCGGCTGCACATCATCGCAGAGCACTTCCTGCCGATCCACTTCCAGCTCATGGCCCTGCCGGGCGTGGGCGCAGAGCGGCTGACGAGCGTACACAGCCACATCCACGCGCTCGGGCAGTGCCGCCGGATCATCCGGCGGCTCGGCCTCAAGGCGGTGGTGGCCGGCGACACGGCGGGCGCGGCCCGCGAGGTGGCGGAAGCGCGCGATCCCAGCCGCGCGGCCCTCGCCCCGGCCATGGCGGCCGAGGTCTACGGCCTCGACATCCTGGAGCGCGACGTCGAGGACGAGGCGCACAACACCACGCGTTTCGTCGTGTTCTCGCCCGAGCCCGCCGAGTGCGAGCCCGGCAACGGCCCGACGGTGACGAGCTTCATCTTCCGGGTCCGCAACATCCCGGCGGCGCTCTACAAGGCGCTCGGCGGGTTCGCGACCAACGGCGTGAACATGTCGAAGCTCGAGAGCTACATGGTCGAGGGCCAGTTCACCGCGACCCAGTTCTACGCCGAGGTCGATGGCCACCCCGAGGATGACGGCTTGCGCCGGGCCCTCGAAGAGCTGCGCTACTTCTCGAAGGAGTTGCGCATCATCGGCACCTATCCGGCCCACCCGTTCCGCGAGACGACGCGGCAAGCGGCGGAATAGCCAAGGCGCACGACGAAAAAGGCCGGTACAGGGGTGCCGGCCTTTTTTCTTCGACGGAAGGAGAAGCGTTACGCCGCGTCGGCGGGCTTGTCCCTGTTGGCCTCGGGCTTCGGGCCGCCCTTGGAGACGCCGACCAGAGCCGGGCGCAGGGTCCGGTCGCCGATGACGTAGCCGGTCTGCACCACCTGGACGACGGTGCCGTTGGGAACCTCGGTGTTGGGCACCTCGAACATCGCCTGGTGGCGGTTCGGGTCGAAGCGCTGGCCCTTGGGATCGACCACCTTCACGCCGTGGCGTTCCAGCGTCTTGGCGAGATCCCGATCCGTCAGGTCGATGCCCTCGATCAGCCCCTTGAAGGGGCCGTCGGCACCCGCGCGCGCCTCCTCCGGCACGCTTTCGAGCGCGCGGCGGATGTTGTCGGCGGTGTTGAGCATGTCGCGGGCGAAATTCGTCACCGCGTAGGTGCGGGCATCCGCGACCTCGCGCTCGGTCCTGCGGCGCAGGTTCTCCATCTCGGCCAGCGTGCGCAGCAGGCGATCCTTGAACTCGTCGCGCTCTGCGATCGCGGCGGCGAGCGCTTCGGCATCCGCGCCCGCATGCGAGGCACCGGATTGCGGCCGAACCTCCGCCTCCGCGCCGTCTTGCCGCTCCTGCTTCTCCATGTCGTCAGCCATCATCGTGCGATCGATCAGGTCTCGAAGTGTTCCGGGATGAGGCTGATATCATTCGGGCAAACCGCGAAATCAAGCGCACTGCGCGACGGATGGGTCAGAGTTCCCGCGGCGGCGGCGAATCGACCAGGGCGTCGAGCCCTTCCGCGCGGAGCGCGGCGACGTCGCTGGCGAACACCTCCATCACCGCGGCGCGGATCAGGGAGAGGCGGTCGGGCTGCATCACGCGGGTGCCGGTGAGGTCGGTCACGTAGAACACGTCCACCGCCCGCTCGCCGAAGGTCGCCACATGCGCCGAGGTGATGTTGAGGCTCAGGCGGTTGAGCCCCGTCGTCAGCTCGTAGAGCAGGCCCGGCCGGTCGAGGCCGGTAATCTCCACCACCGTCTCGCGGCTCGACAGGGCGTTGTCGATCGACACGTCCGGCGGGACGAGGAAGGTCTTGGGCGGCTGCTTCGGGTGCTTGTCGGCCACGAGTTCGGCGATCTTGATCTCGCCCTTCAGCGCCCGCTCGATCGCCGTGGCGATGCGGCCGGCGCGGCGCAGCTCGTCCTCGTCCCGCTCGAAGGCGCGGGAGATGAAGATCGAGTCGAGGGCGAAGCCGTCGGTCGTCGTGAAGATCTGCGCATCGACGATGTTGCCGCCCATGGTCGCGCAGGCGCCCGTGATGATGGCGAGCAGCCGCGGATGATCGGGGGAATAGACCGTCAGCTCGGTCACGCCCCGAACCGGATCGGTCTCGTAGGTCGTGGCGCTGGTGCGGCCCTCCTCCATCACCGTGCGCAGGAAGCGGGCGTTCTTGAAGTGGCGCGTCGAGTCCACCTTGAGCCAGTAGGCTTGGTTGTGGCGCGCGGCATAGGCGTCGAACAGCTCGGAGTTCCAGTCGGAGAGCTGCTCGCGCAGGGCCATCTGGATCAGCCGCACCCGGTCGGTGCGAGCGATCTCCGAGTGGCCGCCGGACAGGACGACTTCGGTCTCGTCGTAGAGGGTACGCAGCAGCGTGCCTTTCCAGGCCGTCCACACGCCGGGGCCGACCGCCTTGATGTCGGCGACGGTGAGGATCGCGAGCAGCTTCAGCCGCTCCAGGCTCTGCACCTCGCTTGCGAACTTCTCGATCGTCCTGCGGTCGGAGAGGTCGCGGCTCTGCGCCGTCATCGACATGAGCAGGTGGTGCTCGACCAGCCACGAGACCGTCTCGGTCTCCGCCTGGCTCAATCCGAAGCGCGGCCCGAGCTTGCGGGCGATGGCCGCGCCGGCGATCGAATGGTCCTCGGGCCGGCCCTTGGCGATGTCGTGGAGCAAGATCGCGACATAGAGGGCGCGGCGGTTGTGGATCGTATCGATGAGCCGCGAGGCGAGCGGATGCTCGTCGCGCACCCGTCCCGAATCGATCGCCGCGAGCACGCCGAGCGAGCGCAGCAGATGCTCGTCCACCGTGTAGTGGTGGTACATGTTGAACTGCATCATCGCGACGATGCGGCCGAATTCCGGGATGAACCGACCGAGGACGCCCGCCTCGTTCATCGATCGCAGGATCGTCTCCGGAGCGTTCTTCGATGTCAGGATGTCGAGGAAGAGCCGGTTGGCCTCCGGGTCGATGCGCACCGCGTGGGTGATGAGCTTGAGCGAGCGGTTGGCCAGCCGCGCCGCGTCCGGATGGATCGGGAGGTTGTGCCGGTCGGCGAGCCAGAACAGACGGATCAGGTTGACCGGATCGCGCTCGAACGTGTCCTCGCCGCGGATGTTGACCCGGCCGTTGTCGATCCAGAAATCCTCCGCCTCGATCGAGGTCGCGCGGAAGCGGTCGCGGAAGCGGCCGATCCAGCGGTCGAGCACCGGCGTGCGCTTGGCGTGACGCGCCTCCAGCTCGGCGCAGACGATGGCGGTGAGGTCGCCGACATCCTTGGCGATGAGGAAATACGCCTTCATGAAGCGCTCGACGCCCGAGAGGCCGCCGCGGGAGCCGAAGCCGAGCCGTTCGGCGATCTTGGGCTGCAGCCCGAACGACAGACGCTCCTCCGGCCGCCCGGTCACGAAGTGGATGTGGCAACGCACCCGCCACAGGAATTCCTCGCAGCGCTCGAACAGACGGTACTCGTCCGGCGTGAACAGCCCGGCATGGACCAGCTCGGCCTGATCCCGCACCCGGTACGTGTACTTCGCGATCCAGAACAGGGTGTTGAGGTCGCGCAGGCCGCCCTTGCCGTCCTTGACGTTGGGCTCGACGAGATAGCGCGAGGCGCCTGCCTTGGCGACGCGGGCGTCGCGCTCGCGCAGCTTGGCGTCCACGAACTCGGAGGCCGACCCGATCACCAGTTCGGTATCGAAGCGGGTGACCATCTCCTCGAACAGCGCGCGCGAGCCGAACAGGAAGCGGGATTCCAGCAGCGCGGTGCGGATCGTCATGTCGGCGCGGCCCTCGCGCAGGCATTCCTCCACGGAGCGCGTCGCATGGCCGACCTTCAGCTTGAGGTCCCACAGCACGTAGAGCATCGCCTCGACGACGCTCTCGGACCATGCGGTCTGCTTGTAGGGCAGCAGGAACAGCAGATCGATGTCCGAGCCCGGCGCCATCGTACCCCGGCCATAGCCGCCGGTGGCGACGATCGCGAGTTGCTCGCCGGTGGACGGGTTGTCGTTGGGATAGAGGCGCCAGACCACGGCGTCGTAGATCGCCCGCACCACCGCGTCGGTGAGGCGGCTCAGACGTTGCGCGCAGGCGAGGCCGTCGCGCTCTCTCAGGAGAAGCCGCTCGGCATCCGCGTGCCCGGTCTCGATCACCTTGCGCAGCTCGGGCACGAGGAGCCCTCGCAGCTTGGTCGGTTCGCGGGCGTCGCGGTCCAGGGAGGCGACGATCTTTTCCAGGACGGGAACGGGGTCGAACATGGCCGTCCCGTTAGCATGTAAAGCCGGCGGCGGCATCGGTCGGTTGCGTGCAACTCAGCCGTTCTGTTTTGCGGATTTTTCGTTTGACGAAACGAACGTGACTGTTCTAGCCATCAGGCGGATCCGGCAACAAGCCGGGCCGACATGGGAGACAGCCGCATGATTCGACGCCGCACCGTCCTCTCCGCATGCGCCGGATTGTTCGGCCTCCTCACGATGGGTTCGAACCTGCGGGCTGCCGAAGTGTCCGAGATCCGGCTCGACTGGGCGACCTACAATCCGGTCAGCCTCGTCCTGAAGGAGAAGGGCTTTCTGGAAGAGGCGCTGAAGGCCCGCGGCATCAAGGTGCGCTGGGTCCAGTCGCTCGGCTCCAACAAGGCGCTGGAATTCCTGAACGGCGGCGCCATCGATTTCGGCTCCTCGGCCGGGGCGGCCGCACTCCTGGCACGCATCAACGGCAACCCGATCAAGGTCGTCTACGCCTATTCCCGGCCGGAATGGACCGCGCTCGTCACCCGCAAGGACACGGGGATTGCAGGGCCCGCCGACCTCAAGGGCAAGCGCATCGCCGTCACCCGCGGCACCGATCCGCACATCTTCCTGATCCGCGCGCTCCAGGGTGCCGGGCTCACCGAGAAGGACGCCCGGCTCGTCCTGCTCCAGCACGCCGACGGCCGCACGGCGCTCGACCGCGGCGACGTCGATGCCTGGGCCGGTCTCGACCCGATGATGGCCGCCGCCGAGATCGAGAGCGGCGACGTGCTGTTCCACCGCGACGCCGCCGCCAACACCTGGGGCGTGCTCGACGTGCGCGAGGATTTCGCCAAGGCGCATCCTGATCTCGTGCGGGTCGTCATCGCCGCCTACGAGCAGGCCCGTGCCTACGCCCTCGCCAACCCGGATGCCTTGAAGAGCGCGCTCGTCTCGGCCACCAAGCTGCCCGAAGCGGTCATCGCCAAGCAGATCGAGCGCACGGATCTGAGCCAGCCGGCCGTCGGTTCGGCCCAGGCCGACAGCATCCGCGCCGCCGGCCTTGCCCTGCAGCAGGCGGGCGTCATCCCCGCCTCCACCGACGTGGCGGCGGCGGTGGACGGTCTGATCGATCCGCAGTTCAACCCGGCCCCGGCCCCGGCCCCGGCCCGCTGAGCCTGCCGATGCCGGACGCCGCGCCCCTCGCCGCCTTTGCTCTCGTCAGCCTCGGGATGGTGCTGACGCCCGGCCCGAACATGGCCTACCTCATCTCGCGCACCGTTGTGCAGGGACGAGCGGCCGGGCTGGTGTCGCTGACGGGTGTCGCGGCGGGCTTCGTCGTCTACCTGCTCTGCGCGGCCTTCGGCATCACCGCCCTCCTCATGGCGGTGCCCTTCGCCTACGATGCCCTGCGCCTGGCCGGCGCGGCCTATCTGTTCTTTCTCGCGTGGCAGGCCGTTCGGCCCGGCGGACGCTCGCCCTTCGACACGCGCCCGCTGCCGCCGGACGGGGCGGGGCGGCTTTTCGCCATGGGCTTTCTGACGAATGTGCTGAACCCCAAGATCGCGGTGATGTACCTGTCGTTGCTGCCGCAATTCATCGATCCGGTAGCGGGTGGGGTGCTGACGCAAACCCTTGCGCTCGGCCTCGTCCAGATCGCCGTGAGTCTCACGGTGAACGCGGCGATCGTCCTGTTCGCCGGGTCCGTCGCTGCGTTCCTGAAGGGGCAGCCCCTCTGGCTCCTCGCGCAACGCTGGTTCATGGGGACGGTGCTGGCGGGGCTCGCGCTGCACGCGGCGACCGATGCGCGGCGCTGAACGGCCGACCCAGCCGAGTATTTTCGAGACCACGATGCAGATCCGGCGCGGCACCCTGGCATGAGCGTCACCACCGTTCTTTCCGACGACACGGAGCCGAAGGCGGTTCCTGCGCGGCGCTCCGCTCTTCTGGGGAGCGGAGCGCGGCTGGCGCTCGGCCTGCTGCTGCCGCTCGTCCTGGCGCTCGGCTGGGAGGCGGCCGTCGCCGCCGGGCTCGCTTCCGGGCGCCTGCTCCCGCCGCCGAGCCGGGTCGGTGCCGCGCTCTGGACGCTCGCCGCCTCGGGCGAACTCTGGACCCATGTCGAGGCGACCCTGATCCGTGTCGGTCTCGGCTTCGCCTTCGGGGCGGGCGCCGGCATCCTCGCGGGCACGCTCACCGCGACGCTGCCGACCTTGCGCTGGCTGGTCGATCCGAGCCTTCAGGCCCTGCGCGCCGTACCCTCGCTCGCCTGGGTGCCGCTGTTCATCCTGTGGTTCGGCATTCTCGAGACGCCGAAGGTCGCCCTGATCGCGGTCGGCGTTTTTTTTCCCGTCTACATCGGTGTGGCCGGCGCCATCGCCTCGGTCGATCGCAAACTGATCGAGGTGGGCCGCATCTTCCGCCTCTCGCGGGTCGCGCTCGCCCGGCGCATCCTCCTGCCGGCCGTGCTGCCGGCGACGTTGACGGCGCTCCGCACCGGGCTCGGCCTCGGCTTCCTGTTCGTGGTCGCCGCCGAACTGATGGGCGCCTCCGAGGGGCTCGGCTACCTGCTTCTCGACGGCCAGCAATTCAGCAAGCCCGACCAGATCCTGGCCGCGATCATCAGCTTCGCCGTGGTCGGCAAGGCCGCCGATGCCGGGCTCGTCGCCCTGACCAGCCCGCTGGTGCGCTGGCAGGATACGGCGCGGGAGACGCTGTGAGGCCGCCATGCTGAGCATTCAGAGCCTGTCCAAGACCTACGCTGACGGCACCCGCGCCCTCGACGGCATCGACCTTCAGATGCCCAAAGCGGAGATCGTCGCGCTGATCGGCGGCTCCGGCTGCGGGAAGACGACGCTGCTGCGCCTCATCGCCGGGCTCGACCGGCCGAGCGCGGGCCACATCGCCCTCGACGGTGAGCCGATCACTGGGCCCCATCCCGGCGTCGGTCTCGTGTTCCAGGAGCCGCGCCTGCTGCCGTGGCTGACGGTCGCTGAGAATGTCGGCTTCGGCATCGAGCATCGGCCGAGGCGCGAGCGGCGGGAGCGCGTCGCCCACGCCCTGGAGCGGGTCGGCCTCGCCGAACAGGCCGGGCGCTGGCCCCGCGAATTGTCGGGCGGGCAGCAGCAGCGCGTCTCGATCGCTCGCGCCTTCGTGGCCAACCCGCGGGTGCTGCTTCTCGACGAGCCGTTCTCGGCGCTCGATGCCTTCACCCGCAAGGATCTTCACCGCCATCTCCTCGCCCTGTGGGAGGAGGTGCGGCCGACGGTGCTGATCGTTACCCACGACGTCGCCGAGGCGGTGGCGCTCGCCGACCGCGCCATCGTCATGCGCCCACGCCCCGGCCGCCTCGACGACACGGTGGCCCTGCCGATGCGCCGGCCGCGCGACCCGGCGTCGCCGACGAGCGAGGCGGCGACCCGCACGATCCTCTCCGCCCTCGATCATTCGCTGCGCCCGCGCGACGCCTCCCGTGCACCGGAACTCGCCGGCGGAAGCTCGTTCTGAGGTGTCGCGGCGGTGCGAAAGCCGCTAAATCCGCGACACCAAGAAAACACGCCACCAAGAAAACAGGAGGAAATCCATGGACGCCGACGCCCTGCGCGCTCTTCAGGCCCCGCTCAAGAACAAGTACCGTGAGACGCCGGATTCCGCCGTCATCACCCTCAAGGCGAAGGGCTCGCTGGACGACACCAGCATCGCCTGCAAGGTCGAGACCGGCCGCGCGCTGGCAGTGGCCGGCCTGCACCCCGCCACCGGCGGTTCGGGCGCCGAACTCTGCTCCGGCGACATGCTGCTCGAAGCGCTCGTCGCCTGCGCGGGCGTGACGGTGAAGGCGGTGGCGACCGCACTCGAAATCCCGCTCAAGGCCGGTACGGTCAGCGCCGAGGGTGACCTCGACTTCCGCGGCACGCTGGGCGTCGACAAGGAAGCGCCGGTGGGCTTCCGCGCGATCCGCCTCAAGTTCGACCTCGACACCGACGCTCCCCAGGAGAAGCTCGACCAGCTCCTGAAGCTGACCGAGCGCTACTGCGTCGTGTTCCAAACCCTCAACCACAAGCCGGAATTGTCGGTGAACGCCTCGCGCTCCTGAGCGGCGAAGCGTATCTGACAGGCGTCATGCGCCTGCTCATCATCGAGGACGACCGCGAGGCCGCCGCCTATCTGGTCAAAGCGTTCCGGGAAGCCGGGCACGCGGTGGACCATGCGGGCGACGGCCTCGACGGCTATGCGCTCGCCCGCGAGGGCGATTACGACGTGCTGATCGTCGATCGCATGTTGCCGAAGCTCGATGGGCTCTCGCTGGTGCGCTCCCTGCGCGAGCAGGAGATCGCCACGCCCGTCCTCATCCTCTCGGCGCTGGGCCAAGTGGACGACCGGGTGAAGGGCCTGCGGGCCGGGGGCGACGACTATCTCCCGAAACCCTACGCCTTCTCCGAGCTTCTGGCCCGCACCGAGGTGCTGGCCCGCCGCCGCACGGCCGCGACCGGCCAGAGCGAGGCCACCGCCTACCGGGTCGGCGACCTCGAACTCGACCGGCTCTCGCATCGGGTGACGCGGGCGGGCCGCGAGATCGTGCTGCAGCCCCGCGAGTTCCGGCTGCTGGAGTACCTCATGCGCCATGCCGGGCAGGTGGTGACGCGGACGATGCTGCTGGAGCATGTCTGGGACTACCATTTCGACCCCCAGACCAACGTCATCGATGTCCACGTCTCGCGCCTGCGCGCCAAGATCGACCGCGGCTTCGAGCATCCGATGATCCACACGGTGCGCGGCGCGGGCTATGTCATCCGGGCGGACGAGCCGCTTCTCCCGTGACGCCGTCCGCCGCATCGCCGCCGCCGGATGGCCTCATCGCGCGCCTCGGGAAGATCTTCCGCACGACGGCGTTCAAGCTGTCGCTCGCCTATCTCGTGCTGTTCGCGGTGTTGGCCTCGCTCGGGCTCGGCTACGTCGCCTGGAACGCGCGGCGGGTGCTCGATGACCAGATCCTCTCGACCATCGATGCCGAGATCAACGGGCTGTCCGAGCAATACACCGCGGGCGGGCTGCGCCGCCTCATCGCCGTGGTGGAACGGCGCGCCAAGGAGCCCGGCGCCTCGCTCTACCTCGTGACCACGCCCGCGGGCGAGCACATCGTTGGCAACGTGAGCCGCCTGCCGGCCGACATCCTCGCCCGGTCCGGCCAGTACGAGAGCTATTACGGGCGCGGCTCCGATGCGGACCCGAGCGAGCATCGCGCGATCATGCGGGTCTTCAACCTCGCCGGAGGCTTCCGCCTCGTCGTCGGCCGCGACACCGAGGAGCGCGACCGCCTACGCGCGGCGATCGGCAACACCTTCGGCTCCTCGCTGGCCCTCGTCGTGCTGCTCGGCGTGCTCGGCGGCTGGTTCGTCGCGAGCCGCGTGCTGAAGCGCGTCGACGACATGACCGAGACGACCCGCACCATCATGGCGGGCGATCTCGACGGGCGCCTGCGGGTCGGCGGCGCCGGGGACGAACTGGACCGCCTCGCCCAGAACCTCAACCTGATGCTGGAGCGCATCGGCGAGCTGATGCGCGGCATGCGGGAAGTCTCCGACAACATCGCCCACGACCTCAAGACGCCGCTGACCCGATTGCGCAACCGCGCCGACGAGGCCCTGCGCACCGCCGAGACGCCGGAGGCCCTGCGCACGGCGATGGAGGGCGTGATCGAGGACAGCGACGGGCTGATCCGGGTGTTCAACGCGCTTCTGACCATCGCCCGCCTGGAGGCCGGCAACGCACCCGAGAGCGTGAGCCGCTTCGATGCCGGGGCGGTCGCGCGGGAGGTGGCCGAACTCTACGAGCCGCTGGCCGAGGACAGGGGCCTGAGCCTGACCGTTGATATCGAGCCGGACCTGATCCTCGACGGCAACCGCGAGTTGGTCGGGCAGGCAATCGCCAACCTCCTCGACAACGCCATCAAGTACGGTGCCCGCTCCGATGCATCCGGCCCGCAGGAGATCACGGTCAGCGCCGTGCGTGCCGACGGCGTCGTCCGACTCCGGGTGGCGGATCGCGGCCCCGGCATCCCGGAAGCTGAGCGCGAGCGGGTGCTCGACCGCTTCGTGCGCCTGGACGCCGCCCGCACACGCCCTGGCTTCGGCCTCGGTCTCAGCCTCGTCGCCGCCGTTGCCCGGCTGCATGGCGGAAGCCTTGAGCTTGCCGACAATGCTCCAGGGCTCGCCGTGACCCTGAGCCTGCCGGCGGGCGCGGCCTGACGTGAACTCAGTTCAGGAAATTGCGGACGCCGTCGGGGTCGGCGAGCGTCGCCTGCGGGCTGCCGGGGAGCGCCAGGACGACCAGCAGCACCGCCAGAGTGATGGTGGCGAGCCCCAGCACTGCACCGACCCGCTGCGGTTCGAACCGGCGGCTCGCGATCAGTGCGCAGCCGAGTGTGAAGACGGCGGCTTCGGCGAAGGGAACGAGGGTGGTGCTGCTCATCGATTCACTTTCGTCCTCGGTCGCCGTGTCGTCCGCCGGAGGTACCGCGAGAGAATGCCGCTCCGGCCCGGCTGGGATCAACTGAAGAAAGCGCGTGCCTGCTCCCCGAGCCCTTCATGACAGGACGGCCGGGCCGCGGAAAAAGTCCCGCGACGCAGGGCGCCGGGGCTGGGGGACGGCGCCGACAAGCTGCCTTCCTTCGCGCGATCGTCAGAGTGGCTTCCAGGGCCATCGCTTCGACCCGTTCGCTCTGACCAGCGAGGCGGCGCCGGCCGATCTGATCGAGCGTGAGATCGCGCAAGGGTTGCTCGTGCCGATCCGGGGCGAATGCCCGCCACCGAGACCGACACGGCCGACGACATCCTCATCGTGTGCCCGACGGGCGCGCCTCGGAGCCGATCGTCCAGGCCTTCGTCGGCTGGATCAGGGCGCAGGTGCGGCGCGACCCGGCCTGACGGGGAGCGGGACGACGCCTCGCGCGGTGGAGGTCGCGAGCTTCGGGTGCTATCTGCCCCGCGCGTGTCGCCCGATGATCCATCCGTTCCGCCCCATCCGCACGGCCTCCCGCGCTTGCCGGTCGCCGCGGCCATGAGCGCGTCCGCCCGCCCGCCGGAAACGGCGCTCTACGCGCCGGTGAAGGGCTTCCTCGAAACCCTCGGCTTTGCCGTGAAGGGCGAGATCGGCGGCTGCGACCTCCTGGGCGTGCGCGAGGGCGAGCCGCCGGTGCTGGTGGTGTGCGAGCTGAAGCAGAGCTTCAACCTGGAACTCGTGCTGCAGGCCGTGGACCGGGCCGGTGCCTGCGACGAGGTGTGGCTGGCGGCGCGCCTGTCGGTGCGCGGCAAGGGGCGGGAGGCCGATGCGCGCTTCCGCAACCTGTGCCGGCGCCTCGGCTTCGGCCTTCTCGGCGTCGGTGCCGACGACGGCGTCCACGTGCTTCTCGGCCCCGGAGCGCCGATGCCCCGGCGTGACCCCAAGCGGCGCTCGCGCCTTCTGGACGAGCATCGCCGCCGACAGGGCGACCCCGTGGCCGGCGGTGGTTCGCGCGCGCCGGTGATGACCGCCTATCGCCAGCAGGCCCTCCTTTGCGCCCGCGCCCTGGCGCCCGGGCCGCTGCGCCCGCGCGACCTGACGAGCGCCGTCCCGACGGCCGCCGCCATCCTCCGCCGCAACGTCTACGGCTGGTTCGAGCGCACCGGCCACGGCGTCTACGCGCTGACGCCGTCCGGGCACGAGGCGATCGAGCGATGGCCGTCGATGCCGCCCTGACCCTCGCCCTCTCGTGCTCGGGGCGTCTCAAGCCAGAACCCGGACGCACGGAACGGAGAGCCTTCGCTTGAACGACCGGATCACCATCGCCGCCCCCGGCGTCTCAAGCGTCATCCCGAGGGGTGCTTGCCGGCTTTCGCAAAGACGATGCTTTAGGCTGCGATCGGGCCGCTCGGGCGGAACTGTCGAGCCTGACCGGTGCGGTCAGTAGAGCGTTAGAGTGCCGCACAAAACTCCCGGCCTCTGACCGTTCTCGTTCTGACGATGACGGCGCGGCGGAAGTTTTGTGAAAGACACTTGCGCCCGTTCGAGCGTCCGCCGCCGCGGGCGTAATCCGAACTTAACATTCATCAACAATGTTGGGTTGTCGATCGTTCGAATTTGTACCGTGGCGCCAAGTCGATGGCAGTGGAAGGGATCCGAACTCAGCCGTCTACATCGGGCTCCGCTCGAAGCTGGCTGCCGCCCGTCGCCCTCTTGCTGGCGAGCCTGATCGGCTCCGCGTGGCTCGGAGCGCCGATGGCGGAGCCGGGCCGGCCGGTCGCCGCCCTGTTTCCGCCTTGGTGGGATCCGAGCCGCAGCCTCGGCGCCGCGGTGGCGGCGGGTGGCGCCGTGCTGGGCCTCGGTCGCCTGCCGGGACTCGTCGTCACCCGGTCCTCCGCGCCGGGCTTCGCCGAGCGCCTGCGGGCGGCCGGGGCCCTCATCCTGTTCGACCCGCGAGGCTTCGGCCTCTGCACCCATCCCGAAACGCCGCGCTTCCAAGAACCAACACCCAGAGATCCACGACCATGACCGAATCCCGCCCGCGTGATCTCGACAGCCTGCGCCGCGCCGCGAGCCGCGGCCTCGTCGCCCTGCTCTGGCTGCACGTGCCGTTTAACGTCGCCGTGGCCGCCGCCCTCGGAAACCCGATCGCGGCCCAGGGGCTGATGGCGTTCGGCCTTGCTGCGGCGGCGACCGCTACATGGCGGTTGAACGGCAACGGGCTCGCCACGCGTCTCACCGTGTCGGTGGCGATGGTCGGCATGGTGGCGCTGTTGCTCGGTGCGGCGGCGGGCCATTCCTGGCAGCTCGACCTTCATATGTACTTCTTCGCCGTCCTGGCGGTGCTGTCGGCCTATTGCGACTGGCGCGTGCTGCTCACCGCGGCCGGGGCAACGGCCTTGCATCATCTCGGACTGAATCTCCTCCTACCGGCGGCGGTCTATCCGGGCGGTGCCGATTTCGGCCGGGTGGTGCTCCACGCGGTGATCGTCGTGCTCGAGACCGCCGTCCTCGTCTGGCTCAGCGTGCAACTCGCATCCCTGTTCTCGGTCTCGGCGCGCTCGCTCGCCGCCGCCGACGCCGCACGTGCCGCCGAGACGGAAGCCCATAACCGCCAGGGCGTGGCCGAAGCGGAGGCCCGCGCCGAGCGCCGCCGCACGGCCGGCGAACTGGCAGAGCGTTTCGAGAGCAGCGTGAACCGCCTCGTCCGGGAAGCGGCCGAATCCGCCAACCGGGTGCGGCACGCTTCGCAGGATCTTTCGGCCGCGGCGGGCGATGCCGCCCGCCGCACGACGGATTTGTCCACCGCCTCGCAGGAGACCGCTGCCGACGTGCAGGGCGTCGCGGCTGCAGCCGGTGCGCTTTCGGCCACCGTGCGCGAGATCGGGAGCCACATGACGCACGCTGCCGAGGTGGCAGGCCGGGCGACACGGGAAGCGGGACAGACCGACGAGACCGTGCGTGCGTTGGCCGAGGCGGCGCAGCGCATCAACCAGATCGTGCTTCTCATCGGCACCATCGCCGAGCAGACCAACCTGCTCGCGCTCAACGCGACCATCGAAGCCTCGCGCGCCGGCGCGGCCGGGCGGGGGTTCGGTGTGGTGGCGGGCGAAGTGAAGGCGCTCGCCGCCCGCACCGCCCGCGCGACGCAGGAGATCGAGGCGCAGGTCCTCGCGATCCAGGACCAGACGGGGCAGGCGGTCGCGGCGATCGGCCGGATCGGAGGAACGATCGAGGAGCTCGGCACCATCACCCGCTCGGTCGCCGCGGCGGTGGAAGGGCAGGGGGCGGCGACCAGCGCCATCGCCGGCAACGCCGAACGGACGGCCCGGCGGACGGGCGCGGTCTCCGAGAACCTCGACGGCCTCGCCCGTTCCGCCGACCTCACCGGCGCGGCTGCGGCCGCCGGCCTCGACGCCTCCGAGCGTCTGGCGGGGGAATGCGACGCCCTTGCCGAGACCGTCCGCGACTTCGTCGGAACGCTCCGGGCGGCCTGAACCCCAGGGCGTCGTCGCGCCCGTGCCATGTCGTGCCGTCCCGAAAGTCCCTTGGCAGATCCCGATTTGCGCGTTTGATGGGCAGAGCCGCAGCGCGACGGCGATGCGGACGCTTCGAAGCGAAGAAGGGACGGCATGGGCAGGCGACACGACGGGCAGATCGCCCGCGACGACGGCACGGCGCCCCTGATCGCGCGGCTGGGTCAGGCTCCGCCGCTCTCGAACCCCGAGGCGGCGCAGGCACGCCTCGACGAGATCGCCGACGCGCTTCCCGCCGCCCTGCGCGAGGGCCCGGCCCGCCACCTGCTCGCGGCGCTCGCCGACCACTCGACCTTCCTGTGGTCGCTCGCCTCGCGCGATCCCGCCCGCCTCGTCCGCCTGTTCGAAGAGGCGCCGGAAGCGGCCGACGCCCGCATCGTTGCGGCGCAGCGCGCCGCCGGCCGGGCGGGGGAGGGCGCTGCGCCCGATCTCGATGCGGTCGGCAAGATCCTGCGGCGGAACCGGGCCGAGCACGCGCTCCTCGTCGCGCTCGCCGATATCGGCGGTCTCTGGCCGCTGGAGCGGGTGACCGCCGCGCTCTCCGATTTCGCGGATGCCTCGGTGTCGGCGGCGGTCGATGCGATGCTGCTGCAAGCGGCGGCATCCGGCCGCTTCCTGCCGGAGGATGCGAGCGCGCCGCAGGCCGGCTCGGGCCTCGTCGTGCTGGGCTTGGGCAAGCTCGGCGGACGCGAGCTGAACTATTCGAGCGACATCGACCTGATCGTCTTTTTCGATCCGGAGACGGCGCCGCTGAAGCCGGGGCTGGAGCCGACGCCGTTCTTCACCAAGCTGGCGCAGGGCGTCTCGAAGCTGCTGCAGGAGCGCACCCGCGACGGCTACGTCCACCGGGTCGATTACCGCCTGCGGCCCGATCCCGGCTCGACGCCGACCGCGATGAGCCTCGCCTCGGCCTACGTCTATTACGAGACCACGGGCCAGAACTGGGAGCGGGCGGCCTTCATCAAGGCCCGCGCCCTCGCCGGCGACATCCCGGCGGGTGAGCGGTTCCTGGCCGACCTCACCCCCTTCGTCTGGCGGAAGTATTTCGATTTCGCGGCGATCGCCGACGTGCATGCCATGAAGCGGCAGATCCACGCCGTGCGCGGGCACGAGGCACTGGCGGTGGCCGGCCACGACATCAAGCTCGGCCGTGGCGGCATCCGCGAGATCGAGTTCTTCGTCCAGACCCAGCAACTCGTCTTCGGCGGCCGGCGCCCAATGCTGCGCGGGCGCTCCACCGTGCCGATGCTGGGGAAGCTGCACGAGGATGGCTGGATCTCCGCGCAAGCGCGCGATGAACTCGGCGCGGCCTACGCCTTCCTGCGCACGGTCGAGCACCGCCTGCAGATGGTGCGCGACGAGCAGACCCAGCGCCTGCCGACCGACCGGACCGAACTCGAGAACTTCGCCCGGTTCGCCGGATTTGCCGACCTCGCCGGTTTCGAGGCGGCCCTTCTCGCCCATGCCCGCCGGGTGCAGGCGCATTACGCCCTGCTGTTCGAGGCCGGGCCCGATCTCTCCTCCGAGGTGGGTGACCTCGTCTTCAGCGGCGCCGCCGACGATCCGGCGACGCTGGCCACCCTGCGCAGTCTCGGCTTCCGCGATCCGGAACGCGTCACCGACACCGTGCGCGGCTGGCATTTCGGGCGGCGTGCGGCGGTGCGCAGCCCCCGCGCCCGCGAGGTGCTGACCGAACTGGTCCCGGCCCTGCTCAAGGCGCTCTCGGGCACGCCCGATCCGGACGCGGCGCTGGCCAATCTCGACCGTGCCTTCGGCCGGATGCCGGCGGCGGTGGAGCTGCTGACCATCCTGCGCGAGCACGAGCGCCTGCGGCTGCTCTTTGCCGACCTGCTCGGCAGCGCCCCGCGCTTGGCGGGCACCGTCGCCTTCTCGCCACACGTGCTCGACGCGGTGATCGACCCCGATTTCGGCGAACCGTCGGTCGATGCCGGAGCCATCGCCGCGCATTACCGTGCCCTGCTGGGCCGGCCCGACAGCCACGAGGTGTTTCTCGACCGCAGCCGCGACGCGGCCCGGCAGCTCCGGTTCCTCACCGGGGCGCGGCTCCTCTCCGGCATTCTCACGCCGCAGGCGGCCGGCCGCGCCTTCTCGGCGATCGCCGACGCCGCGGTGGCGACCGCGCTGGAAGCCGTCTCGAAAACCTTCTTCGCCGAGCACGGCCCGATTCCGAACGGCCGCATCGTCGTGCTCGGCTATGGCCGCCTCGGCTCGCACCAACTCACGGCAGAGTCGGACCTCGACCTCGTGGTGCTCTACGATTTCGATCCGGAGAACCGCACCAGCACCGGCCCCAAGCCCCTCGACGCGGCGGTGGCCTATAACCGGCTGACTCAGCGCCTCGTCGCGGCGCTCACCGCCCCGACCCGCCGAGGCCTGCTCTACGAGGTGGATCTGCGCCTGCGTCCCGGCGGGGGCCAGGGTGCGGTGGCAGCGCAGTTCCGCAGCTTCCGCGCCTACCAGCGCGAGGAGGCCGAACTCTGGGAGCACATGGCGCTGACCCGGGCCCGTGTCATTGCCGGTGACGCGTGCCTCGCCGAGGAGGCGAAAGCGACGATCCGTGACGCGCTGATGCAGCCGCGTGACGCCGACACGGTGAACCGCTCCGTGCGCAGCATGCGCGCCAGGGTCGAGGACGAGAAGGGCGATCACGGCCCCCTCGACCTCAAGCTCAGCCCCGGCGGCCTCCTCGACCTCGATTTCCTGGCGCAGGCCCTGGTTCTTGGCCATGCCCACGCCGATCCCGATCTGATCGGCCTCGATGCGCCCGAGGTGTTTTCCCGCGCGGCCGAGGGCGGGATCATCGCGGCGGACGAGGCGGCGCAACTCGCCGACGCCTACCGGCTCCTCGACGACGTGCACCAGTGGCAGCGCCTGATGGTCGAGGGCGACCCGACGCAGGCCTCCGACGTGGCGCTCGCCCGCCTCGCCCGCGCCGCCAACCTGCCCGATGCCAAGGCGCTCAGTGCCCGGCTCGACGAGGAACGGCGAACGGTGCGGACTATCTTCGACCGCCGGCTCGGGCAGCCGAGCGGAGGTTAGAGCCATCCGCGCCTTGCGGGATGAGTCCGTGACCCCTTACTCTCAACCCCATGAGCGTCGTCGCGATCGATTTCGAGACCGCCAACGAGCGGCGCGACAGCGCCTGCGCGGTCGGGCTTGCCTGGATCGAGGGGGGCCGCGTGGTGCGGCGCGAATCCCGGCTGATCCGCCCGCCGCAGTTGCGGTTCTCGCCCGGAAATATCCGCGTCCACGGCATTCTGCCGGCGGACGTGCGTGATGCGCCGACCTTTCCCGAGGTGATTGCCGAGTTCCTGCCCGACCTGTCGGGCGGGTTGATGCTCGCGCACAATGCCGGCTTCGACATGGGCGTGCTCGCCGCCTCGCTCGCCGCCTGGGGCGAGCCGGTTCCGGACATGGCCGGCCATTGCACGCTCCAGATCGCCCGGCGCGTCTTCCCCGATCCCGCCGGCCACGGCCTCGCCAAGGTGGCGGGCCGCCTCGGCATCCGCTTCGAGCACCACGATGCGGGCGAGGATGCCTTTGCCTGCGCCGAGATCGCACTCGCGGCCCTGCGCGAGACGGGTGCGACCGACATCGCCGACCTCGCTCGCGGCCTCGGTCTCATCCCGATCCGCGCCCTCACCACGCCGCGCCGGGACATGACCCGCTCGACCTCGGCGAAGGCTCTGCGCGCCTCGGGCATCGTCGATCTCCGGCCCTCGAACGCGCTGCGCTTCGCCATGCGCGGCAGCACCGGCAATCGCTACCTGCTCGAATTCGAGGAGCGGACGGACGGGCCGTATCTGCGCTGCTCCTGCCCGGCGGGCACCCACCGCCGCCGCTGCCGCCATGTCGATGCGCTGGTCGAGGGCGACATCACCGAGCTGACGTCGAACAACTTCGACGATGTCGAGCGGCTGCGCCGTTTGCTCGACGGCAAGAGCGTCGGACCGGTGCGGATCAAGGGCGTCGCCGCTGCCTGAAATGACGGCGGTGCGTGGCTCGTCGAGCGGCATCTTGCTGCCGTTCGTGCCTCCTCTTCCGGGCGCGGGCGGGACGCCGTGGACGCCTACGGGGAAGGCACTCCCGAAGCGATGACCCTCCGCACGGCGTGGTCATCATCGAGGCCGTGACAGCGCAGAATCGCCCGTCAGGATGCGTCGGACACGTCGGTGGTACGACTCTTTCGTGCCGGTCGACCTGTACGCCGATCATTGTCGGCGCAATCCGCGCGTGAAATCTTCGCGCGATGCGTCCCGGCGGATGCCGACGCTAACGGCCTCGGTCTCGCGGTGCCCTGACCTTCGACACGACCGATCGGTGCGCGCCGCGCGACCCTCTCAGCAAGAGGTGTCGCCATGGATCACGATACGATGCGTCGGACGACCGCCGAATTCTTCGGCACCTTCTGGTTGACCTTCGGCGGCTGCGGTGCCGCCGTCCTTTCTGCGGCCTTTCCCGAACTCGGGATCGGGTTCCTGGGCGTCGCCTTCGCCTTCGGCTTCACCGTGCTGACGATGGCGTACGCCGTCGGCCACATCTCGGGCGGCCACTTCAATCCGGCCGTCACACTCGGATTATGGACGGCCGGACGCTGCGCGAGCCGGCACGTCCTGCCCTACGTCATCGCCCAGGTCATCGGTGCAACGGTGGCGGCCTTCGCCCTCTATACCATCGCCTCCGGCAAGGCGGGCTGGGTGCCGAACGGGTTCGCCTCGAACGGCTACGGCGAACTCAGCCCCGGCAAGTATGGCCTGGCCGCCTGCCTGATCACCGAAGTCCTGACGACGTTCATCTTCATGTTCATCATCGTCGGCACGACATCGAAGGGCGCGGCGGCGGGTTTTGCCGGCATCCCCATCGGTCTTGCCCTCGTGCTCATCCACCTGATCTCGATTCCCGTGACCAACACATCGGTCAACCCGGCGCGCAGCACCGGGCCGGCACTGTTTGCCGGGTCGGAATATATCGCGCAGCTCTGGTTGTTCTGGCTTGCGCCGATCGCTGGAGCGATCGCGGCCGGCGTTGTCGGGCGATGGCTCTACGAACCCGCCGACATGGTCGAGACAAGGGTCATGGAAAGGGGCGCCGAGATCTGACGGCCGCACGGGTGATGACGAGGCAATCCCGTGCCCCGTCATCACGCATTATCGGGTCTTCGCGTCGACTCTAGCTTATTGTTTCCAGATCGTCGTCTCCCGAAAGCCGGTGCCCACCTTTCGGGACGATGCTCTAAATCTTTTCTTCCTCGAACGCCCTCACCCACTCCGCGCAGATGCCGGAGCGGACGATGTCGTCGAGGGTGAACTCCACGATCGGGATCGTCATCATCCGGCTCTTCACGAGGTGGATGACGGTGCGAAGCCCCGAGGTCTCGCGCAGGTCGGTCTGGGACACGTCGCCGTTGATGATGACCTGGCAATCGTCGCCGATGCGGGTCAGGAACATCTTGATCTCGGCGGTGGTGGTGTTCTGCGCTTCGTCGAGGATCACGAGGCAGTTCTTGAACGTGCGCCCGCGCATCACTTCGAACGGCACCACTTCGATGTCGCCGGCCTTCACCGCGATGTCGAAGGCGGCCGCACCCATGCGCTCTTTCATGGTTTCGGTGAGCGGCGCGACCCAGGGCGCGATCTTCTCTTCGAGCGTGCCGGGGAAGAACCCGAGCGAACGGCCGGAGGGCACGTTGGGGCGGGTGATGACGACCTTCGCGATCCGGCGCTGGCGGAGAAGGTCGGCGGCGCGGGTGCCGGCGATGTAAGTCTTTCCGGTACCGGCCGGGCCTAAGACGATGACTTGTGAAGATGACGCGAGGGCGTCGAGGTACTGACCTTGTCGATCGGTCAGTGGTTGGATCGGTGCGGGGTTACGTTCCTCGTCGAAGCGGGTGCGATGCATCCGGATCGGTCGGTCTTCAACCAGTTCAAGCCGTGCGCGTCGTCTCTTCATGGATCGATACTCCACCTTGACTCGTGCGTGACTCTCGCAAACTCGCTATTTCAACCCGTCTCGACTTTCGCGACTCTCCTTCGATTCGGCGAAGACATCGCCGATCTTCGTTCAACTGTACGCAAGAGCAAAGCCAAACCCCATGAGTCGGTTCCACCGCGCGCCATGAAGGCTGTGGAGAGCGGCTTTACGGCAACGCTTCGCCGACGCCGCGAAGGTTGCAGGCGGGGGCGACGGGGGCGTGACGGCTTTGCGAAGAAGCGATGACCCCAGCACCTGTCGGTGCCGCCTGCGGATCGGGACGATCCTTGCCTGGGCCATCGCGGGCATCGCCCTCCTCGGGCGAGGGGCGGCCGGCGGAGAACCGCCGACGGGACGCTTCAACCGGGTTGGAGGAAACTGTCGAGCACCATTTTCCGGCCGGCCTTGTCGAAGTCAACGGTGAGCTTGTTGCCGTCGATGCCGGCGACCGTGCCGGGGCCGAACTTGGTGTGGAAGACCCGTTGGCCGTGCTCGAAGGTGGAGGGCGCGCCCGTGGATTTGGCGACCAGCTCGCCCTCGATCTCCCGTGGTCCCCCCGAGCGGCCGCCCCGGCCTTGCCCGAGTCCCCCGCCGAAATTGCCCGACGTATTGGCCTGGGCCCGCTGCCAGCCCGGCGTGCCGTAGGACGAGCCGAACGGCGTCGGGTTGCGGTCGAAGCGCGAGGCGCCGGCCGAGAAATGTGCGGGCGCCTCGACCACGTCCACGGCCTGCGGCGGCAGTTCGTCGATGAAGCGGGAGGGGATGGTCGAGGACCACAGCCCATGGATGCGCCGGTTGACGGCAAACGACAGCTTGGCGCGCTTGCGGGCGCGGGTGAGCCCGACATGGGCGAGACGCCGCTCCTCCTCCAGGCCCGCCCGCCCGCTCTCGTCGATGGCGCGCTGGTTCGGGAAAAGGCCGTCCTCCCAGCCCGGCAGGAACACGGTATCGAATTCGAGCCCCTTGGCGGCGTGCAGCGTCATCAGCGAGACGCGGTCGGCCCCTTCCGCCTCGGAGGCTTCCATCACGAGCGAGACGTGTTCGAGGAAGGCGGCCATGTCCGGGAACTCCTCCATCGAGCGGACGAATTCCTTGAGGTTTTCGAGCCGCCCTGCGGCGTCGGCCGAACGGTCCTTCTGCCACATCTCGGTGTAGCCGGACTCCTCCAGGATGGTCTGCGCCACCTCCGGATGCGGCTTGGCCTCCACCAGCCGCACCCAGCGCGAAAAGCTCTCCACGAGGCCGCGCAGCATCGAGCGGGCCCGCGGCTTCAGCTCGTCGGTCTCGATCAGCTTCCTGGCCGCGGCCAGGAGCGGGATCCGGTCGGCGCGGGCGAAGGCGTGCAGGGTCTGGAGGGTCGCGTCGCCGAGTCCGCGCTTGGGCGTGTTGAAGATGCGCTCGAAGGCGAGGTCGTCGGCGCCGTTCATGGTGACGCGCAGATAGGCCAGCGCGTCGCGGATCTCGGCCCGCTCGTAGAAGCGCGGGCCGCCGATGACGCGATAGGGCAGGCCGACCTGAACGAACCGATCCTCGATCTCGCGCATCTGCGCCGAGATCCGCACCAGCACCGCGATCTCCGAGAGCGCGTGCCCTTTGCGCTGGAGCGACTCGATCGATTCGGCGACCTGACGTGCCTCCTCCTCGGAATCCCACGAGCCCGTGACCGTGACGGGCTCGCCCGCCTCGTCCTCGGTGCGCAGCGTCTTGCCGAGCCGCCCTTCGTTCTTGGCGATGAGCCCGGAGGCCGCGGCGAGGATGTGGCCGGTCGAGCGGTAATTGCGTTCCAGCCGCACCACGGTGGCGCCGGGAAAATCGTGCTCGAAGCGTAGGATGTTGTCGACCTCGGCGCCGCGCCAGCCGTAGATCGACTGGTCGTCGTCGCCGACGCAGGCGACGTTTTTCCGCGCCTGGGCCAGCAGCCTGAGCCAGAGATATTGGGCGACGTTGGTGTCCTGGTACTCGTCCACGAGAATGTAGCGGAAGCGGTCCTGGTAATTGGCCAGGATGTCCGGATTCTCGCGCCACAGCTTGAGGCAGAGCAGCAGGAGGTCGCCGAAATCGACGGCGTTGAGGGTTGCGAGCCGGGCCTGATACGCCGCGTAGAGCTGCCCGCCCTTGCCGAAGGCGAAGGACTGCGCCTCGCCCGGCGGCACCTGTTCGGGGCTCAAGCCCCGGTTCTTCCAGCCGTCGATGGTGTGGGCGAGCGAGCGGGCTGGCCAGCGCTTCTCGTCGATGTTCTGGTCACTGATGACCTGCTTCATCAGGCGGAGCTGATCGTCGGTGCCGAGAATCGTGAAGTCGGATTTGAGCCCGACGAGTTCGGCGTGGCGGCGCAGGATCTTGGTGCCGATGGCGTGGAAGGTGCCGAGCCAGGGCATGCCCTCGCCCGCCGGCCCGATGAGTGCACCGATGCGGTGCTTCATCTCGCGGGCGGCCTTGTTGGTGAAGGTCACCGAGAGGATGTCGTAGGGCCGCGCCTTGCCGGTGGCGATGAGGTGGGCGATGCGCGTCGTCAGAACCCGCGTCTTGCCGGTGCCCGCGCCCGCGAGCACGAGCACGGGTCCCTCCGTCGCCTCCACGGCGCGGCGCTGCTCCGGATTGAGGCCGGTGAGGTAGGACGCGCCCTCGGGGCGCAGGGCGGCCATGGCGCGGGCGGCGATGGAGGTCGGGGCCGACGGCGCTTCGTCGTCGGACGGGCGCGGCCGGAACGCGCCGTGCGCGTCGTTGGGCTCTTGCATCATGCGCGCATCCCTGGACCAAAAGGCGAACGCCGTCGAGACCCGATCCGGAACCGGCGGCCCCCCTCACGCGTCACTCGGGAAACCCGAAACCGACACCGATGAAGGATGCGAGGCCATGCGCGCCCCGTCTCTCGCTCTCCTGGCCCTGCTCACCGCGCTCACGCCCGCTTCGGCGCAGAGCCCCGGCAATCGCGGCGCGACCAGCCGGCAGAACCAGTCGTTCGAGTACCGGAACCAGAACCGCAACTTCGAACAGCGGCAGACTTTGGAGAACAGCGCCATCCGCAACCAGATCCAGCGGGCGCCGCTCAACGTTCCGCCGCCGGCCGGGCCATCCTTCGGCATCCGCCGCTGACGATCGGTGAAAGCTTGAGCGTGAGGTGCGGGCCGGCCGCAGCCTGTGCTATGGCCGCAGGAACGCGGGTTTCGCACAGTTCAAGAGGCTTCGGCCTTCGAACGCGTGTGAAACGCGAACGAAGTCCTGCGGTCCGCAGGCCAGGCGGAAGCGATAACGGTGCGTGATATCCTGACCGCGCTCGCGGGCGCCGTCGTGCTGGTTCTCGTGGCGGCCCTCGCCGTGCCGCCGTTCATCGACTGGTCGGCCCATCGCGCGCTGATCGACCGCATGGTGAGCGACTCCCTCGGAGCCGGTGCCCGCAGCGAGGGCGCCATCGATCTGCGCCTGCTGCCGTCGCCGCATCTTCGCCTCGCGCGCCTCCGGCTCGGCGCCGAGGACGGGCCGGCCCTCGACGCGCAGGCGGTCGATGCGGAGATCGCTCTGGCCCCCCTGCTCAAGGGCGAAGTCCGCTTCGTTCAGACCTCGGTCGAGCGCGCCGGGCTTACCCTGCCGGTCTCCGACGAGGCGCTGCTTCTGCCGCGCGAACCGCAGACGCTGCGCCGTGACATCGTCATCGACGACCTGCGCATCCGGCGCCTCACGGTCGCCACCGCGCGGACGGGCGAGACGCCGCAGGAGCAGTTCGCGGCCGAGAACCTTCGCCTCAGGGCGCCCGCGCTGGCCGGGCCATGGCTCGCGGAGGGGACGGCGAAGGGAAGCCCGTTCCATCTCGCCACCAGCGTGGCCGGCAGCGACGGCAGCGACGGCAGCCTCTCGCTGAAGCTGACGGGCGGCGGCGACACCATGCCCCGCCTGGAACTCGATGCGCGCATCACCCTCAAGCCCGAGGACGCATCGGATACCGATCGGGCGCGCCGCGGCCTCGTGCCGGAGGCGGAGGGCACCGCGCGGCTGACCGTCGGGCCGCCGGTGCAGCCGGCGGGCGCCGTCCTGCCCCTCACCCTGGCGGCCAAGTTCGCGTCGCGCGGCCCCCTGGTGCAGGCCAAGACCGTCGAGCTCGAACTCGATCCCGGCGGCAAGGCGGCCCGCCTGTCGGGTAGCGGCCGCCTCGACCTGCGCGAGGCCCGGCTCGGCCTGACGCTTCGTACACGCCGCCTCGACCTCGACGGGCTGCTGCTCTCCGGCGCTGCCCGCGGGCTGCTGGCGCAGGGGCTGACATCGGGTGCCCTGACGCCGCCGCTTCTGCTCGACTTGGATGTTGCCGCCGAGAGCGTCGCGCTCGGTCTCGACGACTGGGCCGATGTCGGGTTCCGCGGAACCTTCGATCGCACCGGCGGGCTCGTGCTGCGCCGCTTCGAGGGCAGGGCGCCGGGGGTCGCGACCGTTGCGGCGACCGGCGAGGCCGAGCTTTCGGGCTCGCCGCGCTTCACCGGGCATATCGACCTCGCGACACGCAACTCGGAGGCACTCGGGCGCTATCTCGGCCGCATCGGCGCCGAGGAGAGCGTCACGGCGATTCTCGATGGGCGCGCTTTCGAGATCGGCACGGACCTCTCGGCGGCCGGCAGCGACCTCTCCCTGCGCAATCTGCGCCTCGCCCTGGGCGAAGCCCGCGTCACCGGTAATGCCCGTTACCTGCGAGCCGATGCGAACGGGCGCGGGCGGCTCGACGCGCAGCTCTCCGCCAACGGCATCGACATCGCCGAGTTGCCCCCGCTCGGTGAACTCATGTCCGGCCTGCACCGGCACGATCTCGGCTTGACGCTGAAGGCGCGCGACGTGCGCTACGGACCTGCCGGTGCCCATTCCGGCAAAGGTACCATCGCGGTCAGCCTGCAATCGGACGGCGCCAGCCTCGTCGTCGATACGCTCGACATCGCCGACCTCGCGGGCGCGAGCGCCCAGCTCGCCGGACGGATCGCTCCGGACGGCTCGGGCCGGATCGAGGGTCGCGTGACGGCGGGCAGGGCGGCGCCGCTGCTGGCCCTGCTGGAACGCGGCTTCCTGCCCGAGGCCCGTTTCGTGCCGCAGAGTGTCCGCCAGAGCGGATTGGCGCTCGATCTGACCCTGGAACGGGAATCGGGTGAGGCGGATGCCTTGCGCGCATCCGCGAAAGGAAAGGCGGGCGAAGGCGATCTCGATCTTGGCCTTCTGACCCGCTCCGGCCGGATCGACCGCCTCGACGCCACGCTGACGACGCAGAAGACCGGCCGCTGGTTCGGCCGCGACGACATCGCCGCCCTGCGCCAGCCGGGGCGCCTGCGGCTGACCGGCACCCGGCCCGCCGCCGAGGCCGGCCAGCCGGGCACGCCGCCGCTCGCACTGGGCATCGAGGGCGATCTGGCTGGCCTCACGGTCTCGACGCCGCGCCCGATCCTGCTCGACGCCCTCGACCGACCTCCGACCGGTGGTACGCTGCGGCTGGCAGCCCCCGACCTCGCCCCCTTCCTGATCCTCGCCGGAAGTGCCGCCCCGGCGGCCGGGCCGTTGCCCGCGTCGCTCACCCTGGCCCTGTCGCGCCGGAACGCCGCGCTGCACGCCGATGTCACGGGGCAGGTGGCGGGGACCGACCTCACCGCCGCCCTCGACCGCGGCCCGGATGGCGCGCTCACGGGCACCGCGACGCTCGCCCGCCTGTCCGTGCCGGCGCTGGTTGCGGCGACGGTGTTGCCCACCGACACCAGCGGGCGCTTCGCCGCGGTGCCGGCGCAGCCGCAGGTCGACCTCGGCCTCAAGATCGGACAGCTCGATCTCGGCCGGGGACTCGTGGCCGACAGCGCGAGCCTGACGCTGGTGCGCGAGGGCGACGTGCTGAGTCTGCGCGACCTCTCGGCTGGTCTCGCCGCAGGGCGGCTCGGCGGCAGCATCACCCTGGCCCGGCCGACGGGGGCCGCCGCGGTGTCGGGCGAGGGCAGTATCGAGGGCGCCGATCTCACCGGCCTGATCGGGGCGGGACCGATCACGGGCCGGCTTTCGGCGGCCCTGCGGTTCGGCGCCACGGGCGTGAGCCTGAGCGCCCTGGCGAACGAGCTTTCCGGCAATGGCGAGATCCGGCTCGCCGACCTCGCGCTCCCCGGCGCCGACGCGGGCGCCGTGGACCGGGCGCTCGGCAAGGCGCTCGCCGAGGACGATCCCTTGCGCGAGGGACGGCTCCAGGCGCTCGTGTCGGACGAGCTGTCCGCCGGTCCGCTCCGGGCCAAGGGACCGGTTTCGGCCGCCTTCACCCTCTCCAGCGGTACGCTGCGCACGGCGCCGCTCGGCATCGATCTCGGCCCGGCGCGCTGGAACGGCACGCTTCAGGTCGATCTGCGCAACCGCACGCTCGACGCCCGCGGCGCGCTGACGGCGGCGGCCGGGCCGAAGGGTTGGAGCGGCGCGGCGCCTTCGATCCAGCTCGGGTTCGGCGGTCCGCTGGGCGCGCCGGATCGGCGGCTCGACGCGGCGCCTCTGACCACCGGCCTCGCCGCCCTCGTGCTCCAGCGCGAACTCGAGAAGATCGAGCTGTTCGATGCCGACCAGAGCGAGCGCCAGCGCCGCCGCGCCCGCATCGAGATGGACCGCGCCCGCGTTGCGGCCGAGGAGGCGGCCCGGCAGGCCCGGCTCAAGGCGCAGCAGGCGGCCGAGGAGGCGGCGCGGCAAGCCCGCCAGCGGGAGGCGGAGGAGATCGCCCGCCGCGCCCGGATCGAAGCCGAACCCGCGCCTGCCCCGGCGACGCAGCCGCTCGACATCAGCCCGCCCGGCGCGCGGCCGTAACGGCGCGCGCGGGGCGATCACGGACCACCGTTTTCGTAAATGACGGAATCGGCCTGTCGGACGACAGAGAGAGTGCTAGTCTCTCATATGACCGATGGCCCGATGTCTGCGCCGCGTTTTCAGGCCTCCTATGCCCCGGATGATGCCGCTTTGGCGGAGGCGCTGCTGCATGAGGCGCCCCTGCCGGCGGCCGCGGAGGCGGCGGTCGATCGGCTCGCTTCCGACCTGATCGGCGCGATCCGCGCCGATGCCGGCCATGGCGCCGTCGAGGCGCTGCTGCGGGAATATGCGCTGACGACCCGCGAGGGGCTCGCCCTCATGAGCCTCGCCGAGGCGCTGCTGCGGGTACCCGATGCGGCCACCGCCGACCGGCTGATCGCCGACAAGCTGCGCGAGGGCGACTTTGTCCATCACGCGGTGCGTTCGGAGAGCGGCCTTGCCCATGCCGCATCCTGGGCGCTCGGCCTCGGCGCCCGCCTCGTCGGCCCGCAGGACACGCCCGAGGCGACCTTGGGGAGCATGGTCCGCCGCCTCGGCCGCCCGGCCGTGCGCGCGGCGGCCCACCGGGCGATGCGGGTGATGGGCGGGCAATTCGTATTGGCCGAGGAGATCGGCGCGGCGCTCAAGCGGGCCGGCTCGGGGGCTGCCCGCCGTTCCCGCTTCTCCTTCGACATGCTCGGCGAGGGCGCCCGCACGGCGGACGACGCCGAGAGCTACCGCCAAGCCTATGCCCGCGCCATCGACCGGATCGGGCGGGAAGCCGGCAACGCGCCGCTTCCGGCCCGGCCGGGCATCTCGGTCAAGCTGTCGGCGCTGCATCCGCGCTACACCCCGACGCAAGGGGCGCGGGTGATGGCCGAACTGGTGCCAGTGGTGCGCGACCTCGCCCGCGACGCCCGCGCCCACGACCTCAACTTCACCCTCGACGCCGAGGAGGCGGAGCGGCTCGAACTCTCCCTCGACGTGTTCGAGGCCGTGCTGGCCGATCCGGCGCTGGCGGGCTGGGACGGATTCGGCCTCGCGATCCAGGCCTATTCGAAGCGCTGCCTTCCGGTGATCGAGCATGTCGCCACGCTCGCCGAGCGGCACGACCGGCGGCTGATGGTGCGCCTCGTCAAGGGCGCCTACTGGGACACCGAGGTGAAGCTCGCCCAGACGCAAGGGACGGCGGACTACCCCGTCTTCACCCGCAAGGCGATGACGGACCTGAATTACCTCGCCGCTGCCAAGCGGCTGCTGGCGCTGCGCCCGCGCCTCTACCCGCAATTTGCGACGCATAATGCCCAGACCGTGGCGAGCGTGCTCGGTCTGGCCGGGCTGCTCGATCGTCCCGCGGACGAGGAGGCCGGCTTCGAGTTCCAGCGCCTGCACGGCATGGGCGAGGCGCTCTACCAGCGCCTCGCCGAGCGGGCGCCGGGCGTCGGCCAGCGGGTCTACGCGCCCGTCGGCGGCCACCGCGAGCTGCTCGCCTATCTCGTCCGCCGGCTGCTGGAGAACGGGGCGAACTCCTCTTTCGTCGCCCGCGCCGCCGATCCCTCGGTGCCGGTGGCCGAACTTCTGGCACGGCCTCAGGCCCTGGTGGAGACGCCTTCGCAGGCCCGTCATCCCAAGATCCCGCTGCCGCGCGACCTGTTCGGGCGTGAGCGCCGCAATTCTCCGGGGCTCGCCTTCGGCGACGGCGCGTCGCTGCGACGTTGGACCGATGCCGTCGCGCGGGCCGCAGGCCCCGCCGAGGCCGCGCCGATCATCGACGGGGCCATCCAGCCCGGCCGCGTCCGGCAGGTGGTCAGCCCCATCGACGGCGCGGCCCTCGGCGACGTCATCGAGGCGGACTCCGCCACCGCCGCGCTCGCCATGGAGTCAGCCGCGCGCGGCTTCCCTGCCTGGGCCGCGACGCCCGCCCGCGAGCGCGCCGCCTGCCTGGAACGGGCGGCCGACGCCTTCGTGAGGGAGCAGGGCCGGCTCCTGCACCTGCTGCAAGCCGAGGCCGGCAAGACCCTCGACGACGCCGTGGCCGAGTGGCGCGAGGCGATCGACTTCCTGCGCTACTACGCGGCGCAGGGCCGGGATCTGTTCCGCGCGCCGCAGGACCTGCCCGGCCCTGCCGGAGAGGCCAACAGCCTGCGCCTCGTCGGCCGGGGCGTGTTCGTCGCCGTCTCACCCTGGAATTTCCCGCTCGCGATCTTCACGGGGCAGGTCGCGGCGGCGCTGATGGCCGGCAACGCCGTCGTCGCCAAGCCCGCGCCGCAGACGCCTCTGGTGGCGGATCTCGCCGTGCGCCTGCTCCACGCGGCCGGCATTCCGGGCAGCGCCCTTCACCTCGTCCCCGGCGGTCCTGAGACCGGCGCCGCGCTGATCGAACATCCGGCGCTGTCCGGCGTGGTCTTCACCGGATCCACGGCGACGGCGCGGCGGATCAACCGGGCGCTCGCCGCCCGAGACGGCGCGATCCTGCCGCTGATCGCCGAGACCGGCGGCATCAACGCGATGATCGTCGATGCCACGGCACTCCCCGAGCAGGTGGCCGACGACGTGGTGGTCTCGGCCTTCCGCTCCGCCGGCCAGCGCTGCTCGGCCCTGCGCCTGCTCCTCGTGCAGGAGGACGTCGCCGACAGGATGGTCGCGGCAGTGGTCGGCGCGGCGCGGGAACTGACGGTCGGCGACCCCCGCGAGTTGGCGACCGATCTCGGTCCGGTGATCGACGCGGGCGCCAAGCAACGGCTCGACGCGCATATCGCGGCCATGACCGCCTCGGCGCGGCTGCACTTCGCCGGTACGGCGTCGGGCGGCCTCACCGTAGCGCCCCACATTTTCGAGATCGACAGGGTTACCGACCTGCGGGAGGAGGTCTTCGGACCCATCCTCCATGTCGTCCGCTACCCGGCGGACGGGCTCGGCTCGGTCATCGAGGCGATCCGGGCCGGCGGCTACGGGCTCACTCTCGGTATCCATTCGCGGATCGAGGAAACCGCCGAGCGCATCGCCGAGGCGCTGCCGCACGGCAACGTCTACGTGAACCGCAACATGATCGGCGCCGTCGTCGGCAGCCAACCCTTCGGCGGCTCCGGCCTGTCGGGGACCGGCCCGAAGGCCGGCGGTCCCCATTATCTCGTCCGCTTCGCCACGGAGCGGACGCTGACCGTCAATACCGCTGCGGCGGGCGGCAGCGTCGGCCTCATCACCCTGGAAGGCTGAGGCGATTCAGTCCTCCGCGACCTTGGCTACGGGCCGGTCGTTGCCCTGCGCGGTCTCGTCGTGCCACTGGCCGCTCCCGTCTTGGTAGCGGATGCCTTCGGTCGAGCCCGGCACCTGCTGCTCGGCAGCTGCAGCCTGCGCCGCCTGCAACGCCTCCGCCCGGCTCGGGAAGGTCTCCGAGAACACGTCTCCGACCTTGTAGGCGAAGCCGCCGTCGTGCTCGACGATATGGTAGGTCACCTCGGTCATCGCAAAATCCCGTTCGTTTCCAACGTGCTTCGTTTCACCTGCTGGAGCCCGAACCGGTCGGGACGCCGGAGGTTCCGTTTCACCCCTCTCAATGCCGTGTCGGCGCACGGCGCGGGAGGCGGGCCACTGCGGCTTCGCAGCCGGCGATCAGGGACCCGCGCACGTCGTCCCGATCGAAGCCGACGCCTTCGGGAAAGGCGACGACGTGGGCCTCGGTCCAGCCTTCGGGCCGGATATGCGCGATCCAACCCTCCGGCGTCCGCTCGAAGCGAACCTCGTAGACGGTGCCGTCCTGCTCGAAACTGTGCGGTTCCATGGCTCGATCTTTCCGGCCGCAATGATGACGTGACCGGCTGGCATGTGGGGAGGCGCCCCGTGCCGGCGCGAGGCCCTGCCGACCGGAAAATCCACTGCCGATGCGCCCGAGCACCGTCTTCGCCGCCGCGAGCCTCTGCCTCGCTGCCCTGCCATGCCGGGCCCAGGGCGTGCCGCCGAACCCCTTCGCCTCGAACTATCCCTCCAGCTATCCGTCCGCGCCGCCGCGCATGGTCGAGCGGGAGGGGCGCCTCCAGGCCCCACGCGCCCGGCGTCCCCTGCCGCCGGGGCGGATCGAGCGCGGGTTGCTGCCGCCGGCCGACGTTCCGGGCCGCTAACCGAGCAGTCCTCCGTTCAGGCCTGTCCCAGTTCCGCGACGATGGCGCTGACGATGCGCGGATCGCTCGGATCGACCTGGGTCGCGAAGGCAGCGCGCAGGGTGCCGTCACGGCCGACGAGATATTTGTGGAAGTTCCATTGCGGGCTCTGCCCCGGCTTCTGCTCGGCCGCCCAGCGGTAGAACGGATGGGCGGCGGGCCCCCGCACATGAGTCTTGTCCGTGACCGGGAAGGTGACACCGTGGTTCTTTCGCGCGGCATCGGCGATGGCGGCGCCGTCGAGCGGCTCCTGATTGCCGAAATCGGGCGAGGGCACCGCGATCACCGTCAGGCCCCGCCCGCCGAAACGGGTCCAGAGGCCTTGAAGTCCGACGAATTGCGGAGCGTAACCGCAGGCGGTGGCGGTGTTGACCACGAGGATGGGTTTGCCGGCATAGGCCGAGAGCGGAAGGCCGCCGCCCTCCGGCTTGTCGAAGGCGAAGGCGCCCGCCGGCCCGGCTTCCGCGGCATGGGCGCGGCTCGCCGCGAGAACGGCGAGCATCGCGAGGCAGTCCCGGCGGCGAATCGTCATGGCGTTATGTCCTCCGGCGCGGAGGCTGCCATACCCGGCCGGCCTTCGGGTACGGGCCGGATCGTCGCGGATGCGGCGATGGGGAGGCGGAATCAGCCGGCGCGGGCGGCCATCGCCTCGCGGACCGAAGAGGCGACGGCTTCCTCCTGACCCAGGGAGGACACCAGCAGCGCGTCCGCCGGTACGAGGTCGGCACAGTCGTTGACCGCCGAGTCGCAGGCGACGACGATGCCGAGATTCGGTCTCAACGCACGCGCCTCCGCGGCGAGTTCGCTGAGGCCGAGCGCGCCGTGCAGTTCGGCATCGGTCACGAGAACATCGACGGGCAGGCCGAGCACCAGCACGGTGAGGGCATCGACGGCCGAATCGACGGAGATGGCGCTGTAGCCGGCGCGGCGGATCTGCCCGTTGATCTCATCGCGCCACTGTTTGCGGCGCCCGGCGACCAGCACCTGAACCCCGTAGCAACTGCGCGGCGCCGCGATGCCGCCCACCTGTCCGTCCGCGCGGACGGGATCGAGGTCGATGGTCGCTTCCTCACGATCTTGGGTGCGCTGCATCATTCTAGGTTAAGCAGGTTATGATAGGCATTCAAGCGTCAACGTTCGACGGTAGCGATGGTGCACTTTTTCGAGACGCAGTTTGCGACCTAGACTTCGAGGCGGAATTCGAGAGGCCTTTGTCTTCTGCGTCGCAGAGTTGCATCGCTGACGGACGGGCTATCCTGACCAATCCGAGCCGGAGCCCTCACACGACGGGCAGCGCCCGGGACACGCCCCGCGTGTTGACGTGAGGCGCGGCGGGCGCAAGACAGCGACCCGCGACCCACGACTTTCATGCCCGTGTCGCCTGCGCATGCGAGGCCGCCCCTCCCGACGCGGCCGAATTGGCGGGAGCGGGCACGAGACGGAGCCGACGACTGATGTCATCCACCGAGATCTCCCCCTTGGCACCCGCCACCTCACCGTCGCTGCCGGAGATCGCGGGCGTGCGCATCGCCACGGCGCAGGCCGGCATCCGCTACAAGAACCGCACGGACGTCCTCTACGTCGCCCTGGCCGAGCGCACGGAAGTGGCGGGAGTGTTCACCCGCTCGCGCTGCCCCTCCGCGCCGGTGGATTGGTGCCGGGACGCCCTGAAGTCTGGCAAGGGTGCGCGGGCGCTCGTGGTCAACTCGGGGAACGCCAACGCCTTCACCGGGCTCAAAGGGCGTGAGGCCGTGGCGCTGACCGCCGACATCGCCGGCCGGGCCGCCGCTTGCGCCCCGGAGGCGGTGATGATCGCCTCCACCGGTGTGATCGGCGAGCCGCTCGACGCGCGCAAGTTCGAGGGCGTGCTGGCCGAGTGCGCCGCGCGCGCCGAGGGCGGTGCCGAGGCCTGGGCGCAGGCGGCGCAGGCGATCATGACGACCGACACCTTCCCGAAGCTCGCCACCCGCCGCGCCGAGATCGACGGGGTGCCGGTGACGATCAACGGCATCGCCAAGGGCGCGGGCATGATCGCCCCCGACATGGCGACGATGCTCTCCTTTGCCTTCACCGACGCGGCTCTGCCGCAGGCCGTGCTCCAGGAACTCTTGAGCGCGGGCACCAAGACCTCGTTCAACTGCGTGACGGTGGACGGCGACACCTCCACCTCCGACACGCTGCTGCTCTTCGCCACGGGTGCCGCCGGCAACGCGGCGGTGACACGGGCGGACGATCCGCGGCTCGCCGGCTTCCGGGCCGCTCTGGACGACCTGCTGATCGAACTCGCGCAGCTCGTCGCCCGCGACGGGGAGGGCGCCAACAAGCTCGTGACCGTCGAGGTCGAGGGCGCCGAGAGCGATCCATCCGCCCACCGCATCGCCATGTCGATCGCCAACTCGCCGCTGGTGAAGACCGCGGTGGCCGGCGAGGACGCCAATTGGGGCCGCGTGGTGATGGCGGTCGGCAAGGCCGGCGAGCCCGCCGACCGCGACCGCCTCGCGATCTGGTTCGGCGACGTGCGCGTCGCGGTGCTGGGCGCCCGCGATCCCGATTACAGCGAGGAGGCGGCCAGCGCCGTGATGCGGCGGCCCGAGATCACCGTGCGGGTCGATCTCGGCCTCGGCCAGGGCCGGGCGCGCGTCTGGACCTGCGACCTCACCAAGGCCTACGTCGCCATCAACGGGGACTATCGCTCGTGAAGTTCTTTTCCGCGCTTGCCGTTCCCCTCCTGCTTCTCACCGTGGCGGCACCCGCCATGGCCGACGACGAGACCGGCCGCATCCGGGTGATCGGCCGGGCCTCCCAGGAGGTCGCGCCGGATTTCGCCTCCGTCGAGATCGGCGTCGAGACCCGCGGCGCCACGCCGGCCGCCGCCCTCGATGCCGCGAGCCAGGCGGCGAAAGGCATCGTCGCGAGCGCAAAGGAGATGGGCGTGGCGGAGGCCGATATCGGCACTTCCTCGATCACCCTCCAGCCGCGGACCAAGACCGTCCGCCAGCCCGACGGAACGATGGGCGAGCGGGACGACGGTTACACGGCGGGCAACCGCGTGCGGGTGCGCTTGGCCGAGATGGGCAAGCTCGGCGAATTGATGCGGCGCACCCTCGAATCCGGCGCCAACCGGATCCAGGGGATCAGCTTCGGCCTGCGCGACCCGGCCGCGGCGGAAGCCGCCGTGCAGGTCGCCGCGGTCAAGGATGCGCACGCCCAGGCCGAGCGCATCGCCGAGGCGACCGGTGTGAAACTCGGTACCGTCGTCTCGATCGAATCGCCGCCGCGGGCCGAATCGCCCCGCCCCATGCCCTACGGCATGGCGATGAAGGCGGCGGCCCCCCGTGGCCGCACCGCCGTGCCGGTCGTGGCAGGGTCGATCGAAACCTCGGCCGAGGTCGATGCCGTGTTCGCGATCGGCCGATGAGCACGCCGCTCAAGCTCCTGCTCGTCGTCGCGGCGGCCCTGGTCGATGCCGACGGGCGGGTGCTGATGGCCCAGCGCCCCGAGGGCAAGGCGCTGGCCGGCCTGTGGGAGTTTCCCGGCGGCAAGGTCGAGCCCGGCGAGCGGCCGGAGGAGACGCTGATCCGCGAACTCGCCGAGGAACTCGGCATCACGGTGAAGGAGCCCTGCCTTGCGCCGCTGACCTTCGCGAGCCACGCCTACCCGGATTTCCACCTTCTGATGCCGCTCTACATCTGTCGGCGCTGGGAGGGGCTTCCGCAGTCGCGCGAGGCGCAGGCACTCCGCTGGGTGCGGCCGGGGGCTTTGCGCGATCTGCCGATGCCCCCGGCCGATCTGCCGCTGATCCCCTTCCTGATCGATCTGCTCGGACCCTGAACGGGCTCGAGGCCTTGAGGGGGTAAGCGATGGCGCGGCGGGCGAAGGTGGCGGTTGAGAGCGGGGCGTCGGCGAAAGCGCCTACCCAGTCGAAGCCGCCCAAAAAATCCCGTAGCACCACGCCGACGGCTGAAACTCTCGCGGCGCTCAGCCAGGAGCGGCTCATCGCCCTGATCCTCGAAGAGGTCGGCCAGAGCGCGCCGTTCAAGAAGCGGGTGAGTGCCGCGATTGCCGCTCTCCAAGGGCCCGACAGGGTGGCGGCCTTGATCGACCGCCGCCTCTCGGCGCTGGAAAAGGCCCGCGGCTACATCGATTGGCAGAAGCGCCGGGCTTTCGCCTCCGACCTCGACGCCACGCTCGCGACCATCCTCTCCGACCTGAAGCCGCTCGATGCCGGCATGGCCCTCGACCGGCTGCTGCGCTTCCTCCGGAGCGCCGGCGTCACGCTGGAGCGGGTCGATGACTCCAGCGGGCAGGTGCACGGCATCTTCGAGGCCGCCGCCGAAGCCGCCGCAGGCCTCGCGGCGGGGCTCTCGGCGGATGCCGCGCTGGGCTTCGCGACCCGCGCACTCGACGGTCTCGACGACGATGGCTTCGGCCTCGTCGGTGCCCTGCTGGTCGATCTCCTGCCAAAGCTGCCGAAGGCCGCGCTCCAACCGCTCGACGCACATCTGGTCGACGCCCTCGCCAAGCTTCCGGCGTCGGCCAAGAAGAAGACCGGACCGGCGGTCTTCGAGATGGCCGGGCAGGAATGGGAGCGGCGCTACCACCGCTTGAGCCTCACCCGCCTGCGTCAGGTCATCGCCGACGCCCGCGGCGATGCCGACGCATTCATCGCCCTCGAACTGGAGATGTCGCCCGAGCGGCCCGATCTCCCGGCGGTGGCCGAGCGGCTGCTTGCGGCAGGCCGCGCCAGCGAGGCCCTCGAGTGGATTCGCCGCAAGCAGAAGCGCGGCACGGTCGTGATGACGCGCGAGGATCTGATCGTCGGCGGATTCGATCCCGAAGGCCCCGAACGCGAGCGTGAGGCCGTCGAGATCCGCATCCTCGACGCGCTCGGCCGCAAGGACGAGGCGCAAGATTTACGCTGGTCGCGGTTCGAGAAGAGCCTCGATCCGCAGGCGCTGCGCGATTACCTCGCCCGCCTGCCGGATTTCGAGGACGAGGAGGCGCTGGAGCGTGCCTTCGTTCACGCCGCGAACCGCAAGGACCCGCATGGCGGCCTCTACTTCCTGATCCGCTGGCCGAATCTGGACCGCGCCGCCCGCCTCGTGCTCGACCGGCGCGACGCATGGTCGGGCCGGATCTGGGAGTTGCTCGCCCCGGCCGCCGAGGCGCTGGAGCCGGACCATCCGCTGGCGGCGAGCGTGCTCTATCGCGCGCTCATCGACGACATCCTCGAACGCGGCCGCTCGCCCGCCTACGGCCACGGCGCCCGCCATCTGATGCGTCTGGGCGAACTCGCGCGGGAACTTGCGTCGGGCGACCTGACGCCGAGCCACGCCGAGTACGTGGCGCAGCTTCGCAAGGCACACGGGCGCAAGTCGGGGTTCTGGTCGCAGGTGGAAGGGTAGAGCATCGGCCCGAAAGGTGGTTGCCGGCTTTCGAAAAAAGATGATGCGAAAACAGGAGGCTAGAGCTTCACGTCTCAATGGCATCCTCGATGGCATCGACCCGGTCGGGA
>NZ_SRHQ01000079.1:0-1266 GCF_004683995.1 Methylorubrum sp. Q1 | reverse complement strand
CTGATCCTCCCCCGCTTTCACGGACACCTCTGATACGCTCCTTGCGGGCGGGGAAGGTGTTTGATGGCCAAGACGAGACGCGAGTTCACCCCCGAGTTCAAACGCGAGGCGGTGGCCCTGCTGGAAAGTAGCGGCCGGCCGCAGATGCAGATCGCAGCCGAGCTCGGGATCCAACCCTCAATGCTGAGGCAGTGGCGCTCGGCGCTGATGGGTGGCTCCCCACCACCGCGAGCAGAAAGGTCACCGGGAGCCGCGCCTGCGAGCCCAGTGGCGTCCCCCTCCGACCAAGCCGCTGAGATCGCCCGTCTGCGGCGTGAACTCGACCGGACGCGCATGGAGCGCGACGTCCTAAAAAAAGCGATCGGCATCTTCGCGGAGATGCCCAAGTGACGTTCGCCTTCATCGAGCAGCATGCGAACACCTAGCCGGTGCGTCTCATGTGCCGCGTGCTCGCAGTCTCCCCCAGCGGTTACTACGGCTGGCGGTCACGTCCCGAGAGCGACCGGTCGGTGTCGAACCGTCAACTCCTCGACGACATCCGGCGGATACATGCCGAGCATCATCGGCGCTATGGCTCACCTCGGGTGCACGCGGCCTTGCGCGCAGAGGGCCGAACCGTCAGTCGCGGGCGGGTGGAGCGCCTGATGCGCCGTCAAGGCATCCGGGCTCTGGCAGGGCGTCGGTTCCGGCCCTGCACCACCGACAGCCGTCATGATCTGCCGATCGCGCCCAACCTCCTCAAACAACAGTTCTCGGCTGCCCTGCCCAACACGGTTTGGTTGGCCGATATCACCTACCTGCCCACCGGCGAGGGCTGGCTCTATCTGGCCGCCGTTCTCGATCTCGCCACGCGAAGAATCGTCGGTTGGTCCATGCGCGACCACATGCGGACCGAGCTGACATCGGCCGCCTTGATGAGGGCCACCCAACGGCAGCGACCGGCCGCTGGGCTCATCTGTCACTCGGATCGCGGCAGCCAATACGCCGCCGAGGCCTACCGAAAGCAGCTTGTCGACATGAAGGCGACGCCCTCCATGAGCCGTACGGGCTGTTGTTACGACAATGCTCCCATGGAAAGCTTCTTCCACACACTCAAGGTCGAACTCGTCCACCAACGACGATGGGCGACCCGGGACGAGGCCCGACGCGACCTGTTCGCCGACATCGAGGGCTACGACAATCGGCAGCGCATCCACTCAGCGCTCGGTTACATCACGCCCGAGCAAGCCGAGCGGAATGCAAGCTAAACCCCGTGTCCGCGAAAGC
>NZ_SRHQ01000078.1:0-1323 GCF_004683995.1 Methylorubrum sp. Q1 | reverse complement strand
GGGGGAGGATCAGATCGGCCATGACCGCCCAGGGCGGCGCGCTGCGCTCAGCATGGCTTCGCGCGCCGCCCCAGAACCGTCGAGCCATCTTCCTGATGTGCTACGGCACCGAACTGACCTCGCACGCCATCCTGCGCTGGCAGGAGGAGCGTGCGGTCGAGTGGCACTACATCGCCCCCGGCAAGCCGCAGCAGAACGGTTTTGTCGAGAGCCTGAACGGGCGCTTGCGCGACGAGTGCCTGAACGAGCATCTGTTCCGAAGCCTCCCGGCGGCCCGGACCATCATCGAGGCGTGGCGGGTCGACTACAACACCTGCCGCCCCCACACGAGCCTCGGCGGGCTCACCCCGAACGCGTTTGCAACCCGGTCCCGACAGGACCAGAACCAGAACGGACTCTGGTTATGAACGGGGGCAAACAGGGGGCAAGGTCACGCACTACGAGGCGCAGCCCAGCATCGACTAGCGCCCAAACCGCGAGCGGCTGACGGAGCAGGTGAGCGTCGAACTCAAAAAAGTTGCGAAGGGTCGTGCGAATTTTTCTTTGTCGTCCCACAGGGATTTCGAAAGCTTAGCAGAGCGGAGGCTCATCATGCGCCAGTGCAATTTGGATTCAGGCGCGTTGCCCGACTTATCGGGCCAAACGCCCTGAAGACCGAATTTATTCCACGACGCGAGCAGGCCAGATCCGGTTTCCGGAACTTGAGAACCATTGCCGCACACATAGATTATATGGTATTTATCTGATAATATTGTTATATTTTCGATTGTATTGAACAAAATTATAGATTTTTATAATGCCCATGAGAGCGAAGCAACCAAGTAACGTCGTGAAATCTAGTAGGAGACCTCGACATGTCCTCCGGACCCAGCCCATCACTGACATATAGAACCTTCGTCGAGCTCAACTCCACCGACGCTTCGACAAGCAGTTTCAGGATCGGCAACGTCGATCCGCAAAGAGTTGACGCTCCGGACGCTCCCACTTTCGTCGTCACCGATAGTGATAACAGTGGTATTCTGGGCGATACGCCCGGCGAGTTGGCGCGCATCACAACGACGCCGGCAAATTATTTCACCACACAACAAAATTATTCTTATTGGGGGAAATCTCAGGACAATGGGACCATTGTTCGGTTCCCATCCACCAGAACTCCGGATGGATTCACTTATTTTCTGCTGACGAACAGTGAACCATCTTCCTTCAGACAATTTGATATTGTCCCAAGTTCCAATTTCTCGCAGGCGCCCCTCGTTCTCTGCTTCGCGTCGGGCACGCGGATCCTGACGAACCGCGGCGAAGTGGCGGTCGAGCATCTGCAGA
>NZ_SRHQ01000077.1:0-1327 GCF_004683995.1 Methylorubrum sp. Q1 | reverse complement strand
CAGTTCAACGACCAGACCCAGCCGCGCACCGATCCGGCCATCGCCGAGAAGGCCACCGATCCCGTCCGCGTCGGCCCGCTCGCCCCCTGGGCCACCCACATGGCCGAGCGCGGGCTCACCTTCGACATCAACATCTACAACTTCTACCAGGCCAACCCCTCGGCCGGCCTGCGCACCGGAGAGCAGTCGAACTCGACCTACTTCGTCCTCTCCATGACCGCCGACATGCAGCGCATCGCCAACATCAGTGGCGGCACCATCAAGTTCACCCAGACCTTCTTCGGCAACGTCCGCAATCTCAACATGGCCGCCGATATCGGCGACACCACGGTGGGCTACCAGCCGCCGTTCAACCCCAACAACAACCGCCTCTCGCTGCTCACCTACCAGCAGAAGCTCCTCGACGACCGCCTCGTCATCGAGGTCGGCCGCACCCACCCCGACCGCTACTACGGCCTGCCGCCGTGCAACTCGATCAATTCCTGCTTCCAGGACCTGTTCTACATCAACGCCGGCTTCACCTCGCCGCTCTACGCCGTCTGGGGGGCGAATGCCGCCTACCAGCTCTCGCCCACGAGCTACGTCCAGGCCGGCGCCTTCTCGGTGAACCCCGGCACCAACGCGCTCTCGGGCTACGATTTCGGCTACGAGCGGCTCTCGGGCGCGCTGGTGATGACCGAGATCGGCACCAAGACCGACTACACCATGACCGCCTATCCCGGCCGCGCCTCGCTCACCGGCTTCTTCAACACGGCCGATCACGACGACAACTTCAAGACGGTGTTCGGCACCTCCAAGGGCCTGAACCCCGGCGCCCCGGTGCTGCAGAAGAACGGCACCTCCGGCATCGTGCTCACCGGCACGCAGACGGTCTGGCGCGCCGATGGCGGCCTCGTCGCCAACCCGCACCCGACGTCAATCTCGCTCTACACCGGCACGGGCTATTCCTTCGACCCGACGGTGCCGATCCGCTTCAACTCGTTCGTCGGCGTGCGCCTCGACGCGCCCGACCAGAGCCGGCCCAACGACAGCTACGGGCTGAAGATGAACTGGCAGCGTTTGTCGGAGAACTACACGCAGTTCTTGTCTGACGCGAACTTCATCTCGGGCGGCTCGGGCGCCCCGTATTCGCGCGACAAGTTCGTGTTCGAGGCCAACGCGCACTTCGATGTCGGCGCGGGCGTGATCATCGAGCCGGTGGTTCAGTACGTGGTCAACCCGAACACGTTCTGGAACCCCTTCACCGCGCGGCGCGCCAAGGACGGCTTCTACGCCGGCGCCACCCTCGTCGTCCCGCTCGGCACCCTCCTCGGCCTCGCACCGGGCT
>NZ_SRHQ01000076.1:0-1351 GCF_004683995.1 Methylorubrum sp. Q1 | reverse complement strand
CACTAGGAGGCGTGAACCGACAGGTGTTAGGCCGAGGTCATCAGGCCCGACGTGAAGGAGGAATGATGGCGACGCAATCTGGGGTGTTCGTACTGAAAGCCGATGAGGCCCTCGTTCCGATGCTGCCGGCCCACTTCGCGGCCGAGCTTGATTTTCAAAAGCTCCTTTCGAAGTTTCCTTCCCTTTTGGTCGGGGACCAGATCAACCCCGACCAGCCGAGGCGCTTCGTCCTAGTTCGGCAAGAGCTGTCCATCGGACATGAGGATGAGGTGACACGCTGGTCGCTCGACCATCTCTTCCTCGACCAAGATGGCGTCCCGACGCTTGTTGAAGTCAAGCGGCAATCCGACAGCCGCCTGCGCCGCGAAGTGGTTGGGCAGATGCTCGACTACGCCGCAAACTTCCAGTCCTTCTGGAACGCAGAACGGATCGCCGCCGCTTTTGAGGCAACATGCCTCCAAGCCGGGACGGATGCCAACGTCACGCTCGCTGAACTCCTTGAACCGCCGGCCACAGCCGAATGGTTCTGGAGCGCGGTCGGCACGAACATTCAGGCAGGCAAGTTGCGACTCTTGTTCGTAGCTGACCACATACCTACTGAGCTTCGCCGAATCGTCGAGTTCCTCAACATACAAATGAACCCTGCGGAAGTTCTTGCGCTGGAACTTCGGCAGTTCGTAGGCGAGGGCCTTCGAACCATTGTGCCAGTGGTCTTCGGGCAGACCCAGGAGGCTGCCGGCAGGAAGGACGCTGTGAAGGGTACTCGCTGGACCGAGGAAAGGCTGATCGCGGCCTTCGAAGATAAATACCCAGCAGAGGAAGTTTCAGTCGCAAGGGCATTGCTTAATTGGATGAAAAGTACGGGCCTGCCGCTCGTCTTCGGCACGGGTCGAGAAAACGGCTCGGTCTACCCGCTTTTAAAACCACTAGGTGTAGCTATTAATCCGGCTTACCTCTCAACAGAGGGTAAGGTGTGGCTGCAGTTCAAATCGCTGGATGGCAAGCCGGTGTTCGGCGATATAGACCAGCGCCGAGAGTTGATGCGTCGTTTCGCCGAGATCGACGGAGTGTCCCTCGACGATTCCTCGCTGAACCGCTGGGCCGCAGTGCCTTTGCAGCAAGTGGCCGCGGATCCTGCTGGAGCCACGAAGCTGATCTCTGCGTTCGAATGGATCATCCAGCAGGTGAAGGCGGCCTGAGAAACGGCATCGGATCTTCGCAGTCAGACGTCCTTAATTTCTCTTCGGCGCAGGACGGACAATTGCTTCTTGTGTCCAGACTGGTGGATCGATGGTGAGGATGTTGTGGCCGCCGGGACTTGCCACTCCATGCCATGGTAGCTTTCGGAGGC
>NZ_SRHQ01000075.1:0-1363 GCF_004683995.1 Methylorubrum sp. Q1 | reverse complement strand
CCGAGCGCGCTCGCCGCCCTCGACCTGATCCTGATGATGGCCGACGGCCGCGCCCAGGCCTTCGGGCCCAAGGACGAGATCCTCAAGCGCGTCCTGCGCCCGGCACCGGCCCCCGTGCCGGTCGCCGCCGAGCCCGCCGCCCCGCAATCCGCCGTGCCTTCGATCCGTGAGAGTGCCTGATGTCCGCGACCCTCACCCCCCTCAACGTTCTCCCCCCGGCACTGCCGCGTCCCGTCGCCCACGGTTCGATCCGCAGCCACCTCACCGTCGCGATCGGCCTCTCCGCCGCCCTCGTCCTCGGCGTCGGCGGCTGGGCCACCTTCACAGAGATCTCGGCCGCGGTGATCGCGCCGGGCCAGCTCGTCGTCGAGACCGACGTGAAGAAGGTGCAGCACCCCACCGGCGGCGTCGTCGGCCAGCTCCTGGCGCGGGAGGGCCAGCGGGTCGCGGCCGGCGACGTGTTGATTCGTCTCGATGAAACCCAGACCCGGGCCAACCTCGACATCGTGCTCAAGGCCATGGACGAACTCTCCGCCCGGCGCGCCCGCGACGAGGCGGAGCGCGACGGGCTCAAGACCATCGCCTTCCCGCCCGATCTCGTCGCCCGCATCGACGACGATCCCAGCGTCGCCCGGCTGATCGACGGCGAATCGCGCCTGTTCGCCTCTCGCGTCGCCGGCCGCGAGGGTCAGAGGGCGCAGTTGCGCGAACGCGTCGAGCAACTGCGCCAGGAGATCGACGGGCTCACCAAGCAGGCCGCGGCCAAGGACCGCGAGATCAACCTGATCGGCCACGAACTCGGCGGCGTGCGCGACCTCTATGCCAAGAACCTCGTCCCGCTCTCCCGCGTCACCGCCCTGGAGCGCGACGCCGCCCGGCTCGAAGGCGAGCGCGGCCAGCTCGTCGCCTCGACGGCCTCGGCGCGCGGCAAGATCGCCGAGACCGAGCTGCAGATCATCCAGATCGACGGCGAGATGCGCACCGAGACCGGCAAGGATCTGGCCGAGATCCGCGGCAAGTGGTCGGAGCTGCGCGAGAAGCGCGTGGCGGCGGAAGACCAGCTCAAGCGGGTCGAGCTGCGCGCGCCGCAGGACGGCTTCGTGCACCAGATGAGCGTGCACACGGTGGGGGGCCTCGTGGTCCCCAGCGAGCCGGCGATGCTGATCGTGCCGGCCTCCGATCAGTTGCTGGTGGAGGTGCGGGTGCAGCCGCAGGACATCGACAACGTGCGGGTGGGACAGAAGGCGGTACTGCGTTTCCCCGCCTTCAACACGCGCACGACGCCGGAGATCGACGGCGAGGTGGTGCGCGTCTCGGCGGACGTGACCCAGGACGTCAAGACCGGGCAGAGCTACTATACGGC
>NZ_SRHQ01000074.1:0-1405 GCF_004683995.1 Methylorubrum sp. Q1 | reverse complement strand
TACTACAGCCGGGTTTTGCGCGTTGTCATGGCGGAGGTAGGCCATGACGCGGATGATAGGAGCGGATGCAGCGGGCTGGGCGCAGAGTTTTGACGAGGTGCTGGAGCGGATTGGCGGCCGGTTCGGGCGGGCCGAGCCGCGCCGACGGGTCGAGGCTTACCTGCGCGGCCTCCTGGCGCCGGTCGAGCGCAAGAACGGCTGGCAACTGGCGGAAGCGGCAGGCGATGCTACGCCCGATGGGGTCCAGGAGTTCCTGAGCCGGGTGCGCTGGGACGCGGACGCCGTGCGCGACGACCTACAGAGCTACGTGGCCGATCACCTGGGCGATCCGAACGCTGTGCTCGTGCTCGATGAGACCGGCTTCCTGAAGAAAGGGATCAAGTCGGCTGGCGTGCAACGGCAGTACACCGGCACAGCCGGACGGATCGAGAACGCGCAGGTCGGGGTGTTCCTGGGCTATGCCGGACGGCACGGCCATGCCCTGATCGACCGGGCGCTCTACCTGCCCAAGTCCTGGACGGACGACCGTGCGCGCTGCCGAGCCGCGCACGTGCCGGACGCGGTTGCGTTCGAGACCAAGCCAGCGCTCGGCCTTGGCATGCTGGAGCGGGCGCGCGCGGCCGAGCTGCCGTTTGCCTGGATCGCGGGCGACAGCGTCTACGGGGGCGACCGCGCCATCCGCCGTTGGGCGGAAGATCACCGGGTCGGTTACGTCCTGACCGTCACGTCGGGTCAGCGGCTGGCCATGCTCCCCGTGACAGAGTGGTTTACCGATCAGGTCGACGCGCGGCCTGGGAACGCCCCGCCTCTCTGGCAGCGCCTGAGCGCGGGTGACGGTGCCAAGGGACCGCGTTTGTACGACTGGGCCTGTGTCCCCTATCGTGGGGCCGCGCAAGGCTTCCAGTGCGCGCTTCTGGTCCGTCGTTCACTGACCGATCCGGACGAGCTGACCTTCTACCTGACCCACGCACCAGCGGGCACACCGCTCTGCGACCTCGTACGGATCGCCGGCCGGCGCTGGACGATCGAGAGCAACTTCGAGCAGGCCAAGGGCGAGGTCGGGCTCGACCAGTACGAGGTGCGCTCGTATCCCGGCTGGCACCGGCACGTCACCTTGGCGATGCTCGCCCACGCCTACCTCGCCGCCCTGCGCCAGGCGGCTATCGGGGGGCGTGGTCACGACAAACCTCGCCGCGGATCTGCTGCCCCTGACCGTGCCCGAGATCCGACGCCTGCTGGCCGCTCTCGTCGGCCTGCCTCCGCCCGACACCGCGGCGATCCTGCGCTGGTCCGTCTGGCGACGACGCCATCAGCAGCGGGCAAGACGCGCCCATTGGCGACGGCGGACCCGAATGGCCAAACGACCAATCAAAAAGCGTGAGCCGCGCAAAACCCGGCTGTAGTA
>NZ_SRHQ01000073.1:0-1732 GCF_004683995.1 Methylorubrum sp. Q1 | reverse complement strand
CCAAGAGGCATTCGGCTACTGGATCTCCGCATCCACAACCCTGAGCTACCGCCACAACCTACCTGAACGGTCACGCTTGGGAAGTCGCTTTGCGACGCGGAATCGTTGGCACGCAATATTTTTGAGTGACAACCTTACTGGTTCGTCGGTCAGATCCTTCAGCCTGACCCTCAACCGCCATCAAGATACATGACTGAGAGCGCGCGTGTCACCGGCACCGAGTTCGTCCGCGTAATCGGCGAGGTAGAGAAGCAACTCGGCCTGATAGGTCACCGTCCCGGTCGTCGTGCGTGAGGCCATTCAGTGGAGCGAGAGGGCGACACTGACCTCAAACCGCGCGAACGCCCGCCGGCGCGAGGTCGTTGCCACGGGCGCCACCACCCCCTCATGCAGATCCCGGGTGCCGGGTCATCCCTTCTCTCCGTCCCCCCAGAACGATCAGTGATTTTGGTCGCCGCCTCTGCGTGAACCCCACGCCATCAAGTCAGTGCAAACCAAGAACAGGCGGCACCGCATCTTGTGGAGCAACAGCCGCCATAGATCGGGGGTCCGGGACTGACTAAGCAGCTGGCGCGTGAGAACCTCGTAGCTGGGGCGTAATTACGTTCCACAAGGCGTTGCCGCAGGCGACCGGTAACCGCATCACGGTGGATGACGCCGTCATCCGCATCATTGGTGACACGGCAAGCCTCGAACACCCAGATGGTTCAACCCAGACGGAGTAGCGCGCGTGGTTCGCATACTTTGATCGAAACGGCGCACCCGACACGATTCGAACGTGTGACCTTTGCCTGAGGAGGGCCACGCTGCCATCCCTTTGAGCAATCAGGGCAATCAACCACCCCGCACAGCGCCGTTGCGCGGCGCCTTGAGTTGGGCTACTCACGAGCCACGGTCAGCACCCGTAGCTCAGCTGGATAGAGCGTTGCCCTCCGAAGGCAAAGGTCACACGTTCGAATCGTGTCGGGTGCGCCATCATAAGCCATTGTTTTTGCTTATGGTTTTTTGACCCTGCCGAAAGCTCCACCTAGCGTTCGTGAACAGCCTGTCACGCTTTGTCACGAGCGACGGGTTACGAATCATGGCGACTATCCGAAAGCGGGGACGTTCCTGGCAGGTTCAGGTGCGGCACATCGGCTTTCCCACTCGCTCAAAATCGTTCTCATCCAAAGCGGCTGCGGTAGCGTGGGCGCAGGCACGGGAGCGGGATTATGCTCCCATTGACGATCCCGCAGAGCGGTCAGCTAACAATAGCTTGACGGTAGGGGAACTGTTGCGGCTGACCTGACCGGTATTTTGGACCGAGCCGAGTGAGAGACGACTGCAGGGCCGCTGGCATGGGTCGCCGGAAGGCCAAATCGGGGAAGCTGACGGGCGCGGGCGGCCGGTAGCCCAGGGACGAGTGCGGCCGGACCCGGTTGTAGGTGTTCTGCCAGAGGGCGATCACGGCCTGGGCTTCCTTGAGCGAGTAGAAGATCTCTTGGCGCAGGCACTCGTCGCGCAGCTTGCCGTTGAAGCTCTCACAATCCCCGTTCTCCCACGGCGAGCCCGGCGCGATGTACTGGATCTGCGAGCCAGCCTTGGCGACCCATTTGCGCAACGCCTTCGCGATCATCTCAGGGCCATTGTCGCAGCGGATGTACTCCGGGATGCCATGCAGGCACATGGCGTCGGCCAGCGCCTCGATCACACCGAGGCTGTTGATGCGCCGCGCCACCTTCAGCGCGAGGCA
>NZ_SRHQ01000072.1:0-1794 GCF_004683995.1 Methylorubrum sp. Q1 | reverse complement strand
GATTGATCCTGCCGACGCGCGGCGACTTGGCAAACGGACGATGACGTGTGCAGTTCATAGAATCGAAACCAAGCCAAGGCGTTGCGTTATCTGAGGGTCTGTGACTCTTGACCCCGATTCGCCAGATTGGCCGCGCCGGGCGAAAGTTGTCGATGCGATCGCCTTCTACCGGGCGCAGGAATTCGAACGCTGTTGGCCGATCAACATCGCCGATCGGCTATCGGTCAGGTCGGATCACCTCCATCGCGGCTGAAGCGCGAACGATCTCCCGATCGCCCACGCAGGTCGCGATGCCAATCGTCGATTGAACCGCGCCGGGTTTCCCGGCAACTGTAATCACGCAACGGTGGCGGGATCGTAATCGGTGCCGGTGGCGAGCATGGCGTTGAGCGTGATGAGGAGCTTGCGCGCAGTCGCGATCAGGGCCGCCTTGGTCGGCTTGCCGGCCAAGGCCAGACGCTCGCGGAACGTGCGGAAGACGGCGGAGCGGCGCGAAGCCTGGAGCGCCGCGAGATAGAGGATCGTTCGCACGACCGGCCGCCCTCCGCCGATGTTACGCGGGCCGACGCGCTTGCCGCTGTCACGGGCGATCGGCGCCAAGCCGGCCAAGGCTGCGATGCGGCGTCGGTCGAGTTGCCCGAGTTCCGGCATCTCGGCAATCAGTGTCGCGGCGACGATAGGGCCGACGCCCGGCGCAGTCTGGAGCCGGCGGCCGATGGCCTGTGTCTCGGGATCGGCGTCGACCAAGGCGGCCATCAGCGCCTCGACCTTGGCGATGCGCCGGTCGAGAAGAGCGATCAGGCTGGTGATGTCGGCACGGGCCTGCTTGTCTGTAGTCTGCTGGAGCCGCGTGGCCTCCTGCTTGCGGATCTCGACAAGCTGACGGCGGCGCGTCGCCTGGGCCTGGAGCACGCGACGCGCCGCCGTTACCGGCTGCGTGGGTGCCGGTCGCAGCCGGGCACCCAGCTCGGCGAGCATGCGCGCGTCCACGCGGTCGGTCTTTCCGATTACCCCCATGGCCCGTGCGAAGTCGCGGGCTTGGCGCGGGTTCACGCGGCTGGCTCAAGCAGCATCGCCGCATCGCCACCCGCTACGAGAAACGGGCCGCCAACTACCTCGCCATGGTCACGCTTGGCATCACCATGCTCTGGCTCACATGGCTTTGCAGAGACCGCCAAGGATCGAATTGCGGCAACAAATTCGACAAGAAAAGGCTCCTTCAAACTATCCAGCGGCATGTCAGCGGTTTACTTTGCAACAAATGTCGCATTCGAGCTTGAGACAAGTGTCGCAAGTTAGATCGCAGGCCGCTTACTCAAGGCTGCACTCAAACGCATCTTTTTCGAAATTATCGAACAATTTCAAAGCACCCAATGCTTCGATGCGCTTCAATCGTTCTCCTGCTTCGACATGGCATGGTGGTTGCGGTGGTGCAGACATCTCCTATTAGCCGCTACGGCTTCATGAGCGAGAACGAATAACGATGGCTCTTTAAGGCCGCACTTCCGCAAATAGCCAGACAGATATCGAGTCGGCTTTGGCGTTCGCACCACACCTGCGCGCGATGCATATGTCGCATGTCGGTGTCAGTCCACTTGCGCCTTGACGTTCGATAATAAAAACATGGGAGGAATAGCTTGAATACGCAGGGCGCCCAGGCCAATCAGCAAAATTCGGCGGCAATCGAGCCGAAGGTTTATACCAATTTCATTGACGGGCAGTTCGCAGCTCCCACCGAGGGTGCGGTCGAAGTCTACAACCCCGCCAACGGCGGTCTGCTCGCGTTGACGCCTG
>NZ_SRHQ01000071.1:0-1813 GCF_004683995.1 Methylorubrum sp. Q1 | reverse complement strand
TGGCACTAGCGGACACGACGATCCTTGAGGGTCTTGAGACGCCGGATCGTCTCCGGCTTCTGCCGGAGAGCGAGCTGCGGCGGGTGGCCGACGCCGTGCGGGCCGAGATGATCGACGCGGTGTCGATCACCGGCGGCCATCTCGGCTCGGGCCTGGGCGTGGTCGAACTCACGGTGGCGCTCCACCACGTCTTCGACACCCCCGACGACCGCATCGTCTGGGACGTCGGCCACCAGTGCTACCCGCACAAGATCCTGACGGGCCGGCGCGACCGCATCCGCACCCTGCGCCAGGGCGGGGGGCTGTCGGGCTTCACCAAGCGCTCGGAGAGCGAGTACGACCCCTTCGGCGCGGCCCACTCCTCCACCTCGATCTCCGCCGCCCTCGGCATGGCCGTGGCGCGCGACCTCGAGGAGGCGGACGCCAAGGCCAGGGGCGGCCCGGCACCGAAGCGCCGCAACATGATCGCGGTGATCGGCGACGGCTCGATGTCGGCGGGCATGGCCTACGAGGCGATGAACAATGCCGGCGCGCTGCACTCGCGCCTGATCGTCATCCTCAACGACAACGACATGTCGATCGCGCCCCCCGTCGGCGCGATGTCGGCCTACCTCGCGCGGCTCGCCTCGGGCGGCACCTACCGGTCGCTCCGCGAGACCGCCAAGCAGCTCGGCAAGCTGCTGCCGAAGGCGCTCTACCAGCGCGCGGCGGCGGCGGAAGAGTATGCCCGCTCGCTGATCGTCGGCGGCGGCACGATGTTCGAGGAGATGGGCTTCCACTATGTCGGCCCGGTCGACGGGCACAACCTCGATCACCTGCTCCCCGTTCTGAAGAACGTGCGCGATTCGGACCAGGGCCCGATCCTGCTCCACGTCGTCACGCAGAAGGGCAAGGGCTACGCGCCGGCTGAGGCCTCCGCCGACCGCTATCACGGCGTGGTCAAGTTCGACGTGGTCTCCGGCGTCCAGGCCAAGGCCAAGGCGAACGCCCCGGCCTATACCCGCGTGTTCGGCGAGAGCCTGATCAAGGCGGCCGACGCCGATCCGAAGGTGGTGGCGATCACCGCGGCGATGCCCGGCGGCACCGGGATCGACCTGTTCGGCAAGGCGCATCCCGACAAGACCTTCGACGTCGGCATCGCCGAGCAGCACGCGGTGACCTTTGCCGGCGGCCTCGCCACCGAGGGCTACAAGCCGTTCGTGGCGATCTACTCGACCTTCCTGCAGCGGGCCTACGATCAGGTCGTGCACGATGTCGCGCTGCAGAACCTACCGGTGCGGTTCTGCCTCGACCGGGCGGGACTGGTGGGCGCGGACGGCGCTACGCATGCGGGCGCGTTCGATCTGGCCTATCTCTGCTGCCTGCCGAACATGACGGTGATGGCGGCGGCCGACGAGGCGGAGCTGGTGCACATGGTGGCCACCGCCCACGCGCACGACACGGGTCCGATCGCGCTGCGCTACCCGCGCGGCGAGGGGGTCGGCATCGAGCTGCCGGAGAAGGGCGAACCGCTGGCGATCGGCCGCGGCCGCGTGGTGCGGCGTCCGGAAGGGGCGCGGGTGGCGCTTCTCTCGCTCGGCACGCGGTTGTCGGAGGCGCTGAAGGCGGCCGATGCGCTGGAGGCGGAGGGTGTCGTGGCCACGGTCGCGGATGCGCGCTTTGCCAAGCCGTTGGACGCCGAATTGATCGTCGATCTGGCGATGAGCCACGAGGTTCTGGTGACGGTGGAGGAGGGCTCGGTCGGCGGCTTCGGCGCGATGGTGCTGCACCTCTTGGCCGAGCGCGGCGTGCTCGACACGGGCCGGGTCCGGGT
>NZ_SRHQ01000070.1:0-2241 GCF_004683995.1 Methylorubrum sp. Q1 | reverse complement strand
CGTAACGCGTGGCAGCACTTCCTGGCGATCGAAGAGGAGATCCTCATCCTCGACCGGGCCGGCCTGAACGAGACCGGAACAGCTGTGCTGCAGGGTGACATGCTCTCGGAGGCCGCCAACTTCTACACCGCGGTGCGGGCCGTGCAGGCCTATCGTCAACAGGAGGTCGAGATCGCCACGGCCGCCGCCCAGGAGATCCGCGCCTCGGCCCGCTTCTGGATCGTCTCGGCCTTGGCCTGTCTGCTGACGCTCTGCACGCTGGCCGGCTGGCTTCTGACGATGACGATCTCCCACCCGATCGGGCGCATGACCGTCGCGATGGGCCGGCTCGCGGATGACGATATCGGCGTCGAGGTCCCCGATCAGCGCCGCTCCGACGAGATCGGCCTGATGGCGGCCGCGGTTCAAGTCTTCAAGGACAACATGATCCGCAACAAGGCTCTCGAGGCCGAAGTGGCCGCCCAGCGCGCTGGGGCGGAGGCGCAGCGCCGGACCGCCATGCGCGAGTTGGCGGACGCATTCGACCAGTCGGTCGGCGGGATCGTCACGGCCGTCTCCTCGGCGGCCGTTCAGATGCAGACGACCGCCCGCCACCTCTCGGTGTCGGCCGAGGCCACCTCGGTGCGCGCCGTGGCGGTCTCCGCGGCGGCCGAGGAAGCCTCCGTCAACATCCATTCGATCGCGGGCGCTGCCGAGGAACTCGATGCCTCGGTGACGGAGATCGGCGTCCAGGTCGAGCGCTCCTCGGCGATGTCGCAGGCCGCCGTTCGGGAGACCGAGGGAATGACTGCGCTGGTGCGCGAGCTGACGGGCGTGGCCGCCAGCATCGGCGACGTCGTCGACACCATCGCCGGCCTTGCGGGCCAGACCAACCTGCTGGCGCTCAACGCCACGATCGAAGCGGCGCGGGCCGGGGAAGCCGGCCGCGGCTTCGCGGTCGTGGCCACGGAGGTCAAGGAACTCGCCAACCAAACCTCCCGTTCGGCCAGCGAGATCACGGCCAAAATCGAGGCGATCCAGTCCTCGACGGGACGGACCGCCACGGCCATCGATGGCATCTCCGCCTCGATCCGCTCGATCAACGAGACGGCGACCGCCATCGCGTCGGCCATCGAGGAGCAGGGGGCGGCGACGCGCGAGATCGTTCAGGCCATTGCCCAGGCCTCGAGCGGCACCGGCGAGGTGACCGCCAACATCTCCGGCGTGGCGAGCAACGTCGAGGAAACCGGGACCGGCGCCGCGCAGGTTCTGAGTGCCTCGGGCGAACTCGCCCAGCAATCCGATCTGCTGCGCCGACAGGTGCAGTCGTTCCTCGACACCGTCCGTGCCGCCTGACGTCCGCGCTTCCACCGAGGCTTGCCATGAAGCAACTCACCAGATCCCTGCCCGCCGCCCTGCTGCTGATCGCTCTCGCCGCACCGGCCGCCGCCGAAACGAAATTCACCCTCTTGATGTCGGAGGTGGGCGATCCCTTGCTCGACAGCCTGCAGGCCTCCGTCCTCAACACGGCCACCTCCAAGTTCTCCGCCTCGGTCGATGTGGCGCAGGCGGCCGGTAACGGGGGAACCCAAGTGGTCCAGGGTCGGGCCGCCCTCGACGCGAAGCCGACAGCCCTGATCGTCAATCCCGTCGACGACGCCAGCGCCAGGACGATCACCGAGATGGCCGCGGCGGCCGGGATTCCGGTGGTGTTCGTGAACAAGCGCCCGAGCGGTCCGGTGGCCCATAGGATGGCGATCGTCAGCGCGAACCACCTCGTCGCAGGTCGGGTTCAGATGCGATTGCTCGCGCAGGGTCTCGGGGATCGCGGCAACGTGGCCATACTGCGCGGCAAGGACAGCGACAACGCCGCCCAGGAGCGCACCGCCGGCATGAAGGAGATCCTCGGGCAACGGCCGGGGCTGAAGCTCCTGGCGGAGGCGAGCGCCGATTGGAGCCGGCGGCGGGCGCAGGATCAGGTGACGGCATGGCTGCGCAGCGGCCTGAAGCCTGACGCCATCGCCGCCAACAACGACGAGATGGCGCTCGGTGCGGTGGCCGCCCTCAAAGCGGCCGGCCTGTCGGGCAAGGTCTTGGTCGGCGGCGTCGACGGAACCTCGGACGGGATTGCGGCCGTGAAGAGCGGCGAATTGTTGGTCAGCGTCCTTCAGGATGCGCCGATGCAGGGGGCCCAGGCGGTGAACGATGCCGTGAAGCTCGCCCGCGGAGAGTACGTGCAGCCCTACGACTGGGTGCCCCATC
>NZ_SRHQ01000007.1:0-209508 GCF_004683995.1 Methylorubrum sp. Q1 | reverse complement strand
AAGCCTTCACCCGTCTCTCAATGCGTTTCCGTCGGCAGGGCGGCTCTTGCAGGGCCGCACGCCCGAATCCTCGAACGCGGCCTGCCTTCGGATTTCGCCCGCCCCCGGAAACAGCTCTCCCCGGGACATATCAACGATCATTCTAGCGCAAACCGATCACGGGATACCATGATCTTGCTGCAACAGCGGCGCGTCTTTCAGAGGATTCGGCCGTTTCGTCTGCCTTCAGAGTTAAGGCAGCCCCACGATTTCACGCGTGACGCGCCCTCAATTATGGATGAAGGCTGCCTTGATCAACATCTCGCCCGCTCATCCCTGAGGCCGCCGCCCGATGCCTATCACCGCAACGTTACCGGCCACGGCCGCGCTGGCGCTCGCCCTGATCGGTGGGAGCGCGGCCTGGGCGGCGGATGCCGACAGATTCCGGCCCGGCGCGGTGAGCTGCCCCGACGACGTCCGCTGCCGCCGCCCGCCGGGACCGCCGGACCGTGACATCCGGCCGCTGATCGATCCGCTCGGGCGCCCCTGCGGCTTCCGCTGGCGCGAGACGCCGTCCGGCCCCCGCCGCGTCCGGGTCTGCTACTAGGCCGGCGATGGCGCTGCGTCCGCTCCTTCCGGCTCTTCTCCTTGTCGTCGTCTCGCACGCGGCTTTGTCCCAGGCCCTGCCGGAGTCCCGAGCCCTGCCGGAGGCGCCGGCCTGCCGCGCCCTGTTCGCGGACGGCCGGGCGCCGACGCTCACCAACCCGAAGCTCGCCGACAGGGCCGTCCCGCTCTGCTTCGAGGCCTTCGCCGTGCTCCATTCGGGTGTCTCGCGCACGCCGCTCTACGCCGCAGAGCGGCTGACGCGCCGGAGCGTGTCCGCCGCCCGAAGGGTCGAGCGCGCCGACGCCTTCCACGACGAGGACCGCCTGCCCGAGGACGACCGCGCGAGCCTCGCCGACTACCTGCGGAGCGGTTACGACCGCGGCCATCTCGCCCCGGCCGGCGACATGCCGAGCGCGGTCGCCCAGGCTGAATCCTTCAGCCTCGCCAACATCGTGCCTCAGAACCGGGCAGTGAACCGCGGCCTGTGGGCGGCGATCGAGGAGAGCGTGCGCCGGCTCGCGAGCGAGCGCGGCGAGATCTTCGTCGTGACCGGCCCGATCTTCGAGGGCCGCTCGGTCGGGGCGATCAAGGGGCGGGTGCTGGTTCCGACCCGGATGTTCAAGGCGATCTACGATCCGCGCACCGGCGAGGCCGGGGCCTATCTCGTGCCGAATGCGGCGGGCGCGGAGTGGCGCGCGGTGTCGCTCGCGACCCTGCGGGAGACGGCCGGGATCGACGTGTTCCCGGCCTTGCCCGAGGCGAGCAAGGCCAAGGCGATGGCGCTGCCCGAGCCGCAGGAATTCTCCCGCGGCGGCCCGGAATCCTTCGCAGACTTCCTCAAGCAACTGGCTGTCGATGTCCTGCGCCGGCTCTGGCGCGAGTTGATGCGCGCGATCTTCTGAGGAGTCCCCGATGCCGCGCCGCAAAGCCGATCCCGCCCTTCCCTTCCAGCCCTTCTCGGAGGATGCGGGCGTCCAGACCTTCGCCGGGTTCTCGATCGAGAACGGCACGCGCCGCCTCATTCTGCATGGCAGCCTCGACCTCACCCGCGACCGGGCGGGGTTGAAGCGTGCGAGGGCACTGAAGAGCCTGCTCGATGCGGTGGTCGCCACCCTCGAAGCGGAGGATCTGCCCGACGCCGTGCCCGAGGAGCCGGAGACGGCCGAGCCGGTGCGCAACCCCTTCGCCTGAAGCCCCAGGGCCATCGCTCGAAGGCGATCACCCTGGTTTCCTGCTGGCCTCAGTCGCCGGCGCCCGCCTCCGCGCCGCGCAGCCGCTCATGCGGCTTCGCGCGAAGGTCGGGCCGGCGCCGGGCGCCGCCTTGCCCCTGCCGGGCGGCCCTGATACTCGAACTTGAAATTCTTCATCCGCGAGCGGACGGCGCCCCGCGCGGCATGGCTCGAGCATCTTGGCTCGACAGAGCCAGCCTCGCGCGAGAGGCCACGCATCCGCGAGCGCCGGCCCGACCGGCTCCCACGCTTCACGCAGGACGAACGCACATGGCCCGCGAATTCATCTACCACATGCGGGGTCTGACGAAGACCTATGTCGGGGGCAAGAAGGTCCTCGAGAACGTCAACCTGTCGTTCTATCCCGACGCCAAGATCGGTGTGCTCGGCATCAACGGTGCCGGCAAGTCGACGCTGCTCAAGATCATGGCCGGCATCGACAAGGACTGGACCGGCGAGGGCTTCGTCGCGCAGGGCGCGCGCGTCGGCTACCTGCCGCAGGAGCCGCAGCTCGATCCGAACAAGTCGGTGCGCGAGAACATCATGGAGGGCGTGGCCGAGAAGCAGGCGCTGCTCGACCGCTACAACGAACTCGCGATGAACTATTCCGAGGAGACGGCGGACGAGATGACCGCGCTCCAGGACCAGATCGAGGCCCAGAACCTCTGGGAACTCGACTCGAAGGTCGATCAGGCGATGGAAGCGCTCGGCTGCCCGAGCGACGAGCAGCCGGTGGCGACCCTCTCGGGCGGCGAGCGCCGCCGCGTGGCTCTGTGCAAGCTGCTGCTGTGGGAGCCGGAACTGCTGCTCCTCGACGAGCCGACCAACCACCTCGACGCCGAGACGGTGAACTGGTTGGAGGGCCACCTCAAGCAGTATCCGGGCGCGATCCTGATCGTGACCCACGACCGCTACTTCCTCGACAACGTGACCGGCTGGATTCTCGAGCTCGACCGCGGCCGGGGCATTCCCTACGAGGGCAACTACTCCGCCTGGCTGGTGCAGAAGCAGAAGCGCCTGGAGCAGGAGGGCCGCGAGGACATGGCCCGCCAACGCTCGATCGCCCGCGAGCAGGAGTGGATCTCGGCCTCGCCCAAGGCGCGGCAGTCGAAGTCGAAGGCGCGTATCACCCGCTACGAGGAGCTGGTCGCCAAGCAGAACAACAAGGTCGATGCGGCGGCTCAGATCGTCATCCCGATCGACGAGCGGCTCGGGCAGAACGTCATCGAGTTCGAACACCTCAACAAGGCCTTCGGCGACCGCCTGCTGATCGAGGATCTTTCGTTCAAGCTGCCGCCGGGCGGCATCGTCGGCGTCATCGGCCCGAACGGCGCCGGCAAGACCACGCTGTTCAAGATGATCACCGGCCAGGAGAAGCCCGATGGCGGGCGGATCGAGGTCGGCGAGACGGTCAGGCTCGGCTACGTTGACCAGTCGCGCGACGCGCTCGATCCCAATGCCACCGTCTGGCAGGAGATCTCGGGCGGCAACGACATCATCTACTTCAACAAGCGCGAGATCAATTCGCGCGCCTATTGCGCGGCCTTCGCCTTCAAGGGCGGCGACCAGCAGAAGAAGGTCGGCACGCTCTCGGGCGGTGAGCGCAACCGCGTGCATCTGGCCCGCACGCTCAAGGGCGGCGCCAACGTGCTCCTGCTCGACGAGCCGACCAACGACCTCGACATGGAGACCCTGCGCGCCCTCGAGGACGCGCTGGAGGATTACGCGGGCTGCGCGGTCATCATCAGCCACGATCGCTGGTTCCTGAACCGCATCGCGACCCACATCCTCGCCTTCGAGGGCGACAGCCACGTCGAGTGGTTCGAGGGCAACTTCTCGGACTACGAGGCGGACAAGAAGCGCCGCCTCGGGATCGAATCGATCATCCCGAAGAAGCTGAAGTACAAGAAGTTTTCGCGCTGATCGCCTGATGCGGGTCTCAGCCTGATCGGAGCAGATGCCGTATCAGCCGAGCCCGCGCGGCCCTTGAGAAAAAGCCAAATCCGCCATCCCGAAGGGGTCAAACGGATTTGGTATGAGTGTCACTCACAAAACTTCCGCCCTCCTCCCCTCCGCCTCCTCCTGAGGTGGATAGACGGGAGGACGGGCGTGAACCCCTCACCACCACGCCTGCCCGGCCCCGAGCGGCGGCAGGCCGAGATGGGCCGCCACCGAAGCGCCGATATCGGCAAAGCTCTCCCGGCGGCCGAGAGCGCGCGGCGTCAGCCCCGGTCCGAAGGCCAGCACCGGCACCTGCTCGCGGGTATGCTCGGTGCCCGTCCAGGTCGGATCGTTGCCGTGGTCGGCGGTGATCACGCAGAGATCGCCGGGCTTCAGCACCGCCTGGATCTCGGGGAGGCACCTGTCGAAGGCTTCCAGCTCGGCGGCGTAGCCCGGCACGTCGCGGCGGTGGCCGTGCTCGGTGTCGAAATCCACGAGGTTGAGGAAGACGAAGCTGCCCTCCGGCAATCCGGCGAAGGCGTCGAGCGCCGCGTCGAGGCAGGCGGCGTTGCCGGCGGGCTTGATCTCGCGGCCCGTGGCGCGGTGGGCGAAGATGTCGCCGATCTTGCCGACACTCACGACCACCCGGCCCGCAGCCTCCAGCCCATCGAGCAGCGTCCCGGCGGGGGGCGCCACGGAAAAGTCCTTGCGGCGGCTGGTGCGGCGGAAGCCCTCCGCCGCGCTGCCGAGGAAGGGCCGGGCGATGACCCGGCCGACGCGGTAGGGATCGCAGAGTTCGCGGGCGATCCGGCAGGTCTCGTAGAGCCGCTCCAGCCCGAATGCCTCCTCGTGGGCGGCGATCTGGAACACGCTGTCGGCCGAGGTGTAGCAGATCGGCCTGCCCGTCCGCACATGCTCGGCCCCGAGCGCCTCGATGATCGCGGTGCCGGAAGCGTGGCGGTCGCCGAGGATGCCGGGCAGCCCCGCCCGTGCGACCAGCGCCGCCGTCAGCTCCGCCGGGAAGGCGGGCTGCATATCGGGAAAGTGGCCCCAGGCTTCGCGCACCGGCACGCCCGCAATCTCCCAATGGCCTGACGGGGTGTCCTTGCCCGAAGCGGTCTCGACGGCGTGGCCCCAGAGCGCCCGCACGGGTCCCTCGGGCGCAAGCCCTGGCGGGACGCGCCCGGTGGCGCCTTTGCAGGCCAGCCCGAGGCCGAGCGCGGTGAGGTTCGGCAAGCGCAGGAGCCCGGCGCGCAGCCCCGGCCGGTCGCCGCGTCCGGCGGCGCAGGCCTCCGCGATATGGCCGACCGTGTCGGAGCCGGCGTCGCCGTAGCGGTCTGCGTCCGGAGCGCCGCCGATGCCGACGGAATCGAGGACGATGAGGAGGGCGCGGGCCATGCGTTCAGGCCGGCTCGATCTCGGCGGTGGTCGCGGCATCCATTTCGAAGGCCGCCGCGAACAGGGTGCGGGTGTAGTCGGTCTTGGGCGCGGCGAAAATCTCCTCGGCCGGGCCCTCCTCGACCACCTGGCCGTGCTGCATCACCATGACGTAGTTCGAGAGCGCACGGACCACCTTGAGGTCGTGGCTGATGAACAGGTAGGCGATGCCGCGCTCCCGCTGCAGGTCGCGCAGCAGCGTCACGATCTGCGCCTGCACCGAGCGGTCGAGCGCCGAGGTCGGCTCGTCGAGCACGACGAAGCGGGGCTTCAGGACGATGGCGCGGGCAATCGCGATGCGCTGGCGCTGACCGCCGGAGAATTCGTGCGGGTAGCGGTCCATCGCCGCCGGATCGAGGCCGACATCGGTGAGCGCCTTCGCCACCAGGGCACGACGCTCGTCGCCGCCCTTCACCAGCCCCTGCACCGCCAACCCCTCGGCGACGATGTCACCCACCGACATGCGCGGCGAGAGCGAGCCGTAGGGATCTTGGAAGACCACCTGCATGTCCTTGCGCAGGGGTCGCATCAGGGCGGGGCCGCGCGCCTCGATGCGCTGCCCGAGGAACACGATCGGGCCCTCGGATTCGGTCAGCCGCAGCAGGGCGAGGCCCAGCGTGGTCTTGCCCGAGCCGGATTCGCCGACGACGCCGACCGTCTCGCCCGCCCGCACCCTGAGCCGCACCCCATCGACCGCCTTGACGTGGCCGACGGTGCGCCGGAGCAGCCCCGCCTTGAGGGGGAACCACACCTTGAGCGGCCCGGCCTCGACCAGTTGCTCGGCGTGATCGGGCACGGGGTTCGCCCGGCCTGTGGGCTCGGCGGCGAGCAGCCGCTGCGTGTATTCGTGCTGGGGCCGGGTGAAGACCCGATCGACCGGGCCCGCCTCGACGATCCGGCCGGCGAGCATCACGCAGACCCGGTCGGCGATGCGGCGGACGATGCCGAGATCGTGGGTGATGAACAGCATCGCCATCCCGAGCCGCTTCTGCAGGTCGGCCAGCAGCGCGAGGATCTGCGCCTGAACGGTGACGTCGAGGGCGGTGGTCGGCTCGTCGGCCACCAGCAGGTCCGGCTCGCAGGCCAGCGCCATGGCGATCATGACGCGCTGGCGCTGGCCGCCGGACAGTTCGTGCGGATAGGCGCCGAGCCGCCGCTCGGCGTCGCGGATGCCGACGAGATCCATGAGTTCGAGGATGCGGGCCCGCGCCGCCTTGCCCTTCAGGCCACGGTGGATCTCCAGCACCTCGCCGATCTGCCGCTGGATGGAGTGGAGCGGGTTGAGCGAGGTCATCGGCTCCTGGAACACCATGGTGATGTCCGCGCCGCGCACCGCGCGCATCTCCCGCTCGGGCAGCGTGAGCAGGTCGCGCCCCTTGAACAGGATCTTTCCACCCGGGTGATGGGCGGCGCCGTCGAGCAGCCGCAGGATCGAGAGCGCTGTCACCGATTTGCCGGAGCCGGATTCGCCCACCAGAGCCAGGGTCTCGCCCCGCTCGATGGAAAAGCTGACGCGATCGACCGCGCGGGTCTCGCGCGTCCCGGAGCGGAAGGCGACCGAGAGATCCTCGACGGTCAGCAGCGTATCGGACATCGAACCCCGGCGAACGAAAAACGGCCCGCCGCGATCCGGTGTCGGAGCGGCGGGCCGAGGGGTTATAGCGCGCGGGGCCGGCCGCGCGAATCGTCTTCGCGTCGCGCTACTGCGCCAGCCCGACCTGCACGAGGTTGTCGCTGAAGGTCGGCGAGTGACCCATGCCGCCATAGGTCGAGGCGCTGATGACGTTCACCGCCCCGTCCCGGTTGAGCGAGTGCCAGTAGCCGAGCGAGGCAATCACCAGCCCAGGCGGCACCTCTTCGGTCACCCGCGCCTGCCCGTGGAAGGCGCCGCGGTCGTTGAACACCCGCACCAGCGCGCCCTCGCCGATCTCGCGGCTCTGCGCGTCGGCCGGGTTGATCAGGATCGTCTGCTCCCCCTGCGCACGGACCTTGTGCGCCTCGTTGGCGTATTGCGAGTTGAGGAAGCCGTGGCTCTTGGGCGAGACGATGTTGAGCGGGTAGCGCTCGGCTTGGGCCGGATTCGTCTCCGGCCGCTCGTTGGCCGGCACGTAGCCCGGCAACGGATCGAGGGCCTCGCCACCCTGGAACTGCTCGTACATCTGCCGGAAGGGCGGGGCGACGAAGTTGCCGCTCGTGACCGCGGCCTCCGAGTAGAACTCGCACTTGCCCGAAGGTGTGGGGAAGTTGCCCTCGGCATGCGGGGTGCGCGTGTCGGGATCGCCGATGTTCAGGCGGTACCAGCCATGCTGGCGGAAATGGTCCATGCCGATGCCGCCGAGCTTCGGGCTCTCCCAATCGAGATACCATTCCATGAGCTCGGTCTCGCTCATGGAGAACTGGGGCTCGGTGAAGCCGAAGGTCTTGGCCAGCCGCCGGAACAGCTCGGCATTCGAGACCGTCTCGCCCGGCGGTTCGATCGCCTTCTGGTTCAGGGTGAAGAAGAAGTGCCCCCAGGAGAACATCATGTCGTCGTGCTCGGCCGCCATGGTGGCCGGCAGCAGGATGTCGGCGTAGCGGGCGGTGTCGGTGACGAAGTGTTCGCTGACGACCGTGAACAGGTCCTCGCGGGCGAGCCCGCGCTTGATCTTGGCGGTCTCGGTCGAGTTCGAGACCGGGTTGGCGTTGTAGACCATCAGGGCATGGATGCCGGGCTCGATCCCCGCCTCGCCGGTCAGCACCTCGCCGAGCTTGAGCACGTTGAGCACCCGCGTCCCCTCCGGGATCAGGTCCGGCCGGCAGACCCGGTCCCAGTGCACCGGGAACTCCCACAGCGGCATCTGGTAGACGCCGCCGCCCGGATCCTTCCAAGACCCCGTCAGGGCGGGAAGCGAGAAGATGGCGCGCAGCGCCTGGGCACCGCCGGCGCTCCGCTCCACCGCCACGCCGGGCCGCAGCGCCGCGTTGCGGGTGGTGGCGTATTCGCGCGCGAGTTGCCGGATGTCGTCGGCCGGGATGCCGCAGATCTCGGCGGCGTATTCCGGCGTGAAGGCCTGCGCCCGTTCCTTCAGCGGCTCGAAGCCGACGGTGTGGCGGGCGATGTAGTCGTCGTCGGTCAGGCCTTCTTCGATGATGACGTGGATCATCGCCATGGCGAGCGCGCCGTCGGTGCCGGGTTTCGGCATCAGGTGCCAGTCGGCCTGGGCGGCGGTGCGCGAGCGGTAGGGGTCGATCACGATGACGCGGGCGCCGTGGCGCTGCGCCTCCTTCACCACGTGCCAGTGGTGGATGTTGGTCGAGACCGAGTTGCAGCCCCAGATCACGATGAGCTTCGATTGGGCGAAGCTCATCGGGTCGGTGCCGTTGGTCGGGCCGACGGTCAGCAGCCACGCGGTGCAGGAGCCCGAGCCGCAGAACGTCTTCTCGGCGACCGTCGCACCGAGCCGGTTGAAGAAGGCGTCACCCACGGTGAGACCCTGCACCACGCCCTCGTTGCCGAGATAATTGTAGGGAAGGATCGCCTCCGCCCCGTGCGTCTCGATGATGCCGGTGAAGCGGCGGTGGATCTCGGCGAGTGCCTCGTCCCAGCCGATCCGCTCGAACTGGCCGCTGCCCTTCGGGCCGGAACGGCGCATCGGGTAGAGGATGCGGTCGGGGTTGTAGTGGTGGCGGTCGAAGTCCTTGAGCTTGCCGCAGAGCGCGCCGCGGGTCATCGGATGATCCGGGTTGCCGCGCACATCGATCAGCCGCCCATCCTCGACGGTGTAGATCATCGAGCAGGTGTCGGGGCAGTCGTGTGGGCAGGCGCCGAGCCGGGTGACGGCTTCGGAAACGGACTTTGCAGCCGCCTCGGCATCGATCTCCGAGATGCGCTCTTCGAGCATCGTGTTCCTCCTCGTGAGGCCGGATCTTGGCGTCCGGCTCTTGCAAGCATCGAGCCTAGCGCGCGGAATACCAGAAAAATAGTGCCATTCTTAGAATCTCACTAAAGTACAACTCCCTCACGAAGCGTCGGGCGCGGCACAATGATGCTCCTCGGCAGGGCAAACCGTGCCGCGGAAGCGGGCAGCCATCCCCTTCCCGGGCCGGCGCCCTAAATCAGCCGCCGTGCCTCGTCTCGTCCTCGTTCTTCTGCCGGCCGCCCTCGCCGCGCTCGCCGGTCCCGCGCGTGCGGCCCCCTCGCCCGAGAGCGAGACGGTGGAGCAGGCGCTCTGCCGGCTGATCGAGGATTCGGCCAAGGCGCGGAAGCTGCCGGTGCCGTTCCTGACGCGTCTGATCTGGCGCGAGAGCGCGTTTCGCGTCGGCGTGGTGAGCCCGGCCGGCGCACAGGGCGTGGCGCAGTTCATGCCGGGCACGGCCAAGGATCGCGGGCTGACCGATCCGTTCGACCCCGAACAGGCGATCCCGCACGCGGCGCATTTCCTGGCCGACCTCAGGCGGCAGTTCGGCAATCTCGGGCTGGCGGCGGCGGCCTATAACGGCGGGCCGGGGCGCGTCTCGGCCTGGCTCGCCGGCAGCGGCGGCCTGCCCGCCGAGACGCGGGCCTACGTCATCGGCGTCACCGGGCGCCCGGCGGAGGATTGGCGGCCGAACGCCGGCGTCGAGATGCCGGAGGGCGCCGATCCGGCGGCGAAGACGTCCGAGGGCAAGAAGGCTGAAGACATGCCGCCCCCGCCAGAGGCCGAGACGCAGAGCTGCCTTCAGGTCACCGCCGCCCTGCGCATCCCGTCGCGCGGGGACCGCTTCGCCCTGTCCGTCGAGGGTGGCCCGGCCGCGCCCTGGGGCGTGCAGCTCGCCGGCAACTTCTCGAAGTCGCTGGCGCTCGCGAGCTTCCAGCGGGCGCGCGTGCGCTACACCAGCGTGATCGGCGAGGTGCGGCCGATGATCGTCGGCACCCGCCTGCGCTTTCGCGGCACCCGCACCTTCTACCGGGTGCGCATCCCGGCCGAGAGCCGGAACGCGGCCGACGGCCTCTGCCAGAAGATCCGCGGCGTCGGCGGCGCCTGCATCGTCCTGAGGACATAACTCCCAACGTCGCCACCCCGCGGCCATGAATCCGCCGCGACCGCCGGGTCAATCACGGGTCACATGATCAAGGCATTCGTCTCCCTCGTCTCGCTGGTCTGCCTCGGGCTCACCGCCTTAGGGCTGAGCGGATGCTCGCCGCTGGCGCTGTTCGATGCGCTCGGGCCGCGCGACAAGGGCGGGCGCCTCGCGATCCGCGACGCGGCCTACGGCGCGGATCCGCGCCAGCGCCTCGACGTGTTCGTGCCGACCGTTCCCGTGGCGCGGGCGCCGGTGCTGGTGTTCTTCTACGGCGGCTCGTGGAACAGCGGCAGCAAGGACGACTACGCCTTCGCCGCGCAGGCCCTGGCCGCGCAGGGCTTCGTGACCGTGCTGCCGGATTACCGGCTCTACCCGAAAGTGCGCTTTCCCGACTTCCTGAAGGACGGGGCGGCGGCCATCGCCTGGGTGCGCGACAACATCGCCGCGCAGGGCGGCGATCCCAGTCGGATCGTGCTCGCGGGCCATTCGGCGGGCGCCTACAACGCGGCGATGCTGGGGCTCGACCCCGAATATCTGCGCCAGGCCGGCGTCGATCCGCGGGTCATCCGGGCGGTGGCCGGCCTATCGGGCCCCTACGACTTCCTGCCCTTCGACCAGAAGACCTCGATCGACGTGTTCGGGCAGGCACCCGACCCGGAGGCGACGCAGCCCGTCTCCTACGCCGGCGCCCACTCGCCGCCGACCTTCCTCGCCACCGGCGACAAGGATACCGTGGTGCGGCCCCGCAACACGGCGAGCCTCGCCGCGCGCCTGCGCGAGGCCCGCGTGCCGGTGCAGGAACGGGTCTACGAGGGCCTCGACCATGCCGACACGCTGCTGTCGCTCTCGGTCAGCTTCCGCCGCAAGGCGCCGGTGCTCGCCGAGATGAGCGCCTTCCTGCACCAGCATGCGGGCGCGCGCCGGCTCACTACGCTGACGATGCACTGATTTTCATGCGGTCAGCGAAACTGGTGCTTGAAATCCCAGCTTCGATGCGCCGCCTCTTCTCCGTTGATCAGAAATTGTATATCGGCACCGCGATTTTCGGGCCAGACGACAAGGTCGCGCTCGCCAGCAAAATCGATTTGGACAGGGTGATCGTCTTCGTTTGCGATCCAAATCAAGGTTAATTCATCGCCCGGCTCGAGCTCGAAACACTCTGGCAACGGCTCGACTGATACATAGATCGGGCCGTCTTTGCGGTTCACAATTTTCTTCGTCACAAGCATGATCAAAACCCCAAGACCGCTTGGCCATTCGCGGCGAATGGCCCTCAGGGTTTAGAGCTGACGCAGGCTCTATAGAGCGCGTCCATGTCGCAGCGATCCGCCATTTGGAGACATCACCCCTCCCGCTCCTCCGGGATCGGCCGCGGCCGGCGGTCGGGCCCGATGGCGACGAAGGTGAAGAGGCCTTCCGTGACCTTCATGGTAGCCTCGCCCTCCCGCTCCCGGCGCCAGACCTCGACCTGGATGCGCATCGAGGTGCGGCCCGTCTGCACGATCCAGGCATAGAGGCTCACCTCGTCGCCGACGAAGACCGGGCGGTGGAAGGTCATCGCCTCCGCCGAGATCGTGGCGCAGCGCCCCCGTGCCCGGCGGGCGGCGACGTTGCCGGCGGCCATGTCCATCTGCGCCATCAGCCAGCCGCCGAAGATGTCGCCGGCCGGGTTCGTGTCGGTGGGCATGGCCACGGTGCGGATCACCGCCGGCCCTCGGTCGGTGGGCTGCACGGACTCGGCGCAGGGCAGTTCGCTGGTCATCGGAAGGCTTTGCGAATCCTAGGATAAGCCTAAGCCTAACGGTGCCGTGGCGGCGCGGCCACCGCACCCGGTGACGGTGCTCCGGACTTGTTTCGCGCTGGCCCCCGCACCTCACCGCGGGCGTCCCGGCCCCGATCGATCAAATGCGACGGATCGCGTTAACCGATTTTTAACTCGGCGATTGCGGGAACCGGACGGCCGTGAGAGCTTCATTAACGGAAGCTTAACTGCTCGGTCAGGGCCATGCGTATCGCGTTCTCCAAGCTCTGTGTCGTCCGGCCCGCCCTCACGACCCGCCTGCTGGCGGGCCTCGCCCTGGCCGGGGCTCTTCTCATCGCCCCGGCCCCGCGCGCCGAGGCGCAATCGACCGCCGCGCTGCCCGCCATGAGCCTGTCGGCGGTCACCACCGGTCCCGCCCGGCCGATCGCCGCCTGGGCCGAATTCTGCGAGCGCTATCCGGGCGAATGCGCGGTCGATCGCACCGAGGCCGCCAGCATCACCCTGACCCCGGCGCTGTGGCAGACGATCAACGCGGTCAACCGCCGGATCAACCGGTCGGTGGAAGCGGTGACCGATGGGGACCATTGGCACGCCGCCGACCGCTGGGATCTCGCCGAGGACGGCCGGGGCGATTGCGAGGACTTCCAGCTCCTCAAGCGCCGCCTGCTGGTCGAGGCCGGCCTGCCGCGCCGGGCGATGCGGATGACCGTGGTCATCGACGAGAAGGGCGAGGGCCACGCGGTCCTCACGATCATCACCAACCGCGGCGACCTCGTGCTCGACAACAAGACCAACGCGGTGCTGCCCTGGCGCCAGACCGGCTACACCTTCGTCAAGCGCGAGAGCCAGGAGGCGGTGGGCTGGATGGCGCTCGGCCGCGACGCCTCGCCGCTCACGGCGGCCAACCGCTGAGGGGAACTTTCTCAGCAATTTTTCCCGGTCCCAAATCGGGACCGGGCCCGGATCTGGTGCGTTAGCAGGCTTTAACGGTTCGGCGGCCAAGGTTGACGAGAGGTTTCCGCGAGCGCGTGCCGCCCCGGAAACCCCTGTCACCGCCTCAGGTTCGCCGTCCCAGGGTCCGCTCGTCCCATGCGTCGCGTCCTTCTCGCCAGCCTCACGACCCTTGCCGTCCTCGCCGCCCTGCCCGCGCGGGCGGAGAGCCCGGAGGGTGTGCGCCACGCGGCGTGGCAGGCCTGTCTCGACGAGGCGTTCGCAGAGCAGATCCGCACCACCAGCCGCAGCTTCGCCGCCACCAAGGCGGTTTCCACCTGCCGGGACCGCGAGGAGGCCTATCTCGGCGTGCTCGCCGGATCGCCGCTCCTCGACGGCGAGGACGTCACCCGCATCCGCCCCGCCCTCGTCGCCCGCGCGCGCGACCGGCTGATGGGTGAGCGGCGTTTCAGCGCCCTCTGAACCCCTTCCGGTGTCCCGACCCTTCACGCCAGCATGTAGGCGAGCAGCGAGCGCAGTTGCGCCGGCTTGATCGGCTTGTGGACGAGTTCGGCCCCCGTGGCCTGGGCGCGGGCGGCGATGTCGGCCCCGTGGTCGGCGGTGGTGAGGATCACCGGCGTCACCCAGCCCCGGTTGCGCCGCAGGTAATCCACCACGTCGAGACCGCAGGCGCCGTTGTCGAGGTGGTAGTCGATCACCATCACGTCCGGCCGCGCCAGACCGGCACCGAGGGCGGCCACCACGCCCGCAAGATCGCGAAACACCTGCACCTCGGCATCCCAGTTGCGCAGGAGCCGCTGCAGCGCCTCCGCCGTCGAGGCGTCGTTCTCGATCGCGAGCACCCGCGCGCCCGTCAGCGCCGTCGCCAGCGGTGCCAGGGTCACGCGCGGGTCCGGACGTTGGGTGGCGACCGGCAGGGTGAGGCTCAGCCGCGTGCCGTGGCCGGTGCGGGAATGCAGTTCGATGGCATGCCCCAGCGTCGAGGCCATGCGCTGCACGATCGACAGGCCGAGCCCGAGGCCGATCCCGCCATCGTCGCACTCGCGCGCGCCGCGATAGAACTCCTCGAAGACCAGCGCCCGCTCGGCCTCGGGAATGCCGCAGCCGGTATCGACCACGTCGATCCGGCAGAGCTTGTCCCGCCGCCGCGCGGCAATCAGCACGCCGCCGCTCTCGGTGTAGCGGATCGCGTTCGAGACGAGGTTCTGGAGGATGCGCTGGAGCAGGATCCCGTCGGTCTCCACCACGAGGTCGGCGCAGCGGGTGACGAGGCGCAGCTCCTTGCGCTCGGCGAAGGGCCGGAAGCTGGCTTCGATCCCGGCCACGAGGTCGGCAAGCCGCACCGGCTTGACCACGGGCCGCACGATGCCGGCATCGAGCTTCGAGATGTCGATGAGCGCCTTGATGAGGTCTTCGATCGTCTCCAGGCCGCGCTCGACCTGCCGGGCGATCCCCTGCGCTTCCGGCCCCGGCGCGAGGTCGGTCAGCGCGGAGAGCGAGAGCCGGGCGGCGTTCAGCGGCTGGAGCAGATCGTGGCTGGCCGCGGCCAGGAAGCGCGTCTTCGAGCGGTTGGCGGTCTCGGCCTCTTCCTTGGCGGCCTGCATCGCCGCGTTCGAGCGCTCCAGGCTGTTCATCAGCGCGGTCAGCTCTTCGGTGCGGGCGCGGACACGGCCCTCCAGCATGATCGCGGTTTGAAACAGCGAGTAGGCGCCGCCCTGCTGATCCATGGTGCGCTCGACATGGGCCATCAGCGCCGCGTTGATGCGCTCGAGCTTGGCCACACGATGCGTCAGGGCCTCGATGGTCTGCGGTTCGGAGGGCGGTTCCATCCAGAGGCCTGGGCGATTCATCGGGCCGTCGTCACGTCGCGATCTTCGCGCCGCGGCGGTCCGGAGACTCGGCCCGGCCGATGGCGATACCCGTAAAAGTCTGGTTCAGGTGCATCGAGCGGTACTGCTCGCCGTAGGTTTCGAAGCCGACCACGCCGTAGCGACGGTACAGGTCGGCGATGCGGTGGCGCACCTGCCGGCTCTCGGCATCGAGCCGGCGAAACACGCAATCGAAACCGATCACGAGGTCGAGCCCGCCGAGCGACGCGTCGAGGCTTTCGAGTTCGGCCCGCGTCGCCTCGACGATGTCGCGGGGCTGCGCCAGTGTCAGCACCACGCCCTCGCCGATGGCGCAGAAGAAGGTCATCGAGCCGTCCGGCTCCACCCGGCTGATCGAGCGGCAGTAATACTCCCCGCCGATCTTCACCGCGAGCGGGTAGGCGGCAAAGCTCATCGTCGAGAGGTTTTCCGGGTCGAGCCCCACCGCCATGGCGTATTCGCGTGCCGCGGGCTCGGCGTTGAGTTCGGTGACGCGCCGCTCGTCCTCGCGGGCGGCGGTGACCACGAACTTGCGGCTCGTCGGCTCGAAATTGTCGCTCTTGAAGATCCGGATCGGGAAATCGGTCTCGACCAGAAGGATTACCGCCGCCTCGCGGCAGACTTGGCCCTCGTGGATCAGCACGGTGCTGCGGAAGGCGAGATCGTCACCGGCCGAGCCGCCGATCAGCGGGATGCCGTCGAGCGCCCAGGCCACCGCCGAGACCACCGTCTCCTCCGCATTGGCGAGCGAATCGATCAGTGACAGGGCGAAACGGTGGCCGCTGCCGCCCTCCGGCCGCACCCCGTCGAGGGTCCGGCGCAGGCCGCGCACGGTCGAGGCCGCGCCCTCGACATCGAGCCGGGCAATGTCGGTGAGCAGGCCCGAGACGATCCGGAATCCCTGGCAGGGAAAGGCGATGGCGACGAGGCCGCGGTCGATCGAGCCCGCCGGGCTGATCCCGCCGGAGGTGGAACAGCCGGTGAGCCCGATGCCGGGAAACTGCGCCGCGAGCGCGGCCGTGAGGATTTCCGCGTCGTAAGCCGGCGAGAAGAAGACGATCAGATGGCCGACGACCGACCGGTCGATGGCCCCCGCCACGGCCGCGACCGCGTCCAAAGCCTCGCCCGCATCCGTCCAGGCCGTCTGGATTCCGCACAGATGCCGTTGCATCTGCGTGCCCTGCGCCACCGCCTCGCTCCCTCGCACAGGGTCTGTTCCGGCAGGCCAGCCGTCCCTGACATATTGTGCACGACTATGTGCGCCGCGAAGGGGCGTGGCAATGGCCGGACCCGCGCCGGCCAGGGCCATCGCATGAAGGCGATGCCCACGGTTTCTTGCTGGCCTCAGTCGCCGGCGCCCGCCTTCGCGGTCTCAGGCTCTCGCCCCGCGCGGCGCTGTTCGCGCCGCGAAGCCGCTCCTGCGGCTTCGCGCAATGGCCCTGGGGGCCGGCGGGTCACGCCGCGGCCGCCGGCCGCTCGCCCCGTGCCCGGTAGGACAAAGCCTCGGCCAGATGCAGCCGCCGCACCTGCGCCTCGCCGTCGAGGTCGGCCAGTGTCCGGGCGACCCGCAGCGTGCGGTGGAAGCCGCGGGCGGACAGCCGCATGGTCTCGGCCGCGTGGCGGATCAGCGCCGCACCCTCGGCATCGGGCGCGGCCGCCGTCTCGATGGCGGCGGCCGGGCAGGTCGCGTTGGTGGTGGCGGCGGGCAGGCCGAGGGCGGCGTAGCGCGCGCTCTGGAGGGCGCGGGCGGCGGCGACCCGCGCCGCGGCCTCGGCCGAGCCTTCCGCGGGCGGCGGCAGGATCAGGTCGGCGGCGGTTACCGCGGCGACCTCGATTCGCAGGTCGATCCGGTCGAGCAGCGGCCCGGAGATACGGGCGCCGTACTGGGCGACGCAGCGCTCGTTCGGCCCCCGGCGGCAGGCATAGCCGGGCTCCAGCGCCATGCCGCAGCGGCACGGGTTCATCGCCGCCACGAGCTGGAACCGCGCCGGGTAAGTCGTCCGGTGGTTGGCGCGGGCGATCATGATCTCGCCCGTCTCCATCGGCTGGCGCAGGGAATCGAGCACCTGGGGCGTGAACTCGGGCAACTCGTCGAGGAACAGCACGCCGCCATGGGCGAGCGAGGCCTCGCCGGGCCGCGCGTTGAGCCCGCCGCCGACCAGCGCCGCCATGGAGGCGGAATGGTGCGGCTGGCGGAACGGCCGCCGGTTCGAGAGGGCTCCGCCCTTCAGCTCGCCCGCGACCGACTGGATCATCGAGACTTCGAGCAGTTCGCGCGGGCCCAAGGGCGGCAGGATCGAGGGAAGGCGCGCGGCGAGCATCGATTTGCCGGCGCCCGGTGGCCCGTTCATCAGCAGGTTGTGGCCGCCGGCCGCCGCGATCTCCAGGGCGCGCTTGGCGCCCTCCTGGCCCTTGATGTCCCGCAGATCCGGCATCGGCCCGGCGGGGGCCGCCACCGCGGGCTGCGGCCGGGCCATCACTTGGCTGCCCTTGAAGTGGTTGGCGAGCTGGATCAGCGAGCGCGGCGCCAGCACGTCCATGTCGCCGGCGGCCCACGCCGCCTCGGGCCCGGTCGCGGCCGGGCAGATCAGGCCCAGGCCGCGCCCGTTGGCCGCCATCGCCGCGGGCAGCACGCCGGCCACCGCGGTGATCGAGCCGTCGAGCGCGAGTTCGCCGAGCACGCAATAGCCGCCGAGCGCGTCCGCGGGCAGCGCGCCGATGGCGCCCATCACCGCGAGCGCAATCGGCAAATCGTAATGCGAGCCCTCCTTCGGCAGGTCGGCCGGGGCGAGGTTGACCGTGATGCGCTTGGCCGGGAGCGCCAGCCCCGAGGCGATCAGCGCCGAGCGCACCCGCTCGCGCGATTCCGCCACCGCCTTGTCGGGCAGGCCGACGATGGTGAAGGCGACGGCGCCGGCTGCGATCTGCACCTGCACGTCGACGGCACGCGCCTCGATCCCCTCGAAGGCGACGGTGGCGACGCGCGTGACCATGGTGCTGCGGCAAGCTCCGAACCCGGAGGTTGCAACCTAAGCAGCACTACGCGCGCTGGCAATCACGAGCGGAGCCTTATGAAGACCGGCAGGAACAACCGGGACGATCAGCGGTTCGCCCGGCGTCTCTCTCAGTATTGGAGCGTCTCATGTCCTTCCGCCCCCTCGCCGCCTTCGCCATCGGCTTCGCTCTCCTCAGCGGTCCGGTGCTCGCCGACGAGAAGCTGCCGCCCGACCAGCAGGCCAAGGTCGAGGACGTCCTGAAGAAGGAGGGATTCACCAAGTGGAAGGAGATCGAACTCGACGACGGCATGATCGAGGTGGACGACGCCATCGACGCCAACGGCAAGCAGTTCGACCTCAAGCTCGATCCGAAGACCCTGGAGATCGTGAAGCGTAAGGCGGAGTAAGGCATCCGCTCCCGGAGGGGTCGCCCCTCCGGGACTACCGCAGTTTCTCGAAGTAGGCGCCGCTCTCGGCCACGCCCTGCCCGTCCGGCTTCAGTCCCTGCCAGCGCGTGACCAACGCCCGCCCCTTGGCGAGGGTGAAGAGGGGCTGGCCCGGCTTGTAGACCGCCACCCCGTACGTATTGACCGTTTTGCCATCGCCGTAGCGATCGAACGTCACCGCGAGATCCTGCCCCTCCTGGCGGGTCCGGCAGCGGAGCGTCTCGTCGGATTGGAAGCCCCGTATGGTCAGAACGCATCCGTCGCTGACATCGGGCGCCAGCAGCACGAGGTCGTAATTCACAACGACGCCCGTACCGCCGGCTGTGCGGCCGGCCGCGTGCTCGTAGCGGTAATGGCCCTGCCAACCTTTGAGCGCCCCCTCCTGTGCCGGTGCTCGGGCCCGATCCTGCGCGCCGGCGGGTACGGTTAGGCCCGCAACTAGCGCCAGGACGGCGAAGCGTGCCGGAATCGTGGTCGTCCGCATGGCCTCTCCCTGTTTCGGCCCTTCGCTTACCCGAAGCATGGCCGCGCTGTCGGAGGGGGGCAACCCGCTTGCATCCCGCCGCGCGGGCCGTCATATACGGCGCGGGAGGTTGGCGAGGGACGTTTCACTCGCCAACCGGGTCAGGTCCGGAAGGAAGCAGCCCTAACGAGACCGAGCGGGTCTTCGTCCAGCCTCCCACCCTCGCCGCCCGTGGGCCGGGCGGCCAGCCTTCCCCAAAAAGTCCGAACGGCGGCATGGACGAGACGCACGGCACGTTCCCCGACGAGCCGGGCCTGCCCGGCATGCCCGCCCCCGCGCCGGCCGCGGCCCCCTATCGCGTCCTGGCGCGAAAATATCGCCCCCAGACCTTCGATGACCTGATCGGCCAGGGCGCCATGGTGCGCACGCTGGGAAATGCGTTCGCGGCCAACCGCATCCCGCAGGCCTGGATGCTCACGGGCGTGCGCGGCGTCGGCAAGACGACCACCGCCCGCATCCTCGCCCGCGGCCTCAACTACCTGCGCACCGGCCAGCCGGATACCGGCCCCACCGTGTCGATGCCGGAACTCGGCCAGCACTGCCAGGCGATCATGGAATCCCGGCACATGGACGTGCTGGAGATGGATGCCGCCTCGCATACCGGCATCGACGATGTGCGCGGCATCATCGACGGCATCCGCTACTCGCCGGTCTCGGCCCGCTACAAGGTCTATATCGTCGACGAGGTCCACATGCTCTCGGAGAAGGCGTTCAACGCCTTCCTGAAGACGCTGGAGGAGCCGCCTCCCCACGCCAAGTTCGTGTTCGCGACCACCGAGATCCGCAAGGTTCCGGTGACGATCCTGTCGCGCTGCCAGCGCTTCGATCTGCGCCGGGTCGAGGCCGACGTGCTCTCCGCCCACCTGAAGAAGATCTGCGCAGCGGAAGGGGTGGAGGCCGAGGACGAGGCGCTCGCCGCCGTCACCCGCGCCGCCGAGGGCTCGGTGCGCGACGCGCTCTCGCTGCTCGATCAGGCCATCGCCCACGGGGCGGGCGCGGTCTCGGCTGCGGGCGTGCGCGACATGCTGGGCCTCGCCGACCGCTCGCGCATCGTCGATCTGTTCGAGGCCGTGATGCGCGGCGACGTGCCGGCCGCCTTCGCCGAGATCCGCGCGCAGTACGACGCGGGTGCCGACCCGGCGGTCGTGCTCTCGGATCTCGCCAGCTTCACCCATCTCGTCACCCGCCTCAAGCTGGTGCCGGGGGCGGAGGCCGACCCGACCTTGAGCGAGGCGGAGCGCGTGCGCGGCGTGGCGTTCGCCGGGCGCCTGCCGGTGCGGGCGCTGTCGCGGGCGTGGCAGATCCTGCTCAAAGCGCTGCCCGAAGTGCAGGCCGCCCCCCGCCCGCTCGCCGCCGCCGAGATGGCGATCGTACGGCTCGCCTATGCTGCCGACCTGCCGACGCCCGACGAGGCCCTGCGCCAGCTTCGCGCCGACATCGCCTCGTCCGAGGGCAACGGCGCCGCTCGCCCGAGCCTCGGGCGCGACGGCGGTTCCGCCATGGCCTCGCACGGCTCGGCCGCGTTGCAGATGGCGCCGCCCGCCCCGCAACCCTCGCCCCGGCCGACCCTGGCCGCGGTTCCCGCCCCCGTCACGGCCGCTGCGCCCCAACCCGCATCGCGCCCGGCTCCGGTGGCCCCTGCCGGTCCGCGGCTCGGGCGCTTCGAGGACGTGGTCGCCCAGGCCGAGGCGGCCCGCGACATCGCCCTCAAGGTGGCGCTGGAGCGCGACGTGCATCTGGTGCGCTTCGAGGAGGGGCGGATCGAGTTCCGCCTCGCGCCCGGCGGCCGGCAGAGCCTCCCGACCGATCTCGCCCGCGCCCTCGACGCCTGGACCGGACGGCGCTGGCTGGTGGCCCTCTCCAAGGAGCCCGGCGCGCCGACGATCGCGGAACACTCGCGGGCGGCCGAGGAAACCCGCCACCAGAACGCCGCCGCCCACCCGCTGGTGCGGGAAGTTCTGTCGCGCTTCCCCGGCGCGCAGATCGTCGATGTGCGGGACAAATCGCCGGAGACCGCCGACGCCGCGGCGGACGGCGCCGGGCCGGCGGCCCCTCCGCCCGAAGAGACGGACGACGACGCCTGAGGCTCACCCCTCACCCTGGCAAGCCGGGGCCCCTGCGCCTAAGTGCGGGGATCTGACCCTTTCTCGACCGGAACCGGAGCGAACCCACCATGCGCGACCTCATGGGCATCATGAAGCAGGCCCAGGCCATGCAGGAGAAGATGGCCTCGGTTCAGTCCGAACTCGAAGCGGTCGAGGTGTCGGGCGCCTCCGGCGGCGGCGCCGTGACCGTGCGGATGACGGCCAAGGGTCAGGTGCTCGGCGTTTCGATCGATCCGAGCCTGATGGTCGCCGACGAACGGGAAATCTTGGAAGATCTGATCGTCGCCGCCTGCAATGACGCCCGCGGCAAGGCCGAGGCGACGGCCCAGGAGAAGATGGCGGAGCTGACGAAAGGCCTGCCGCTGCCACCCGGCATGAAGCTGCCGTTTTAGGGTTGATTCGACGGGATCGGCGGCGGGCTGTTCGGTCCGCCGGCAAGGTCCCGGCAGAGTGGGTGCGGCGTCCTGCCGCATGCTGTCGTGAGGGCGAGATCGATCGCCCTCACACGACGTTCTCCCGTCGAATCAAAGCGACAAATCAGGGACTTGGCCTGATCCGGCCATGGCATCTCGGGCGTGCGGCCAAGGCCGCCATCTGAACGTTCGCCGAACGAGGCGGCACAACTCTAAATTTTGTTAAAGAACCGATTTCACCAAACAGGCAAGGTGGATGGGCCGGGTCGAACGCGGCCCCCCTTAGCGAGGCTCGGCGGTTCCGCCGGTTCCTCCGATCTGGACCGGCGGAACCACCGCCCTGATTCGGGGAGATACCGTGCCAATCCTGCTCTCGGCTCCTCTGGTCGCCGCGTGCGTTGCTCTCGCGGCCCTTGTGGGCACCAACCTCTGGGCCCTGCGGGTCGCCGCCGCGATGACCGCGACGGAAGAAGAGCGTGGGACGGGTTGCTGAGCCGGCGCCTCGCCCCTTCGGAGGTCAGCCGGCGTGTCAGGCCGAAAGCCGCAGAGGCGTCCCGTCCAGGGTCGGAGTAAGGTCCGCGTCCTCGCCGTGGCGGGCAACCACCACCCGGCCGACGCCGGTTTCCTTGGCGAGGCGATAGAGCGAGACCAGAGCCGGGTCGTCGGACGCCGCATCCGAGGCGATCACGATCGAATCCATGCAGGGTCCGACCGCGGGAATGAGCTCGGCGCCGTCCTCGGCATTGCGCGCATCGAGGCGGCAGAGCACCCAATCGTAACTCTGCGACAGGGCGTTGAGCCCGATGGCGAGACCTTGCGGCTCCTCCACCAGCACATCGAGAGGCGCCGAGCCGCGCTTCACCGCGTGGAGACGCGAGCCCCGCACCGGTTGGATCACGTCGAGGAAGTCGGCCGCACCGGCCACCAGATCGGTCAGTCCCGGCTCGGACGGCCCGGAGACCGCGCCATTCACATCAACCAGCAACGTCTGGCGGCGCGGGCCGAGCACCCGGGCGAGATTGGAGGCGAGACCGGGCGTGCCGTCGGCGCGCGGGGTTTCGACCACGAGCACACAGCCCCCCTTGGACGGCCCCGTCAACGGCCCGGTCAACGGCCCCTTGCCGTGCGACTTGCCCGCTCCGTTCTCCAACCGGGCGATCAGCCCATCGAGATCGGCATAGGAGGCGGAGGATTTCGCGGGGACGCCGAACCCGTCCCTGTCCGCTTTCGCCCCATCCGCTTGCGCGGCCGCCTCGGCTCCGATCGGCGCCGTGCTGGCGAAGACCGGGTGATGCACCGTCGCCGTCGCCCTCAGGGAATTGGCGAAGGCGAGGGCCGGGGCGAACCGCTCTGTCGCAGAGGCCGGATAGGCGCCGCCATAGACCGGCTCGTAGGCAGGACGGCGCGACGGGGGCGGCTCCGGCTCGGGATAGAAGTCGCGCGGGCGATCGGTTCGGGCGCTTTGAACGAAGGGCTCTCCCTCATCCCCGTTGCGGTCTCCGCCCGGCCCGGACGGCGTGACGAGGAGATGGCGGCCGATGACCCCTGCGCTCGCGAGCAGGAAGGCCAGCATCGTGGCGAAGGCGACGATCGGCAGCTTCTTCGGGAACGAGGGCAGGTCGGGCACGATCGCACGGGACACCACGCGGGCATTGGCCGGGCTGGCATTCTCGGCGTCACGCGCGGCGGCCTCGCGGTAACGGGCGAGATAGGATTCGAGCTGTTCGCGCTGGGACTTCGCCTCGCGCTCCAGGGCACGCAGTTCCACCTCGCTGGTGTTGCCCTTGGCGACCACATCCTGCTGGCCCTCGACCGCCGCGCGCAGGCTCTCGACCCGAGCGCCCGCGATCTTGGCGTCGTTCTCGAGGGTGCGCACCACCCGCTCGGCAGCGGCCTTGATCTGACTCTCGAGATCCTGGACCTGGGCCGTCAGCTCCTTGATGCGCGGGTGGGCCGGCAGCAGCGTGCGCGATTCGAGGGCGAGCTGCGCACGCATCGCCATGCGGCTCTCGACGGTGCGCCGAATCAGCTCGTTGTTGGCGACATCGGGGATCTCGAAGGCACGGCCCTCCTTGATCATGTCCTTGAGGAGCTTGGCCCGGGCGGTCAGGTCCGCCTGGATCGTGCGCGCCTGCGAGAGCTGGCTCGACAGTTCGGAGAGCTGCTGGGACGAGAGCGGCTGAGCCGCTGCACTGCTCCCCGTGCCGATCAGGCCGTGCTTGGCGCGGAACGCCTCGACCTTCGCCTCGGCTTCGGCCACGCGGGCGCGCAGGTTCGCGATGTTGTTGCCGAGCCAAGTCGAGGCGTAACGGGCGGTATCGACGGAGGCCGCCTCCAGCGAGGCGAGGTAGAGGTCTGCCACCGTGTTGGCGCCGCGCGCGGCGAGTTCGGGGTCGCGCGATCGGAACTCGACGGCGAGGATGCGCGACTTGCCGACCGGATAGACCAGCAGGTGGTCGAGGTAGCTTTCGAGAATCCGATCCTCGGATGGACGATCCATCGGCGCCGAGACGAGCCCGAGCATCATCAGCGTGCGCCGGATCGCCGAGCTGCCCTCGGCCTCCGGATCGAATTCGGGGTTTCCGACCAGCTTCAGGCTGCGAATCGCTTGGCGGGCGATGTCGCGCGACATCGCCACCTGCACCTGGCTCGCGACGGCCTGCTCGTCGATCGGCTGGGTCTGGTCCGTCCGCTCGGCGGCGGTGCGGGCGAAGGCAGGATCGCGGCTTTCCAACAGAACCTTGGCTTCGCCGGTGTAGCGCGGGGTCACGACCTGCACGAAGACGCCCGCACCGAGCGCGGCCACGAGCGTCGGCACCGCGATCCAGGCCCAGGAGCGGCGCAGGACGCCTCCAATCTGCGCCACCGCCAATCCATCGCCGGGCCCACCGGGCCCGCCGGTGGGCGGAAGAGACGGATCGGTCGACAGCCTGAGGCGCGGCATGGGCAGTCTTTACGAAGGCAGGACGCGGATCGGGGCGATCGATCCGTCTCGGGCCAGTAAAGGTCGTTAAGGTTGACTTCCCGTTAAGAGCCGCGGCCGGGCGTCGTCGGCATTCGAGACGAGGCGTCGAACCCGAGAGGTGATTCCGGTCGGTCGCGCGGCCGGATCAGCATTCGTTAACCATGCGCCGTTAAGTAACGCCGAGGTTCTTCACAACGGCGATGGCGATGCAGCGGCGCGCATTTCTCCTGGCCCTTCCGTCCATCCTGGCGCTCGGCGGCTGCCTGCGTCCGGATTTCCGGACCGTCGATCTCGATGCGACCGGCACCGGGTCCATTGGCACGCGCTACGCCCTGGCAGCGGGCGACAAGCTTAGGGTCATCGTGTTCGGGCAGGATAACCTGTCCAACATCTACGCGGTCGATGGCGGCGGACGGATCGCGATGCCGCTGATCGGCGTGGTTCAGGTGGGCGGGCAGACGACCGCGCAAGCTGCCCGGCTGATCGAAGCCAAGCTCGCCGCCGGATATGTGCGCGAGCCGCACGTGACGGTCGAGGTCGATGCCTACCGGCCCTTCTACATCCTCGGTGAGGTGACGACCTCGGGACAGTACCCTTACGTCAACGGCATGACCGTCGAGACGGCGGTGGCGATTGCCGCGGGCTTCGGCCCACGGGCGGCACGCGACTACGCGGTGCTGACCCGCGAGGGCCAGGGTGGGCTCATCAACGGCATCGTCCCGATGTCCTACCCGGTGCGGCCGGGCGACACGATCGTCGTCAAGGAGCGGTTTTTCTGAGTGTCTCTCACAAAACGCCCGCCGCGCTGTCATCGCCAGAGCGAGAACGGGCAGAGACCGGGAGTTTCGTGAGGCACTCTTAAGCCGTCTCATCGCAGCATTCACCAACGCCTAACCGCGATCCACGAAAGCCGGGCGGCAGAGGCCTCCGCGTGCCCTTTGCGCTTGCTCTTTAACCGGGTGCTGACCGCCCCGTGACGATCTTCCGCCGGATCGGGCCCCGCATCGGGGCCGTCCGCGCGGAGACCGACTGCCGTGGCCTCTCCCTTCGCCACTTCTCTGACCGCCGCCCTGACGCCCCAGGGGCCGACGGCTCACCCGGTCGCGGACCTGTCGTCCCGCGTGGGCACCGGTGAGCGGCACCGCATCCTCCATGTGTTCCGGGCCCCGGTCGGCGGCCTGTTTCGCCACGTCATCGATCTCACCCGCCTCCAGGCGGAGGCCGGGCACGCCGTCGGCCTCATCTGCGATGCCTCGACCGGGGGCGAGCGGGCCGAACGGACCCTGGCGGATCTGTCCCCCTACCTCGCGCTGGGCGTCACGCGCGTTCCGATGCGCCGGAACCCGCATGCGAGCGACCTTCAAGTCTTGCGCGCGGTGCGGGCGCAAGCGCTCGCCGTCGGCGCGGACGTGCTGCACGGGCACGGCGCGAAGGGCGGCGTGTTCGCCCGCCTCGCCCCGCTCGGCGCGGCCGGGCGCGGGGTGATCCGCGCCTATACCCCGCATGGCGGCAGCTACAATTACCGTCCGGGCACGGCCCTCCACCGGGTCTACATGGCCGCCGAGCAAGTGATGGCGCGGGCGACTGACCTGTTCCTGTTCGAGAGCGAGTACGTCGCCTCGCGGCATGCCGCTTTCGCGGGAGGCTCGCCGCGCCTTGAGCGTATCGTCCACAACGGCATCGCGGAAGCCGAGTTTGCCCCGGTGGAGACGGCGGATGACCCGTTCGATCTCGTCTATGTCGGTGAACTGCGTGAGGCCAAGGGATTGCCGGTGCTGTTGCGGGCGCTCGCGCGGCTGAGGGGCCAGGGCCGCGACCTCCGGCTTCTGATGGTAGGCTCCGGCCCTGATACCGAGAGCATCGCCGCGATGGCCGAAAATCTCGGTCTTCGCCATGCCATCGCGTTCGAGCCGCCTCAGGCAATCCGGCCCGTGCTCGGACGCGGCCGGGTCATGGTCGTGCCCTCACTCGCGGAATCCTTGCCCTACGTCGTGCTGGAGGCTGCGGCGGCCGGACAGCCCCTCGTGGCGACCAATGTCGGCGGGATCCCGGAGATCTTCGGGGCCTTCTCCTCCGATCTGGTTCCACCCGGCGATTGCGAGGCTTTGAGCACCGCCATCCTCCGTATCCTCGATGAGGAGCCATCGCGCCGGCAGGGCCGCACCCGAGCGCTCAGCAACTCGCTGCGCACCCGCTTCTCCATGAACCGCATGGCGACCGACGTGTTGTGCGGCTACGCCGCCGCCTTCAGCGCCAAACGCATGCGGACCGTGTCTGTCCCCGCGGCGGCTTGAAAGCGGACGGCGATACGCTCGATGTCCCCGTTTCCCACAGCCCAGCTCGCCCGCACATTAGGCTTTTGTGAAGGTCGTTCCGGCACACTCGACGGCCGGAGAGGCTCGATGTTTTCACGTGGAACATTCCGATGAGCGCCATCGACGTTCGGGACCTGCTCAAGGTCGCGCGGGAGAACGGCTCACTGACATCCGTGCCGGCGCCGCTCGCGCTCTACAGCGACGAGAATCCTGACTCCGCACCGTCCGTATCCGCATCGATTCCTGCCCCGCCCCCGCCGAAAGCGACTTGGCTGTCGCCGGTCGTGCTGGCCGGTTGCGTGCGGCTCGCTGAATTCTGCGGCTTGATCCTGCTTGGCTTGGCTCTGCATCAGGCCTTGCTGCGCGGCGTCGTGCCGCTCGCCCCGCGCTACCTCGCCGCCATTTTGGCGGTGACCATAGCGGCGCTCGGACTTTTCCAGGCTTCGGGCAGTTACCGGATCGGCGCCTTCCGCGATCTGCCGAGAACGGCCGTGAAGCTCGCCACCGGCTGGTCCATCGCGTTCCTGATGGTGGCCGCGGCCATGGTGCTCGGCAAGGTGGCCGACCATTATTCCCGGATCTGGCTGCTCAGCTACTACATGGCCGGCCTCGGAGTGCTGCTCGGCGGACGCGCAGCGCTTTCGGCCTTCGTGAACCTGCAGATGGCCAAGGGGCGTTTCGACCGACGGACCGCAATCGTCGGCGGCGGACCAGCGGCCGTGGAACTGATCCATGCCCTGGAAGCGAGCGGCGACAATGGGATCCGCATCATCGGGATCTTCGATGACCGGGGCGATGATCGATCCAGCACGGACGTCGCCGGCCACCCCAAGCTCGGCAATGTCAGCGACCTCGTCACCTACGCCCGCCACGCGCCCGTCGATCTCGTGGTGTTCACCCTGCCGATCTCCGCCGAGACGCGCATCCTGCAGATGCTCGCCAAGCTCTCGGTTCTTCCGGTCGACATCCGCCTCTCGGCCCATGCGACCAAGCTGCGCCTGCGCCCGCGCGCCTATTCCTATCTCGGCGGCGTGCCACTGCTCGACGTGTTCGATAAGCCGCTGGCCGATTGGGACGTCATTCTGAAGGGCGCGTTCGACCGCCTCGTCGGCCTGCTGCTGCTGCTGGTCCTATCACCGGCGATGATCGCCGTGGCCCTCGCAGTGAAGCTCACCTCGCCGGGGCCGGTCCTGTTCCGGCAGAAGCGCTACGGCTTCAACAACGAACTGATCGAGATCTTCAAGTTCCGCTCGATGTATGTCGATCTTTGCGATGCGGGCGCATCGCAACTCGTTACCAAGACGGATGCCCGGGTGACGCCCGTGGGCCGCTTCATCCGCAAGACGTCGCTGGACGAGCTGCCGCAGCTCTTCAACGTGATCCGCGGCGATCTCTCGCTGGTCGGGCCGCGCCCGCATGCGGTCCAGGCCAAAGCGGCGAACACCCTCTACGATCAGGTGGTGGACGGCTACTTCGCCCGTCACAAGGTCAAACCCGGCATCACCGGCTGGGCGCAGATCAATGGCTGGCGCGGCGAGACCGACACCAGTGAGAAGCTCCAGCGCCGGGTCGAGCACGACCTGCACTACATCGAGAATTGGTCGATCCTGTTCGACCTCAAGATCCTGCTCACCACGCCGCTGGCGCTCTTCAAGACCGACAACGCGTATTGAGGATCCTTGAGACCACGAACGGGACGGGGCCCAGGACCGCCAGAGCGCAGTCCTGGGCCTCTTCATGTTTCGAGAAATGATCCGACTTCGCCGTCGCGCCGGATCAGGGCAGTGCGCCGGCCTTCTCCTTCACCTTGGTCATCGTGTCCTGGCAGGCCGTCTCCTGGCCGGCTTTGTCCTGCTCCTTCGCCTTGGCGAGCAGGGTACGCGCTTCTTCCACGCCCGCTTTCGTCGGCTTAGTCGAGGGGTCGGATGGGGCGCCGGCCGGCGGCTTGTCGAGGGCCTTGGGTGAGTTCGAGGAGGTGACGCCGCCCGGCGGCTCCTTGCCCGTCACCTGCTCCGCCCCGGCACTGTTGAGCCGGCGCTCCACCGTGGAGATGTCGTCCTTGCAGTTGACGGCCAGGGCGGGGCCGGCAGTGACGAAGACGGCGAGGGCAACGGGCAGAGTCAGGGCAATGCGCATGGGGTGGGGGCTCCTCCGAATCAGCTTGTGACGAACAGGTCCCGTGACCGTCCGCCTCGGCCGGAACAGTCCTCGAAGGCCCCTCCGTGTTCCGCTCTGCGACGCTTCGCCCAACGCCGGAGAACCGCTGACGGACATAGAAAAGGGGTGCGGATCTCGCGATCCGCACCCCTGTTCGTCCCGGACGAAGTGTCGGGAAATTTAACGGATCAGGTTGACCAGGGCCGAGCCGGCCGGGCTTGCCAGTTCCTTGGCGTCGATGGTGCCGTCGTTGTCCGGGTTGGCGGCCTTGAACTGCGCCTCGACGGCGGCGAGGTATTCCTTCTTGTCGAGGGTGCCGTCGTTGTCCGGGTCGAGCTTCTTGAGGTCGGCTTCGCTGACGCGGCCCTTCAGCTCCTTGGCATCGAGCGTGCCGTCCTTATCCGGATCGAGCTTGTCGAAGGCAGCGGAGCCGGCGGCCAGGGCCTCCTTGAGATCGATCGTGCCGTCCTTGTCCGGATCGAAGGCGGCGATATCGACCTTCGTGGTCGTCGTCGGGGCGGCGTAGGCCGGAGCGGCGACGAGCGCGGCGAGAAGAACGGCAGAGGAGAGGCGGAACGCCATCGGGGGCAAACTCCTGATCGAAGAGGCCCGGCAAAACCGGGCAAACGGCAAAATCGCGGAGACGCTCGCGACCGCCATGCCTCGGGCAAACATGCCACGGGACAAGCGGCCGTTCGGCCTCGCTTCGATTGCGTAACTTGCCCGGGAGACATTGGCAATAGGCAGGATGAAAATCACAGATCGCGTCTGAAGCATCGTCCTGGATGCCGATCCGGGACGATGCTTCAGGCGCTTGTTTTCGCTTCACTTTTCCCGAAAGCCGGAGACCACCTTTCGGGATGGTGCTCGAGCCCGCCCCCTGGAGATGAGGTCGAATATGGAAGCGGCGCGGTTCAAGAGAACCGCGCCGCTCGCGTCGACCGAGAGATGTCCCGGACCGGATTCGGTCCGGGAGCGTGTTCGGGCCTGAGATCCGCTCAGCCCTTCCGGACCAGCGGGAAAGGCTCGACCACGGGGGCCGCAGGCGGCGGCTCGAACAGGATACGCAGACCACCGAAGGCCGCCACCGGCGCGCCGGGCGCGAGGCTGCGGTTCGAGGTGGCGTTGGGCACCCGGACGATCGGAACCTCGTTCACCGGCGAGAAGGTGCCGAAGGTCGCGTAGTTGGCGTTGAAGGCGTTCTCGACGTAGCCGTAGAGCTCGATGTTCGACGCCACGCGGTAGCTCGTGTTGAAGCCGAACACCGCGAAGTCGCCGGTGGTCTTGTTCTGGTTGGTCGGGTCGCCGACGAGGAACTTGCCCGTGGCGAAGCGCGCGAGCGCGCCGACCCGCCATTCCGGCGTCACCTGATATTGCACGCCGACCTTGAGCTGGTGCGGCGCGACGCCGGGCAGGCGGTTGCCCGGACGCACGAGCACGACACCGCTCTCGTCGCCGCCCGCGCTGTTGAACGGGTTGCCGGGTGCGGCGAGTTCGACCGGCGACTCGAAGGTCGCATCGACGAAGGCGTAGTCGATGAAGGCGTTCCAGCGCGGCGCGTTGTAGAACAGGCTCGCCTCGACGCCCTGCCGCTTGGTCGAGCCGACGTTGCGGAAGTAGGCGCGGCCGATCGTGTCGGGGGCGGGCACGAACAGGATGTCGTCGTCGTTGCGGGTCGAGAAGAAGCCGGCCTTCCACGACAGGATACCGCCGAAATACGCGTCGGGCTGCGGGATGCGGCCGCGGACACCGGCCTCGACCGTGCGCGCCACGACCTGCTTCAGCGGCGGATCGCCGACGAAGAAGTTGGTGAGCGAGCAGGGCGCCTGCGGGTCCGCGCAGGACAGTTCGGCCGGGGTCGGGGCGCGGTTGGCTTCCGTGTATCCGCCGTAGGCGACGAGGTAGTCGGGGATGACCTTGTAGGTCGCGCCGATGCCGGGGTTGAAGCGCTGGTAGTAGTGGTCGCCGTTCAGCGCCGTACCGATCTGGTCGCGCAGGATGATCTTGGCCATGTTGAACCGGCCCTGCAGCGTCAGGGTCAGCCGGTCGGTCAGGTCGGTGTTGTTGTTGAAGTAGATGCCGCCGTAATCGTTCGAGGTCCGCACCGAGACCGGCGTGATGATGCCGTCGTCGCTGGAGACGACGATGCCGGGGGGCGAGAAGCCACGGTCGAGCGTGAGGCCGCCGATGGAGTTGTCCGCCGTGAAGCGGGTGCGGCCACCGTCATAGGAGCCGCCGAGCACGAAGCGGTTCGGCAGGCCGAACAGCGTCTCGCGCACCACGGTCTGGACCGTGGCGCCGAAATTGTCGGTGTCGGTGCGGGTCTGGTTGAGGAAGGCGTAGGGTCCGCCCTCGTCGAAGCGGTCGGCGAAGGTCGGGTTGATCCCGCCGAAGTTGAAGGTGCGCAGCCGGTCGGTCCGCACGGGGTTGCCGGTGCGGTCACGCAGGAAGAACTGGTTGTCGTCCGCGCCCTCGGAGCAGACGAAACGCTCGTCGACCTCGCAGTTCTCCACGTCGGCGGCGTCACCGTTGGCGGTGCGCTGGCGGAACAGGCCGTAATAGGCGTTGCCCTGCACGGTGATCGTCGGGGTGACGTCGTAGGTGCCGGAGAGCTGGAAGCGCAGGAAGTCGTTCTTGGTCTGGTCGGGATAGGTGAAGACGTCGCTGCGATCGGCCTTCAGCAACTCGACCGGGGCAGTGCCGTTGCCGGTCAGGCTGTTGCTGGCACCGATGACGTTGAAGTGGAATTCGCTCTTCTCGCCCTGCACGCCGAGATCGGCATAGATCTGGTTGAGCCGTGAGGGCGAGTGCTTGCGCCAACCGTCCTCGCCGAGCTTGGTGCCGGCGACGTAGAGGCCGATATTGTCGATGCGCTGGCCGTGCTGGAACGCCACCGCGCCGCGCCCGAACGAGCCGCCGAGCACGTTGATCTCGCTGCCCTGGTAGGTGAAGCCGTTCTTGAGCGTCACCGCCAGCGAGCCGCCGAGCGCGTTGAGGCCGAAGGCCGGGTTCGAGCCCTCCAGCTCGATCCGATCGACGGCGATGTCGGGGATCAGATCCCACTGCACCGTGTCGCCGAACGAGGTGTTGAAACGGGCGCCGTTGAGGTAAACGGCCACGCCCTGCGGCGAGCCGCCGAGCGGCGAGGCCTCGAAGCCGCGATAGGTGATCGTCGGCTGGAAGGGATTGCCCTGGGCGTTGTTGACGCTGATCGAGCCGACGCGCTCGTCGAGCGCCCGCACCGTGCTGGGAAAGCCGACGCGCGAGACGTCGCCCGAGGTCAGCACGCTCGTGTTCTGCGGCAGCTTGTTGCGGTCGATGCCGTCGAGGACCGTGACTTCGCGCAGGCCCGACGCGGTCGAGGTGGAAACCACCCGGCGCGAGGCCGCGACCGGCGTATTCGAGACGACGCTGATCTCTTCGAGCGTAACGGCCTGTCCACCGCCCGCGCCTTGCGCCATCACATGTCCCGGAAGCAGTGCAACCGATGCGATGAGGCTGCCTCGCAGCACCCGCATTGTCATTCCCCAGCCCTTATCATTCGTGCTTGCGGCCCGTTCGAGCGGAACCGTCGCCGGATGTTGCTGAAGGAGGGGGGCAACGACAATCGCTGCCGAGCTTCTACAGGACCAATTATGATGAGACGCTCAAGCTTCCGCCGAAGCGTGGTGTTCCGGCAACATGTTTCTGCCGTTCCGTCAAAGACTTACGGATAAAAAGGCAGACCCAACCAGGATCATTCGGCAACGGCTGGGCAGCTTTTGTCAGCCGCTCCGAACAAGATCGCGACAGGTCTTTCTCGCCCGAAAATCGGGCTGCCCGCACATCCCGCCGCTTCGTCACAACCAGAACAGCCGATCCCGGAACGCAGCCCGAAGTCGTTTCGCCCGAGCCAAGGCCGCATTGCATCAGACAGCAAAAATGCAGGGCGGCAGTTCTCAAGGCAAAACGCTTCCACCTCCGGGGCCTGGCCTGAATCCCGGCACGGACTCGCGGACCGGCCGGCTCAATACGCTCGTGCCGCGGCGTTCGGCGGAAACGGATTCGTCCATTCCGACCGCAAGCGGGTCAGAGATGCGCCTGGATTCGGCGGGCAATCTCGCCCAGGCGCTGCTCCAGAATCGTCGGTACCTCGCAGACATAGGAGACCGACTGGTTGCGCTCGTCGAAGATGCGACGGTCCCAGTTGAACCGGCTTTCCAGGTCCGCGACGTCCTTGGAGGCGACCTTGGTGGAATCGGATTCCGGGCTGTCCTTGAGTTCGCTCACCTTGTCCGCCTCGTCGCGGATGCGTTCGGCGAGACGGCGCTGGCCCTGGGCGTAGCGGCTGATCCCGTTCATCACCGTGCTGCGCTCGCCGTTGATGATCTCGAACACGCCGGCGAAGACGCGGGTCAGGCGCTTGCCCTTCTCGGCCGGATCGGCCTTCTGCGCGAACTCATCGAGCAGGGTGTCGACCTCACGCAGTTCGGTGCGGCGGGAGGCGAGCTTGCGGGCGAGCTGGGCCGCCTCGCGGTCGCTGCCCCATTCACCGGCCTCGGCGAGATCCGGTCCGGTCCAGAACGAGCCGTAGCCCAAAGTCGTCACCTTGCGCTGCGGGCAGGGCCAATCCGGATCGGCCTTGGGCTGCGCGAGCGCAGGAGCCGCCGCGAGGACCAGGGCGAGGCAAAGCGGGGCACGAACGGAACGAGGGATCATGGGAGGTCTCTCAGGCGGCTTCGCCGGCCGGTCCGCCGCGCCGGGCCATGATGCCGCGGCCCGGATCGTAGGCGATCGCGGCGAGGGTGAAGAACAGGAGGCCGGTGCCGATCACGACGGCGCAGGCGACCGGCTCGAAGCGCCCGTAGAGAGCGAAACGCACCAGTTCGACCGCGTGGGTGAACGGGTTGGCCTGGCAGATCAGGTAGAGCCACTCGCTCGATGCCCGAACCTGCCAGAGCGGATATAGGGCAGAAGAGGCAAAGAACATCGGGAAGATCACGAAATTCATGACGCTGGCGAAGTTCTCGAGCTGCCGCACCAGCGAGGACAGGAACAGGCCGATCGCACCGAGCATCAGCCCCGAGGCGAGGAAGGCCGGCAGGGCGGCGAGGTAGCCGATGGGCGGAATGTCGGTCTCCCAGAACCACGCGATCGCCAGGAACGCATAGGCCTGGACGATGGAGACGCTGACGCCCGCGATCAGCTTGGCCAGCAGCAGCGACCAGCGCGGATAGGGCGAGGTCAGCAGCACCTTCATCGAGCCGACCTCGCGGTCGTAGACCATCGAGAGCGAGGACTGCATGCCGTTGAAGAGCTGGATCATCACCGCGAGCCCCGGCACCACGTAGGCCTCGTAGAGCACGTAGGTCTCGTAGGGCGGCGTGATCGAGGTGCCGAGCGTGTTGCGGAAGCCCGCTGCGAAGATGAACAACCAGACGAGCGGGCGCACCATCGCCGAGAAGAACCGCTCCTTCTGATGGAAGAAGCGCAGCAGCTCCCGCCGCACGATGCCGCCCAGCGCGATGAGATAGCCCACCGCATCGAGCCGGCCCGCATGGGGGACGGGCTTGGCGGCGCCCTCGGTGCGGCCGGCGGTGTTGGACGAGGAACTCATGCGGCGGACTTCACGGCTCTCTTGTCGGGCTCGGCGACAAGGCGGCGGAAGGCGGCCTCCAGCGTCTCGCCGGGGCCGCCGATCTCCCCGGCGCGACCGCGGGCGACGATGCGGCCCTTGTGCAGGACCACGGCGTCGTCCTCGGGCGCGATCTCCTCGAAGATGTGGGTCGCCCACAGCACCGACAGGCCTTCCTCGCGCACCAGGGCGCGCACGATGGCGACGATGTCGGCGCGGGATTCGAGGTCGAGGCCGACGGTCGGCTCGTCGAGCAGCAGCAGGCGCGGCGCGTGGATCAGCGAGCGGGCGATCTCGATGCGCCGCGACTGGCCGCCCGACAGCGTGCGGATCTTGTCGTCGCGCCGCTCGGACAGCCCGACGCGGGCGAGCAGAGTCTCGATGCGCGCACGCGCGGCCGCCCGGCCGATGCCGTGCAGGCTGGCATGGTAGTGCAGGTTCTGCGCGACGGTGAGGTCGGTATCCAGCGTCCGCGCCTGGAACACGACGCCGAGGCCGGCGAGCGCCCGCGACGGCTCGCGGTCGAGGGGATGGCCGAGGATCGAGACCCGGCCCTCCTGATTGTTGTAGAGCCGGGTAATCACCGAGAACAACGTGGTCTTGCCCGCGCCGTTGGGCCCGAGCAGCGCCATGAAATGCCCGCGCTCGACGGTGATCGACACGTCGGACAGTGCGGCGCGCTGGCCGAAGCGGTGGCTGACGCCGGCGACCTCAAGAGCCGCGCTCATCGTGCAACGCTCACTTCGGCAGCGCCCGCTTGGCGTCGTCGAGCGCTTCCAGGCACTCGTCGAACTCGCCCTCGCCCTGTTCGCGCTCGGCGATCTTCAGCGCGCGGGTGAGTTTTTGCGGGACGGCCTCGGGCACCAGCTTCTCGACGCGTGCCTTCACCGCGGCAATGCCGTCGGCGCAGGCGGCCTTGTCGTCGGCGAGCGCCGGGGTGGCGAGCACCACGAGCGCAAGCAGGGCGCCACCGCGGAAGCCTCTGGGTGCGGCAAGGGAGGTGCGTGTGCGCATCATGAGATGTCCCCCGTCACTTGACCGTAATCGTGCCGGCCATGCCCTTCTCCTCAAGCCCTTGCGCGTACCACTTGTAGGCACCCGGCTTGATGGCGACGAATTCGATGGCGATCTCGCCGGGATCGTCGAACTCGAGATGGTCGGGCGGGCCGCCGCCGTGGATCTCCTTGTGCTCGATCACGATCTGGTTGAACCAGATGTAGCGGAAGAACTCGGGCGCGTAGAATTTGTATTCCTGCCGCCCCTTGGCGACGATGCGCAGGCGATACGCCTTGCCGGCTTCCAGCTCGATATCCTTGTTCTCCACCACGAAGTCGTTGCCCTCCTCGTTTCCGAGCACGAGGTCGGGCAGGTTCTGCCGCTTCTTGGTGAGGTCGAGGGCGCCCGCCGGGGCGCTGGCGAGCATCAGGGCCGCAGCGGCGAGGCCAAGGCGCGTCGTCCATGTCATGTCGCTTCCTCCCATCGCCGTTAGCCGGCGAACTGAACTCATTTCTTCGAGATCGCCACGCCCCAGGGCAGCAGCCCGACCGGGATGCTTTTCACCACCTTCAGCCCGTCGACATCGATCACCGACACGTCGTTGGAGGTGCCGTTGGTCGTGTAGAGCTGCTTCTCGTCGGGCGTGAAGGCGAGTTGCCAGACGCGCTGTCCGACGGGCAGGTACTTCTGCACCTCGTAGGTCTTGGCATCGACCACCGCGACGCGGTTGGCCGGCCCGAGCGCCACGAAGGCGCGGGTGCCGTCCTTGGTCAGGCGCACGCCGACGGGCTGGATCTGCTCGTCGGTGACGCTCGGAATCTTGAAGGTGATCTTCTTGATGACCTTGCGGGTGGCCACATCGATCACCGAGACCGTGCCGCCGACCTCCGCCGACACCCAGAGGAACTTGCCGTCCGCCGAGAACTCGGCGAAGCGCGGCCGGGCATCGACCAAGACGTTGTCGATCACCTCGAAGGTCTTGGTGTCGATGAAATGGGCCATGTTGGTGGTCTCGGAGGTGTTCACGAGAATCTTGCCGTCCGGCGACAAGCCCATCCCCTCCGGCTCGACGCCCACGGGCACCTCGGCCAAAACCTTGTTCTTCTCGATGTCGAGGATGGTGACTTGGCTGTCGTCCTCGTTGGCGACGTAGAGCGGGTTGCCGCTCTGATCGAGGATGAACTGTTCCGGGTCGGGCCCGGAGCGCAGGGAGCGGACCACCTTGCCGGTCGCGGTGTCGAGCACATCGATGCGGTCGTCGTCGCTGGCGCAGACGAACAGCTCCTTATCGTCCTTGGAGAGCGTCACGCCGCGCGGGCGCCGCCCGACCTTCCAGGTCCCGGTCACCGCCAGAGTCTCGGTATCGATGACCGAGACGGTGTTGGCCTTTTCGTTGGTGACGTAGGCGGTAAAGGCTTGCGCGCTCCCTGCGCTCCCGAGCGATACGCCCGCGAGCAGCGCGCATCCCAGTCCTGCCCTCAAGCGAGCGACCATCGGCGTCCTCCCTGTCGTTTCCGGCGCGTCGTCTTGCGCGCCTGCGTCCACATCGGCTGGAGCGACATGGCCCCCGCGGCCCCGTCGCTCAAAGAAGAAACAGATGATCGGCAGAACCTCACCGGGCGGTGGATTGCCGCATCGCCCGCAGACACGCCCGGATCGCTCTCGCGACCGGTCACGGCAGCTTGCACGCGGTCTCCGGCATGTCGGCCCCCAGCGTATCGAGCGGCGTGCGCTGGTGGATGAAGCCCTGCTCGGGCGCCACCGAGACCATCGCCTTGGGCTGCACCACGATGACCGGCTGGCGCAGCTGGTGGTCCCAGGGCCGATAGGTCAGGGAGACGCCCTTGTAGGCGGGCAGCGAGAATTCGGGCTTCACGAGGTGGGCCGCGAGCGTGGCCGGATCGGTGCTGCGCGTCTGCGTCGCCGCCTCGCCGACCGTGCGCACCGCTGCCCAGACCTGATAATCGAGCGGCCGCATCAGGCGGCTCGCGAGCCGCCGGAAACGGTTCTGCGCCTGGGCCGCGCCCCAGGTCTCCAGGGTCGGGTGCCATGTGGTCGCGATCAGCCCCTGCGTGCCGGCCACGGGGCGCGGATCGACGGTGCGGAACGGGACGTAATCACCCCAATCGCCCTCCTCGTCGGCGACCACCGCCAGATCGTAGTCGAGCCCGCGGGTGAACACCATCGCCTCGGCCCGGGTCGGCGTGTCGCCGCGGGCCTTCGCCAGGGGCCCGAAGGTCCAGGGTTTTTCCGCGGTGATCTTGAGGCCGAACTTGCGGGCGGAGTTCCGCATCGCCTCCGCGTAGGCCTTGTCGCGCTCGGTCGGGCCGGTGATCAGAAAGAGCTTCCGCCAGCGCATCAGCGTCAGGTACTGCGCCAGCGCATCCGTCTGCATGGCGCGGCTCGGCAGCACGTGGAACAGGTTGGCGCGGCAATCGGCCCCGCGCAGGCGGTCGTCCGGCGCGCCGGCATTGAGGACGACCGCGCCCGTCTCCTTCAGCGCGTCGGCCACCGCCAGCACCTCGGTGGCGGGCAGGGCCAGCACGAAGAACCGCACGCCCTTGGCCGAAAGCGCCTTGGCCGCCTCCACCGGATCGCGCTCGCCGTCGAGGGCGACCTCGTCCAGTGCGAAGGTCTGCTTGGTGAAGCGGCCGGTGGTGTTGTTGTCCTTCACCGCCATGCGCGCGCCGGCCACGCCGAGGTCTTCAGGATCGGCCTCGGCATCGTAGGACGAGGGCGCCGGCACCGGGCGATAGAGGATGGCGATGTGGGTCTCGGAGCCGGGGACCGGCGCGGGCGTCTCGGCGGCGGGGGAACCCGGCGGCGGCTCGCCGGTGGCCGCCTTCGGCTCCTGGGCGCGGGCATGGATGGGAGCGGCCAGGAAGGCGGCCGGGCTGGTCGCGAGACCGGCGGCGAGGAGGAGCGGAACGGACAAACGCATTGCCCGGCACGCTAGCAACATCTTGCCACCGGCCTCAACGAGAGAAGCATAAGATTTTCATAAGATGCGCGATCGAGCGACCGCGGGGCCGGCTTTGTCACGCGTCGCATCGCCGTTGCCGAACATGCCGACACGCTCCGGGGGCGGTCGCGCCGACGCTTGCCAAATCCTCCGGGAAACCGAGTTAAAGCCCGTCCGCGCGGCCCCGCGCCCGTCCGAGGCTCTCACCCCATGCGACTTCGCGCCCTCCTGCCCGCCCTCGCTCTCCTGTCCACGCTGAACGGTGCAGCCTCGGCGGAGGATGCGGCACGCAAGGCTGCGATCTTCCCGGCGGAGGTGAACGATCCGACGCTGGCCTACGGCCGCAAGCCGCTGCCGGCCGACCAGAAGCGCCTCGACCTCGTCACCGACGTGCTGCGCAAGCAACTGGCCGAGAAGGGCGGCCTCGAGAGCGTCGATCTCGGCCCCCAGGCGGAAGAAATCCGCAAGGAGAGCCCGCTCTACAAGTGCAACGACTGCGTCGCTCCGATCGCCAAGGCGCTGGGCGCGGAACTCGCCGTGACCGCCTTCGCCGACAAGGGCGCCAACCAGTTGTTCAGCCTCGTCGTCACCATCGCCGAGGCCGAGACCGGCAAGGTCGTGCGCCGGGGCCAGGTCGTGATAAGAGCCAACACCGACGACGATTGGTCCCACGCCACGCGGTGGATCGTGAAGAACCGCCTCCTGGCCGAGCCGCTGCCCGGCCGTTCCTGAGGCGGGGCTTGTGCGGGCGCGCAAGGCTGAGCAAGAACGTTTCCCGTGTCCGACATCGTATCGATTTCTTCCGCGCGTCCCCGCCTGCTCGTCAGCGTCCGTGGGCCCGACGAGGCGCTGACGGCGCTCCGGGCCGGTGCGGACCTGATCGACGCCAAGGATCCCGAGCGCGGGGCGCTCGGCGCGCTGCCGCCCGAGACCGTGCGCGCCATCGTCGCGGATGTCGGCGGGCGGGCGGTCACCAGCGCCGTGGCCGGCGACGGCACCGGATGCGAAATCGCTGTGGCCATCGCGACCATTGCCGCAACCGGCGTGGATTTCATCAAGATCGCTGTCGGTGCCGCGGACGATGCGGCTTTGGCCGAGGCCGCCGCGCGGGCGCCGGGCCGCGTCATCGGCGTGCTCTTCGCCGAGGATGACGTGGCCGCGGATGGGCCGGCACGCCTCGCCGCAGCCGGCTTTGTCGGTGCGATGATCGACACCCGCGGCAAGAACGGCACCACGCTTTGCACTCTCATGGCCGCGCCGCAGCTGGCGGACTTCGTCGCCGGATGCCGCGCGCACGGCCTGATGAGCGGGCTTGCCGGCTCGCTCGGCCTCGGCGACATCCCGGCGCTCGCGCGGCTCGACCCCGATTATCTCGGTTTCCGCGGCGGCCTGTGCCGCGCCGGCGACCGGCGGCAGGCGCTGGACGGCGCGCGGGTGGCGCAGGCTGTGACCGCGATGCGGGACGGCCCACGGGCCGACGCGGCGTAAGGCATATGACAGGCGTCCCCCCCGCCCCTCCCCGCTTCACGGGAAAAATCGACGGCGCCGTGGTCAAGATCGGCGGCAGCCTCGTCGCCGACCGCGCGCGGCTTTGCGCCATCCTCGCCGAATGCGTGGAGGAACCACCGGTCGCGATCGTGCCCGGTGGCGGCGCCTTCGCCGAGGCGGTGCGCACGACCCAAGCGGCGCTCGGCTTCGACGACACCCTCGCCCACTGCCTCGCCCTCGACGCCATGGGCCGCATGGCCGAAGTGTTTTGCGCCCTCGAACAGCGCCTGACCATCGCCGCGAGCCCCGAGGCCGTTGCCGATGCCCTCGCACAGGGCCGCTCCGTGATCTGGGATCCGGTCGCGCTCAAAGCGGGTCATGCCGAGATCGCCGAAAGCTGGGATGTCACCTCCGACAGCCTCGCCCTGTGGCTCGCCGGCAGGCTCGGCGTCGATCGTTGCACGCTTGTAAAGTCGGCAAAACTTCCGCTTCAGGCCGATCCTGCAGCCCTCGCACGAGCCGGCTTCGTCGATGCCGCGTTCCCGCGTTTTGCCGCCGCTTATCGCGGCGCGATCGTGATCCGGGCCCCCGAGGATGTCCGCCAAAGGCACGCCGCATGAGCGCGCCCGAACATCTCGTCTTCATCACCGGCAAGCTGGCCCATGCCCGCCTCGAAAAGGTCGCGGCCACGCTGCCGGCCGAGCGGTTCACCTGGAGCATCGCCGATGCCGGGGTGAAGGTCGCCGCGCTGATGACCGAAGAGATCATCAAGCGCCGGGTGCAAATGCCGGAGGGCGCGACCCGGATCGTCCTGCCCGGCCGCTGCCGTGCCAACCCGGAGGCGCTGAGCGCCCATTTCGGCCTTCCGGTCGAGCGGGGGCCGGACGAGATCGTTGATTTGCCGGCTTATCTTGGCCTGACCGGGCGCAAGGTCGATCTCTCGCGCCACGACCTGCGCATCTTCTCCGAGATCGTCGATGCCTCGAAGATGACGCCCGACCAGATCCTGGCCAAGGGTCTCGACCTCGCCCGTCGCGGCGCGGACGTGATTGATCTCGGGGGACTGCCCGACACCGCGTTCCCCCATCTCGAAGACAGCGTGCGGGCCCTCAAGGGCGCCGGTCTGAAGGTCAGCGTCGATTCCTTCTCGCTGGACGAGTTGACCCGCGGGGCGCGGGCCGGCGCCGACTATCTCCTCAGCCTCAATGAGGAGACGCTGGACCTCGCCTTCGAGACCGACGCGGTGCCGGTCCTCGTGCCGATGCGGCCCGACGACCTGCCCTCCCTCGACCGCGCCATCGAGCGGATGGAGCGGGCCGGCCGGCCCTTCATGGCCGACCCGATCCTGGAGCCGATCCATTTCGGCTTCGTCGATTCGATCTGCCGCTACCGCGAGATCCGGGCGCGCTGGCCGAACATCGAGATGATGATGGGCACCGGCAACCTCACCGAACTGACCGAGGCCGACAGTCTCGGCGTCACGGCGCTTCTCGTCGGCATGTGCTCGGAACTCAGCCTACGCAACGTGCTGATCGTGCAGGTCTCGAACCACACCCGCCGCACGGTGGAGGAGCACGACGCCGCCCGCCGGGTGATGTACGCGGCCAAAGAGGACGCCGCCCTGCCCAAGGGCTACGGCCGCGACTTGCTGGCGCTGCACGACAAGCGCCCCTTCGTGCAGACCTCCGATGAAATTGCGGCTCTCGCCGCAGAGGTGCGCGATCCCAATTACCGCATCGCCGTCGCCGAGGACGGCATCCACGTCTACAACCGCGACCGTCACACCACCGGCACCGACGCGATGGCCTTCTTCCCCGAACTGAGCGTGGAGAGCGACGGCGCGCACGCCTTCTATCTCGGCGGCGAGTTGACCAAGGCCGAGACCGCGTTTCGCCTCGGCAAGCGCTACGTGCAGGACGAACCCCTCGATTGGGGTTGCGCTGCCGACCGCACCCAGGAAGACACCACCGCCTTCAAGGCAGCCGGACCGACGAAATCGGCGCACACCAAGCATAGCGGCCCCGCGGCGCCCGCCGCCGAGCGCGCGACCCAGGCCGATCCGGAGCGCGACGCCGCACCGCCGCGAACCGAGACCGGGGATGGTACGGCATCGGAGCGCGACCCGCTCAGCGAGCCGAAGGGCGGCCGCATCGTCTGCGGCCGGCTGGTGCCCGACGAGGACGGGAATTGAGATGCCGCTGATCTTGGAGACCGTCGTCACCACCCTGTCGGCGGCCGGCGCACTGCATCTCGTGCCGTTCGGCCTGATCCGCGAGGGCGAGGATTTCGTGCTCGCCCCGTTCCGCCCCTCGCCCACGATCGACAACCTCGCCGAGCGCCCCTACTTCACGGCCTCGGCCCCGAGCGACGTGCGGGTGATCGCGGGCGTCGTCACCGGGCGGCGCGATTGGCCGGTGGTGGATTGCGATCACATTCCCGGGAGACGCCTCGCCGAATGCTTCGGCCATGCCGAGTTCGAGGTGGCGGCGATCGAGGACGATCCGCAGCGCCCGCGCTACCGCGGGCGGATGGTGCATGCGGTGAGCCACGTGCCGTTCATCGGCTACAACCGGGCGCAGGCCGCGGTGATCGAGGCGGCGATTCTGTCCACGCGGCTCCACATGCTGGAGCCGGAAAAGGTCCTGACGGAGATGGCCTATCATGCCATAGCCATTTCCAAGACCGCCGGCCCCGCCGAGCGCGAGGCCTGGGACTGGATCGAGGACAAGGTCGCGGGAGCCCTGGGACGCACCGGCCGCGTCCTCGACGGGACGAGCCGCCCCCTGTGAGGCGCCGACAGACTGAACCGATGCTCAAGGAGATTTCCGGTTTGAAGCGGATCGCATGGCTCGCCGCCGCGGCGCTCGCCGTCACCACGGTCGGGGCCGAGGCGCAGCACGCGCCGACCCGGCGCAAGATCGTCGAGAGCGTCACCATCGACGCCTCACCCGACAAAGTCTGGGCGGTGGTCGGCAACCCCGCCGATGCGGGCTGGATCGAGAACGTGGCGCGCGGCGAACGGCAGGGCAGCGCGGACAAGCCGATCTTCCGGCTGACGCTGAAGAACGGCCACGTCATCGTCGAGGAGAGCCGCAAGCTCGATCCGGAGCATAGAAGCTTCGGCTATTACATCCTCGAGAGCGAGGTCACCGACCTGCCGGCCAAGGATTACTCGGCCACGATCTCGGTGCAGCCCGAGGGCGCGCAGGCGCGGGTCGAGTGGCGGGCCGCGTTCTACCGCGGCCATCCGAACAACGACCCGCCGCCCGAACTCAACGACGAGAATTCGGAGAAGCGCGTGCGGGCCTGGATTCATGCCAGCCTTGAGAACCTCAAGGCCCGGCTTGAGAAGAGCGGCTCCTGACACAAGTCGCTCGAACGAGGGGTGAGGCTGCCATGCTGGGCGGCCTCAACGGGAGGAGAAAAACGATGAAATTCAGGACGCTCGCCGCCGTGGCGGCGCTTGCCACGGTGACCTTCGCCGCGCAGGCCCACGGCCCGACCCGGCAGAAGGTGTCGGAGTCGATCGAGATCAACGCCCCCGCCGACAAGGTCTGGGCGATCGTCGGCAACTTCCAGGACGGAAGCTGGATTCCGGTGGTCGAGAAGACCGAGGGCAAGGGCGGCAACGAGGTCAAGGCGACCCGCACGCTGACCCTGAAGGGCGGCCCCACGGTCGAGGAAGAGCTCGCCAAATACGACGCCGAGAAGAAGCTCCTCATGTATCGGATCACCAAGGTCGACGTGAAGACCCTGCCGGTGAACGATTATTCCTCGACGATCGAGATCGAGGGCGACGGCGCCAAGACCAAGATGACGTGGCGCGGCGCGTTCTATCGCGGCTACATGAACAACGATCCGCCGCCCGAACTGAACGACGAGGCCTCCAAGAAGGCCGTGCTCGGCCTCTACAAGGCGGGGCTGGAGAACGTGAAGGCCAAGGCCGAAAAGGGTTCGTAAGGGCTCGACGATGCGAAAGGCCGGCGCACTTCGATTCACTCGGCGGAGGCGCCGGCCGTCCCACCCTCTCCTCCGCAGCGGGGGGAGATTTTGGGCCTGGGGCCTCGTCTGCTTGGCTTGGCTGCCCGCCCACGCCCTGGCACAGCAAGCCCTCGTCACGGCGCAGCTCGGCAACGCCGTCGAGATCATCGACCTCGGGTCCAAGACAATCCTGCAATCGATCCCCGTACCGGGGGCGCCGGCGGGCATCGCTCTCTCACCCGACCGGAAGACCGCCTATGTCACCCGCCCCGAGGGCCACGGCGTCTCGGTCATCGATCTCGACGCGCGCCGGGTGACCGCGAGTCTCGATCTGCCCGGTGGCCCGCTCGGCATCGGCGTCAATCCGAAATCCGGCGAGGTTTACGTCGCGGACTGGTACGGTACCCGTGTCTTCGTGCTGCGTCCGAATGCGGCGGGCCTGACGCTGGAGGGCGAGATCGCCACCGGGAAATCCCCCTCGGGCATCGCGGTGACGCCGGACGGCGCCACGCTGCTGGTGGCCAACCGCGAATCCGACACGGTCTCGATCGTCGACGTGGGAAGCCGACGGGAGACGCGGCAAGTGTCCGTGGGCCAGCACCCGTTCGGCCTGACCCTCTCGGCGGACGGTCGCCACGCCTACACCGCCAACGTGGTCTCGAACGATGTCTCGGCCATCGACGTCGCCGCCGGCCGCGAAACCGGCCGCGTCACCACCGGCCAGCGGCCCTACGTGATCGCGTTCGCTGCCGGCAAAGGCTTCGTGACCGACCAGTATTCCAACACCGTGACGGTGTTCGACCCCGCCACCTTGAAGACATTGGCCGCGATCGATGTCGGCGATCACCCCGAGGGCATCGCCGCCACCCACGACGGGAAGACGATCGTCGTCGCCAACTGGGGCGACAACGCCCTGAGCCTGATCGACCCGTCGAGCCTTCAGGTCACCGGCACGATCGGGACCGGCGACGGGCCCCGCGCCTTCGGGGACTTCCTGCGATAGCGTCAGGCGGCCGCGGGCGGCTCACCCGAGCCCGTCTCGGCCGGCGAATTGAGGACGTCCTCCAGCTCATCCACGAGGCGGTCGATCTGGTCCTCGCTCGCCAGCACCCGTGTGGTCCGGCCGTCCTCCGTGACGAAGGCCAGCTCGATCGCCTCCCCGGTGCGGGTCGCCAGGATGCGGGCGAGCTTGTTTCCTGCAGTCATGCGCATCTCCTCGTGACATGTCCCCGTCAACGCGCGGGAACGGCCGCGTTCCTCACCCGATCAAGCCGACGGCCACCGCCGGGCCGCAGGTCGAGACCCAGGCAGCATCGTCACCGTTCAAGCATCCGGCGATGGTCTCGGTGAGCGGCACCGGGCGGCGTCCGAGCCGGGCGGCCAGCCGCTCGGCCAGGAAGCGGCCGGCGCCGCAGACCACGAGCGGCGCATCCGCGGGCAGATCGGGGCGCGAGAGCAGTACGGCGGCGGCATCGTGCAGGGGGCGCAGTTGCGCCTCTGCGAACCACGCGGCCAGCGCCCGCCATTCCTCGGCACTCCCCTCCCCCCGGTCGCGGCCGACCATGCGGGCGAGCCGGATCTCGGTCTCGGGGATCGACTTGCCCTTGAGGTCGGCGCTGTATTGCTGGTCGGCGCCCTCCGGCAGATCGCCGGTGAGCCGATAGATGTCGGCGGTGCTGGCGAAGGTCTCGGCCATCAGCCGCGTATGCCGGCCGCGCCAGGGCGCATGGGTGGCAAAGGCCAGGAGCGGCGTGCGCACCACGCCGGTATAGACGAGTTCGCCCGTCTCCAGCCGCTCGGCGTCGCTGTAGCCCTGCGCGGCGGGCCGGCCCGCCACGATCGGGATCAGGTCGGCGGTGGTCGAGCCGATATCGACCAGCAGCGCTTGAGGGACGTGCCGGCCGATCAAGGCGGCGGTGGCGTGCCAGTTGGCCGAGGCGATATCGGCCGCATGCGCGCGGGCGTTGTCGGCCGAGACGAAGCCGGCGCGGCCGGCATAGATCCGCACGCTGCCTTTGAGCGCCGCCGCCGCCCAGGCCGAAAGTTGATGCACCCCGTCCGCCCGGTCGGCGAAGCAATCGGTCAGCTCGCCGGTCATGGTGACGGCGTGCACGGCCTCGCCCCGCACCCAGTCCGGCAGTTGCGCGAAGGTCTCGTCCAGGGCGGGGACGCCGCGCCAGAGCCGGCAGGGCGCCTGCACCGCCTCGACTACGCGGCCCTCCTCGACGAGCGCCGCCTTGACATGCACCCCGCCGAGATCCCACCCGATGACCCTGGTTCCAGTCCGGTTCACGCGATGTCTCACGGTTCTGAGGGGCGGCCGTTTCGGCTGATCCCGGTGATCGACCTGCGCCACGGGCAGGTGGTGCGCGCCCGCGCGGGCGAGCGTGACGCCTATGCCCCGATCGACACCCCCTTGGCCAGAGGCTCGCGACCCGCCGACGTGGCCCGCGGCCTTCTCGATGCCGTCGGGGGGGACCGGCTCTACGTCGCCGACCTCGACGCGATCATGGAGGGCCGGGCGCCCGACCATGCCAGCCTCGAGGCGGTGGCCAGCGCCTGCCCCGGGGTGACGCTGTGGGTCGATGCCGGCTTCTGTGATTTCTCGGGCGTCGCGCGTTTCACCGCGTTCGGGCTCGGTCGCCCGGTGATCGGCAGCGAGAGCCAGCGGGATGCGGACCTCGTGCGCGCGCTCGGCAACCGTGCCGTGCTCTCCCTCGACAGCCGGGGCACGGAACGGCTCGGACCGGACGCCCTGCACGACGATGCGGAGACGTGGCCCGAGGATGTGATCGTGATGACGCTGGCACGGGTCGGCACCGGGTCCGGCCCCGATGTCTCAGGGGTGTCGCGGGCCGTCGAGGCGGGCGGGGGTCGGCGGATCTACGCGGCCGGCGGCGTGCGCGGGCCGGAGGACGCGGCACGCCTCGAAGAGGCCGGGGCGGCCGGAGCGCTGGTCGCCTCGGCGATCCATGACGGGCGGCTGCGCTGAGGTTCAGGCACGCGCCCAAAAAGAAAGGGACGGCCGAAGCCGTCCCGATCCATCAACTATCGTCCAAGGAAGATCGAAGCCAGTCGCTGGAGCAGACCCCGCGGTGCGGGCGGAGGCTCGCTCTGCCCAGGACTGCCTCCGATCTAAGCGTTGGCGGCGAAGGGGTGGGTCGCCGACTTGCGCTGCTCGGTGACGACCGAAGCCTTCGGCTCGCCGTTAACGGCGCGCTGGATCGAGAGCTTGGTGGCCTCGTAGTTGTACTTCTGGATCTTGGCGTCGTCGGCCGCTTCCCAGTGGATGAACACGCCGACCAGCACGTACAGGTCGTCGGCTTCGTCGGCCGGGATGATGCCTTCGGCAACCGCGTCCTGCACGGCCATGGCGACGCCATGCTGGGCCGGGCCGAACATCTGAACGGCCTGACGGGCGTCGTTGATGGTGACCTTGTTGAACATCAGCGTGTTCGGCTTGCACGGCAGGTTCGGCGCGATCACGGCGAGCAGGCTGGTGAAGCCGTGCTTGTTGTTGACCAGACCGTTGCAGAAGGCCGTCTCGGCGGGCGAACCGCGCGGTCCGATGATGAGGTCGATGTGGGCGACTTCGTTGCCGTCGCCGACGAGGGCCTCGCCGACCTGAACCTTGGTGATCTTTGCCATTCGGGGTCTCTCCCTGGATTCCGGAAAAAAGGCCTGGCCTGAGAGGAGGCGAGGCCTGGAAGCCATCCTTGTTTGCGGCGCCCGGCTGAGAGCCGAGCCGGTTTGCCCGGATAGCGGGGCGGACCCTACAGCGGGCCATTCCGCCGAACAACCCGCGCAAAGCCCTGAAATCGGCGATTTTTTGGAAGCCGGGGGGCCTTGACGCGACAAGATTCGTCCCCTCGCGGGCGAGGGCCCGACAAACGCTCAGACGGTCTCGCCACGGGCGGACAGGAGGGCGTCGAGAAACAGCGTCGCGACGGTGAAGTCGGCGCTCGTGCCGGGATTGAGGCCGGCCTGCTTCAGCGCGCGGTCGTAGGCGAGGAGCTGCTCGACTGGCGCCGTTGCGAGATCGAGGTCTGCGAGAGTCGCCTGCGCTTGCACCCGCACCGCCTCGGCCCGGTCGGGGCCGTGCTTGCGGGCGATGTGGCTGTCCGGCACGGCCATGAGATAGGCGAGATGAACCGCGGTCGTCGTCCAGGGCGGGACGAGCCCGCGCGCCCGCGCGCCCACCAGCGCCGGCAGGCCGATCGCGAACAGGTCGCGAAAACCGTCCGTGTAGGCGCGGGCGATGCGGTCGCGCGGGGCGGCCTCCGCCATCGCCGCGCGCAGCGGCGGGACCGCTCCGTCATCGGTTCGGGACACGTCGTGGCGCTCGGCCCGGCCGAGGCCGCCGGGATTGGCCCGGCGGATCGCCGCGAACACGTCGCGGGAATCGGAGGCATCGAACCCCGCCAGCACGGCGTTCAGGGCCTCGGTCAGCGGGCCGGGCTGCTCCGCGGCATAAGCGAGCGGGGCGCAGAGGAGCAGGATGCCGAGATTGGTGTTCTGCTCGACGGCGGCGAAAGTCGCCTCGACCCCGCCGCGCACCCGCTGCCCGACGCGCGCCCCCGCGCCAGCGAGCGGCGGTGCCGACACGTCGGCACTGGTGACGAAATCAGCCACGACCATGCGGTGGCCGGGGGCGTAGCCGTGGACGTTGCCGGGTTTCAGCGCGTCGAGTTCGGCGAGGCAGGCGGCCCGGTAGAGGTCGGCCACCGTCGCCGCAGACAGGCCGCCGGGCGGCGTCCCGCTCATCCGAGCGCCGAGACCAGCCGCGGCGGGCGAGCGGCGCGCACCGCGTTGAGGAAGCCGCGCGCCACCGCCCCGGCGATGTCGACCTCCGTCACCTGCTGCAGGCCGGACCAGGCCGGCATGGAATTGACCTCCAGCACCAGAAAGCCGCCTTCGCCATCCTCGACGAGGTCGATACCGGTATAATCGACGCCGACCGCGGCGGCGGCGGCCTCGGCGAGTTCGGCGGCGCGGGCCGGCACGTCCCAGGCGAAGGGCCGGCCGCCGCGGTGGACGTTGGTGATCCAGCCGTCGCCCTCGCGGATCATGCCGGCGATCGCCCGGCCCTCGCAGACGAAGACGCGGTAGTCGCGCCACAGCCCGTCGGCACGGGCGACGTAGCGCTGAAGGTAATAGACACCGCTCACCGCCTCCTGCGCCGGCAAATCATCGGGGTTTTCGAGGAGCATCAGCCCTTCGCCCTGCGAGCCGAACAGGGGCTTGAGCACGATCGGTTTTCCCGGCCGCGCCTCGCGGGCGACGATCTCGGCCGCCGCCTCGCGCTTCGAGACGACGAAGGTGTCGGGCGTCGGCAAGCCGGCGCGGGCGATCAGAAGCGAGGTCGCCGCCTTGTCCACCGAGCGCTCGATCGCCGTCGGCCCGTTCCAGACGGTGACGCCCGAGGCGACCAGCGCGTGGAGCACGCCGAGCCGCATGGTGGTGGCCTCGAACGTGCCGCCGGCGATGGTGCGCAGCAGGACGCCGTCGGGCAGGCCGTCCTCGAAGCCGGGCACCCGCAGCGGCTCACCGCCGCCGGTGACCACGGCGACGTCGGCGAGCGAGAACAGCACCGGCTCGATGCCGAAGCCCCGCAAGGCCTCCCGCAGCCGCGCCTTGTGCCAATTGCCGTTGTCGGCCGCGAGCCCGATGCGCATTCGCTCTTTTTTCCGTTTTTCTCAGAGCCTGTTTGACCGAGCTGATCGGGTGTTCGTGCCGGTCCTCATGCTGAGGTGCCGAGCGAAAGCTCGGCCTCGAAACACGCCGGAACGACCGATCCTGCGGCACCGGTCCCTTGGGGTCCGCGTCGCGGCGTGCTTCGAGGCGGCTGACGCAGCACCTCAGCATGAGGAACGAGAAGCTTGCCAGAGCACTCCGGTCAAATCGGCTCTCGACGAACCTCTCCCGAGAGGGGGGAGGGTCTCACATGGGCGCGTTACGCGAACGACGCGTCCACGAGCTGCGGCTCCAGCCGGCCGCCGCGGAACGACTTGCCGGTCTTGACCGAGGTGACGATGGCCTCGGCCGGCGAGAACAGCGCGCCGTCGATCTTGTAGAAGTCGCCGTTCACCCGCGAAAAGATCTCGGCGAAGGGCGCGCCGTGATCGGCCGAGGTGGTGGAGGGGATCTGCTCGGCGAGCTGCTTGGCATCCGCATCGTCGGCATCGACGAAGAGCTGCACCCGGCCGCCGTAGATGATGGCGTCGTTGGTGCGGCCCATCGCCTGGATGAAGTCCGGGTGCGGCGGCGAGAGCGGAGCCGAACCGATGCCGTCGAGGATCTTGTGCAGGTCGAAACCGACGGTGTGGGCCTTGTGCAGCGCCACTTCCAGCACGCGGGCGACGACCTGGGTCGAACCGGCCAGACTCTGGGTCGGGGCGTAGATGAAGGTCACGTTCTCCGGGGCGATGCCGGTCTCGCGGGCAACCTTGTTCACCACGGAGGCCGGCGGGGCGCTACCGGATTCGAGGACGAGCGCGGTCGTCGTCGCATTGTCGCGATAGCCGAGCTCCTTGTAGAGTTCCTCCACCACGGCCACCGCACGGCCGGGCCCCGAGCCGAGGGCGAAGAAGCCGGAATCGCCCTCCTCGTCGGCGAGGCTCCAGCCGGCATATTGCGAGCCGAGGCAGGCCAGCACCGGATCGGCGGAGTGGACGACGACGGTGTAGGGCCAGGAGGCGACCGGGCCGACCGGCGCGATCGTCACGGTGCCGAGGCCGCCGAGGCAGATCTCGGCGATGCGCCGGCCGGCCTCGATCGAGCCGCGGGCGTTGGCGCCGGCATCGACGGTGCGCGCGCCGTTCTCCTGGGCGACGATGAGCCGGAGCTTGGCCGCGTCAGCGACGAGGCTCTCGACCAGCGGCCCGGCCAGGGCGTTGAGGCTCGGCGCGCTCGTGTTGGAACTCATGACTGTTCTCCGTCTCCTCCAGCAGCACGCGGACCGTCTCGGCCCTCGCCCGCAATTCTTGCTTGACCGCCGCGGCGTCCGGCCCGGAGGCCGTCACCGTGCAGAACGGCGCGTCGCGCGCCACATGGCTGCCGGCCCGCGGCCGGTCCCGCACGTGATCCGGCCAATCGAGCGGCGGCACCGCCGCGCAGGTCCGGGCCGCGTAACAGATCTCGGCGCCCGTCGCATCCGCCGGGGCGGCCTCGATTGACGGCATCTGGCCGAGCGCCGCCTCGATATGCTGAATCAGGAGCGGCGTCGGGCGCCTGTCGAGCACGTCGAGGGTGGCGCCGGGGCGCGGATTGATCTCCAGCAGCCACCATGTGTCGCCATCGACGAGGCAATCGGCGCTGGCGAGGCCGGAGAGGCCGGTGGCGCGAGCGAGCCGAAGCGCCGCCTCGGCGATCTCCGCGGTGACCATGGCCGGGACCGGCTCCGCCTCGCCGCGGCCGCGGGCGAGCGCGCCGGCATAGCGGAACGCCCGCAGTGGCGAGGGCGCCTGCCACTGCTCGGTCAGCGCCAGGGGTTCGATGCGGCGGCCATCGGACAAAAAGTTCAGGGCAAAGGCACGGCCGGGCATCCGGGCCTGGAGGTAGTGACCCGGCGGGGCGGTGCCGGCCGCACTCGCGCGGATATGCGAACCGCCGCAGCCCCCCGTCTGCTTGAGGAGCCAAGCGCCGCGCTCCGTGACCGGGCCAGCGGTGATCGGCGGATGCGGAATCGCGAGGCGTTCGCACAGGTCGGCGAAACGGAACGGATCCTTGAGGGCAGCGACGGTCTCGGGGCTGGCACCGAGCAGGCGATGGCGGGCGGCGATCTCGGCGATGAGATCCGGCGCGCCCTCGAATCCACTGCCGAGCACCACGCCGAGGACGCCGCCGGCTTCCTCCGACAACGCATCGAGCCCTGCCAGCACGCCGGCCCGGTCGCGGGCACCTGCACCGAAGCGGCCGGGCAGCGGGCGGTGGCTCTCGGCCAGCGCCAGCGTGTCCTCGTCGCCGAACAGATCGAGCACGAACGGGCGAAAGCCCGCCCGCCGTGCGGCCTGCGCCAGCGCCCGACCGGACTGGGCAGCGATCAGGATCGCGTCGCCCTCCCGATGCGGAGGTGGGTTCAGGTTCGGGCTCAGCCGGCGATCTCGACGGCGAGCTTGTAGGCGTCGCGGAAATCGAGACAAAGCGGCTCCTGCGCCTCCAGCATCTTGCGGAACATGCGGCACTGGGTCTGGTACTTGACGTTGCCGACCGCCAGCGCGCCGATGCCGACGCCCTTGCCGGTGGGCAGGGGCACGTCGACGGCGTTCACGTCGATGCCGGCGATGCCGGCGGGCGGTACGGCGTTGACGTCGGAGGCCACCAAGAGCTTCGGCGCGGATTCGAGATCCTCCGCCGTCAGGATCGAGACGCCGGCGGGGCCGGCCGAGAGGATCACGTCGGCGTCCGTAATTGCGGCGCGGCGCGCCTCGGGCAGGGTGCCGTCCACGGCCCCGACCTCGATGCCGAAGCGCCACTTCATGGTGAAGGCGATCTTCGAGACGCGCTCCTCGCCGTCATGGCCGACGAGCACGCTGTGCGCCCCCTCCAGCGCGCCGATCACCGCCGCGACGTAGGCGACCACGCCCGCGCCGCCGAAGATGACGATACGCTTGCCCTTCAGGTCGGTGCCGAACCGCGCTTTCAGCGCGCGGGCGACCTCGGCGACCATCGCCGCACCGGTGGTGAAGGAGCCGGCCGGGTCGGCGAAGACGTGGTTGACGAAGGGAGGCACGAAGGCCTTCTTCGCCCGGTCCACCATGTCGAGCGCCAACTCGGCGTTCTTGCCGCCGATGAAGATGCCGGTGCGCACGCCGTCCTGCGGCGCGCGGGAGAAGATCGAGTCCTGCGTCAGCGAGACGACATCGGTGAGATCGACACCCGTATAGGGGATCAGCGTCTCGAAGCCGGCATCGATCGCCATGTTCACGTCGAACGGGCTCATGTGTTTGAGCGGCGTCAGCATGTGCAGGATCGAGCGGGCCATGGTGTTCGTCCTCTCGTGACCGCGCCTTTGCCGGGCGCTTCAGCTGCAAAACCGGAACGATTGGCGCCGGTCAAGCGCAGGTTTCTTTGAACCGGGAAAAAGAAAAAGCTCTAAACTTCCGCAACCGAGGCGCCGACATTGCGTCCGCGGGCGATGACGAAGCGCAGGCGGCCGGGCCGCGCCAGCCCCGCCACCAGCGCCTCCGCCTCCCTCTGCGAGGGCACGAGTGCGAAGCCGGTCGGCCCCCAGGAACTCTGACCGTAGCCGGGCACGCCGGCCTGCGCGATCGCCGCGAGAGCGTCGGCCACGGCAGGGCTGGCGAAGCGCCCGCCCTGGTGCGGGGCGAAATGGTCGCCGATCCGCTTCTGGATCGCGGTGATGCCGGCGCCGAACCCGTTCGGCTCGGCCGTCGCGGCGGCGGGCAGCACCTGCATCAGCACGATCCGGCAGATCTCGGCGGCCTGCCCCGCATCGAAGGGCGGCAGGTCGCGGAACGCCTCGGTCTCGCGGGAGCCATGCACACCGGTCATGGCCTCATCGAGGATCAGCACGACCCGCCAATCCTCCGGATAGGGCAGCCGGGCGATGACGGGCGGCGGCGCACCGGAGCCGTCGCGCCCGCCGTCCACGATCAGCCCGCCCTCGGTGAAGGCGGCGAGCCCGACGCCGGAACGGTTGCCGCGGTCGAGCACGTCGGCGAAGTCCGCCGGCGCGAAGGGACGTCTATTGAGGCGCGCCAGCGCGGCGGCGACGGCCAGCGCGAGCTGCGTGCCCGAACCGAAGCCGGCATGGGCGGGAATCGATTCCTCGACCTCCACCGCCACGGCCTCCGGCACATCGAGATAGGCGGCGGCCGCCAGCAGGTTGGCGCGCACCCGCTCGGCCTCCGGGCCGCTGGCGGAGGCTCGCTTGGCGGGGCGGGCGACGAGTTGCACCGCCGGTGCGTCGAGGGCGAGCCCGATGCTGCCGAAGCGGCGCCCGAGGCCGCCATTGAGATCGAGGAAGCCGAAATGCAGGCGCGCGGGCGCGCGGACCCGCACGCCGACCCCGGCCGGCCGGGATGTCGTCGCGCTCACGATCTCAGCCGTCTGGTCCGGGACCTCGGCCACGGTCTCATTCCCTTCCGCCGACGTTGCCGGCCCAGCCGGCGCGGACGCGCCCAACGGTGGGGGCGGCTTCTCACATGCTGCGGCGCCCGCGACAACCTCACTCGCGACAACCGCATCGGCATCCTCGCAAATGCCGATGCGGTTGTCGCCGCGCCGAACCCTTTTCGCGCGAAACCCCGGTGATCGGAGAGAGTGGCTCGACGAACGAAATCCTGATGCAAACTTCGGCGGGGGCTTGCGGCCTCCGGCACAGGAATGCAAAACCACCCGGCTCCCTTCGCGGAGCCGGTCCGAGCCACTTCCCCCGAACCCGCATTCCGGATTTCGAGGCATTGAGGCTCCACCAGGGGCGCCCGCGCCCTTCGGACGTGACCGTCTTTCGCCCCGCCTCGACGCGGGGATGCCCGAAGAAGCACGGTGAGGAAGCATGGCAGCCTGGGTGAAGGGAGGCGCAGCGGATGGTGACGCTGCGGTCGAGGCCGCGGCCGACCTGCTCGCCGCCTCACGCGTGCCGGTGCTGGCGGGCTTGAGCGCAGAAGTCTCGGCGCTGCGCGCCGCCTACCGGCTGGCCGAGACCCTCGGCGCCTCGCTCGATCCCGTTTCCGGCCCCAGCGTCTACGCCGAACTCGGTGCGCTCAGCGCGGGTGGTGCGATGAGCACGACACGGGCCGAAACGATCGGCCGGGCGGACGTGGTTCTGATCGTCGGCAACCGTCCCTGGGACGGTGATCTGATCGCCGAGATCGCCGCCGCGGCCCCGAGCCGCGGACGCGCGGCGGGTACCGAGCGTGCCCTGCTCTCGCTGGGCGGCCCTCAGAACGGCGCGATCCGCCACGTCGCTTATGCGGCGGATGCCGGTGGCCTCGCCATTTCGCTCGGGCACCTGCGCGCCTTCGCCAAGGGACATCTCGCCGGTGAGGCCGCCTTTGCCGACCTCGCCAAGCGCCTGTTCGCGGCCCGGTACGGCGTCGTCGTCTACGACCCGGAGGAGGTCGGCGAACTCGGCGCGGAAATGCTCCAGGGTCTGATCCGCGACCTCAACGAATCCACCCGCTTCTTCGCCCTGACGCTGGCCGACCCGTTCCAGGGCCGGGCCGCCGTACAGCTCTCCGCCTGGACCACGGGACAGGCGCCCCGCGTCGGTTTCGGCCGGCATCAGCCCGAGCACGATCCCTGGCGCTTCGACAGCGCCCGGCAGATCGCCGAGGGCGAGGCCGACGCCGCCCTGTGGCTCGCCTCGCTTCCCGCCCCGCGCCCCGCCTGGCTCGGCAGCCTGCCGACGATCGCCATCGTCGGCGAGGGCTCTCAGGAGGCCGCGGGCGAGACGGCGGAGGTCGTCATCACCGTGGGCGTGCCCGGCCAGAGCGTCGGCGGCGCTCTCTGGAACGACCGGCGCGGCGTCATCGCCTATGCCGAGGCCAGCGATCCATCGAAGACGCCGGCTGAAACGGAGACTGCGGCCGGCGTGCTCACCCGCATCCGCGACCGCCTGATCGAGAAGGGTGTCTCATGCTGACCCGTATCCACGGTGGACGGGTGGTCGATCCCACAGCCGGGCGCGATGCCGTCGGCGACGTCTGGATCGAGGATGGCCGCGTCGTCGCCCCGAGCGAGCGCGCCCCCAATCAAACCATCGACGCCACGGGCTGCGTGGTGATGGCCGGCGGCGTCGAGGTGCACTCGCACATCGCCGGCGGCAACGTGGTGATGAGCCGCCTGCTGCTGCCCGACCTCTACGTCAGCGAATCCGCGCCCAACGGCCATCCCTTCGCCCATGCCGGCGGCTCGGGAAGCTGGATCGGCGCCAATTACGCGCGGATGGGCTACACCACGGCGGTCGAGCCGGCGCTGCCGCCCTCGAACGCGCTCGCGACCCATCTCGAACTCGCCGACATCCCGCTGCTCGACCGCGGCGGCCTCGCGGTGCTCGGCAACGACGATCACCTGCTCCAGCTCCTGCGCGACGGCGAGGGCAAGCAGGCTGTGCGCGATCTCGTGCAGCAGACGCTGGCCCATTCGCGGGGCCTGGGCGTCAAGTGCATCAACGCGGGCGGCGCCTCGGCCTTCAAGGACGGCGTGTTGAAGCTCAGCCTCGACGACGAGATCCCCTGCTACGGGCTCTCGACGCGCACGATCATGTCGGCGCTGCTCGACGCGGTGGAAGAGATCGGCGTGCCGCACCCGCTGCACGTCCACTGCAACAATCTCGGCCTGCCCGGCGCCGACGACTCGCTCGTCGCGACTTTGGAGGCGGCCGAAGGCCGGCGCATCCACTTCGCCCACGCCCAGTTCTACGCCTACGGCGTGGTCGATCCCGAGAACCCGATGACCGGCGGCTTCCGCTCGGCGGCCGAGCGGATCAACGCGGCGATGGAGGCGCATCCCAACGCGACCTACGACGTGGGTCAGGTGGTGTTCGGCCAGACCGTGACGATCTCGCTCGACATCCTGCGCCAGTTCGGCGGCCGCAAGGGCGCCAAGCCGAAGAAGTGGGTGATCTCGGCGGGTGATGCCGAGGGCGGCGGCGTGGTGCCGTTCCTCTATCGGCCGCGCGGCCCCGTCTCGTCGCTGCAATGGGCGATCGGCCTGGAATTGATGCTGCTCTCCTCGAACCCCGAGCGCACCATCCTGACGACCGACCACCCCAATGGCGGCGTCTTCACCGAGTATCCGCGCATCATCCACCTGCTGATGGATGCCGAAGAGCGCGCCAAGGAAATCGCGACGCTGCCGGCGATCGTCGGCGAACGCTCCGGCCTGCCGAAGATCGAGCGCGAGTACAGCTTCAGCGAAATCGCCCAGCTCACCCGCTCGGGCCCGGCCAAGCTGCTCGGCCTGACCGATCGCGGCCACCTGCGCGAGGGCGCCAAGGCCGACGTCGCGATCTACCGCGACGAGCGGGATCGCACGGCGATGTTCTCGCGCGCGAAACTCGTGCTGAAGGACGGCCGCCCGATCGTCGAGGATGGCGAGGTCGTCGCTTGGTTCTCGGGCAAGACACTCAGCCTGAATGTCGAGGCCGATGCGGGCATGGAAAAGCGCGCAGAGAGCTACCTGCAGGACCGCTTCGGCGCCGGGCTCGACACCTTCGCGGTGCCGGACGCCGCCTTCCCGGAGAATACCGGGACGTTCGAAGACGTGGCGTGCCGGGCGTGATGTCGAGGGTGATGGAATCGAATCGATGAGCGACTTCACCCTCAACGGCATCAAGGTCGAGGATACCTTCGCCGAGGCCTTCGACGTCGCGGGCACCGCGATCATCGTCACCAACGACACGCCGAAATGGGCGATGATCGCGGCGACGGTGATGACGGGCTTCGCCACCTCGGTGATCGGCTGCGGCGCCGAGGCCGGCATCGATGCCGAACTCTCCCCCGACGAGACGCCGGACGGACGCCCGGGCGTGCGCATCCTGCTGTTCGGCTTCGAGCCGAACGGGCTGAAGGACCAGCTCCTCAAGCGCGTCGGCCAGTGCATCCTCACCTGCCCCGGCACAGCCTGCTTTGCCGGCGTCGAAGGCCCGACCAAGATCAAGCTCGGCGGCGCGATCCGCTATTTCGGCGACGGCTTCGCGGTCGCCAAGCGCCTGCCCGACCATGAGGGCAAGATGCGCCGCTACTGGCGCATCCCCGTCATGGACGGCGAGTTCCTGTGCGAGGATTCGGTGCGCGCGGTCGACGGCGCGGTCGGCGGCGGCAACCTGCTGTTCCTCGGCCGCAAGCATGCCGACACGCTCATCGTCGCCGAGATCGCGGTCGAGGCGGCCAAGGCGATCCCCGGCGCGATCCTGCCCTTCCCCGGTGGCATCGTCCGCTCCGGCTCGAAGGTCGGCGGGCGCACCAAGGGCATGATGGCCTCGACCAACGACGCCTACTGCCCGACGCTGAAGGGCCGGGCCGGCTCGGCGCTGCCGCCCGAATGCGGCGTGGTGCTGGAAATCGTCATCGACGCCCTGACCTCGGCGGCGGTCGCCGAATCAATGCGCGCGGCGCTGCACGCCGCCACCGAGATCGGCGCACAGCACGGCCTCGTCGCCGTCACCGCCGGCAATTACGGCGGCAATCTCGGCCGGCACCACTACCACCTCCGCGACCTGTTGGAGAAACCCGCTGCATGAGCACGCTGAGACTGCGCGGTGATCTGCCGGAGCGGGTCGACCTTCTCAACATCACCCCCCTCGCCCTGAGCGGATTGTCCGAGGCCGAGGCGGGCAAGCTCGCCATCGGCACGAGCCGCCGCGGCCTGACCCTCGGCGACGTGTTCGAGATCAGCCTCGACGGCTCCGACAGCCTCGTGATCGAGGGCGGCTCGTCCCGGCTCGACCGGGTGGGTGCTGCGCTCTCGCAAGGCTCGATCCGGGTCGAGGGCGATGTCGGCCAGCGCCTCGGCGAAGGCATGGCGGCCGGCTCGCTCACGGTGACGGGCTCCGCCGGCCCCTATGCCGGCACGGGCGCCACCGGCGGCACGATCACGATCGAGGGCGATGCCGGCGACCACGCGGGCGGCGCCGTCTATGCCGCCAAGGCCGGGCTCGACGGCGCGACGCTCGTCATCAAGGGCGCGGCCGGCGACCATCTCGGCGACCGCATGCGCCGGGGCATGATCCTGGCGGGTTCGGCCGGTGCTTACGCCGGCTCGCGCATGATCGCGGGCACGATCCTCGTCTCCGGCGCGCTGGGCGACCATCCGGGCTACGGCATGCGCCGCGGCACACTGGTCGCGGGCAGCCACGGAACCCTGCTGCCGACCTTCGTCGAGACCGGCACCCCCGACCTCGTCTTCATCCGGCTGCTGGCCCAGAGCCTCAAGCATCTCGGCGCGGCGCAGGCCAGCCTCCTCGGCGGCACGCTGCGGCGCTACTCCGGCGATCTCGCGACGCTCGGCAAGGGCGAACTGTTCGTGCCGGCCTGATCCGGCACGATTTTTCCGAAAGCCGCCGGCAAGTCGCAGAAAAATGACTTGCCGGCCTGCCGGATTCTCCCACCTTGCCTCGGATCAGAGGCGCGGGACACCGATCCGGTCGAGCCGACCGCGCCCCCTCCGAGCCGAGGCCGCGCGCATGTTCCTGCTCCTGTCCGTCTGCCTGATCGCCCAGCCGGCGAAGTGCCACGACGAGCGGATCAACCTGAACTACGACAATCCGAACCCCTTCCTGTGTCTGCGCAACTCGCAGAGCACGCTCGCGGCGTGGCAGGAGGAGCATCCGGACTATCACGTGAAGAGCTGGCGCTGCGCCCCCAAGGCCAGCCTGCCGAACGACCTGTAGGAGCGACCTGCGAGCGGGCCGGGAAAAGCCGGCAATGCGAGCCGGCTTGAGACCCCGCCCCGGCGGTGACATGGTCCGCCCGCCGCCACCGCGGCGGAGAGGGAGACCATGCGTTCGCTGAGAGTTCGGTTCGCCCTCCTGCTCGGCGGCACGGCGCTGATCGCCCTGCTGGCGGCGACCGGCGTTTTGTGGTCGATCCGGCTGACCGAGAACGTCATCGAACGCACGCTGGCCGCCCAGCACCGGCTGGAGCTTCTGGCGGAACTGTCGGGACGGCTGGCGCAGTACGGCTTTGCCGCCATCGACAGCGTCGGCAATCCGGACGCGCCGCCCGAGGCCCTGTCGGTGACCCGCGACCGGGTCGATCAGGCGCTCAACCATGTCGATGACGCCATCGGCAACGGCATGGCGACCAGCGCCAACCTGGAGGACCGGATCCAGTACGTCGCCCGCACCCGGCCGCTCGCCAATGTGCGCGCGGCCCGCGCGATGCTCGACCGTCAGGTCACCCTGGTGCGGCGCGAAACCGATCCCGACCGTCGCAAGACGGCGATGCAGGGCGCGCTCAACGCCTTCGGCGCCATGACGGGACCGCCACTCTCCCTGCTGATCGAGGCGGAGCGGCGCAGCATGACCGCCGGCTCCGAGGCGGCCCGAACCCTTTCACGGCGGCTCACCGCCGCCGCGCTGGCCGCAACGGTGCTGGCGCTCGCCTTCGTCGGGGTGCTCTACCGTTCGGTCACACGGCCGACGCTGGCGCGCATCGAGGAGATCCGCCGGGCGGCCGGGGCCGTCGGCAGCGGCGCGCTCGAGACCCGGCTCTCGGTCGAGACCCGCGACGAACTCGGGCTTCTGGTCGCGAACTTCAACCGCATGGCGGCGCGCCTCGCCCGCCGCGAGGGCCGGCTCGCCGCCGACCGGGCCGCCCTGGAGGACACGGTGGAGGCCCGCACCGCCGATCTGCGCGCGGCCAACGAGCGGCTGGAGATGGTGGACCGCTCCCGGCGCCGCTTCTTCGCCGATGTCAGCCACGAGTTGCGCACCCCGCTCACCGTCATCCTGGGTGAGTGCGACCTCGCCCAGCGCTCGGCGGAGCGCGCCGCCGGCCGAACCGTGGAGTACGGACCGGTCTTCACCACCATCCGCAAACGAGCCCAGCGCCTCAAGCGACGGGTCGAGGATCTGCTTCGTGTGGCCCGCTCGGAATCCGGTCAGATCGAGCTCGACCGGCGCGCCGTGAGCGCCGTCGAGGTGCTGACCGACGCCGTCGACAGCGCCGGCTCGGAGGCCGCCCGCCGCCGGGTCGAGCTGGTGCTGGAACCGGGCGACCACGACATCGAGATCGCCGCCGATCCGGAATGGCTCCGCCAGGTTGTCGAGAGCCTGATCGACAACGCGCTGCGCCACGCCACCGGCCTGACCCGCATCACCGTCTCGCTGAGCGAGCACGACACGCCGCAGGGCAGCCGGGCGCTGGTCACCATCGACGATGACGGCCCCGGCTTCCCCGCGGGCGGGGACGGGCTGTTCGAACGCTTCCGCCGCGAGGCCCGATCGGGAGAAGCGGGATTCGGCATAGGTTTAGCTCTGGCGCGATGGGTCGTTGAGCGCCATGATGGCGCGATCAGCCTCGGCGGAGCCGAACACGGCGGCGCCCGGGTGGTGATCGACCTGCCCTCGCTCGACGATGGCGTCGCGCCGGAATCCTACGGGGCAGGACACGAGAGGATCGGCGCCGCATGACGACGCGCGTATTGATCGTTGAAGATGATATCGACATCCGCGGCATCCTGGCGCGCGGCCTGGAGGCGGAAGGGTTTTCCGTCGGCGTGGCCGGCCGGGTCGAGGACGCGTTGAGTGCCGCCCGCGACGAGGCGCCGGAGGCGGTGGTGCTCGACATCACCCTGCCCGACGGTTCCGGCCACGACGTCTGCCGCAGCTTGCGCGAGGGCGGCTATCCCGGCGCGATCCTTTTCTTGAGCGCCCGCGACGAGGTGCGCGACCGGGCCGAGGGACTGGCGCTCGGCGCCGACGACTACATCGTCAAGCCGTTCGTGTTCGACGAACTGCTGGCCCGGCTCCAAGTCCACCTGCTGCGCCGCCGCGAGGCGGACACCCCGCGCACCGTCTTCACCGCAGGCCGGCTGACCCTCGACGTCAACATCCGTCAGGTCAGCTTCGGCGAGGCCTCGGCCCGGCTCACCCCGCGGGAGGCGGAGCTGCTCGCCCTGCTGATGCAGGAGGTGAACCGGCCGATCTCGCGCGGCGAGATCTTCGACCGGCTGTGGGCGAGCCAGGGGGGCCTCTCCCTCAACGTGGTCGATGTCTATGTCGGCTACCTGCGCTCGAAGCTCTCGGATTTCGTGCGGCTGGGCGGTCCGGTAATCGTCACGGTGCGCGGCAAGGGCTTCATGCTCGATCTGCGCGGCCAGGATTTTCGCCACTGACCCCCGCGGCATTTCGCTCCGGCCACTGGCGTTAAACGAAAGTCTACCCCGCCTCCTCACGCGAACTTTGGGAAGAAACGGCAAGCTGGCTCTTGCAGGCGGGGCCGGAATTGGCGATATACCTCCAGCGTGCGAAAACGAGTGCGTCGCCAGTATCTTACGATCCTCTTAATCAATGGGATCGAAGGGTGCCGGCGTTCCATAAAGTCGAGGAGAAACACCATGAAGTGGGCTGCCCCCATCGTTTCCGAGATCTGCGTCGGCATGGAAGTCACGAGCTACGAGTCGGCCGAGATCGACACCTTCAACTAAGGTGTTTCGAGCCGGGCCGCAGGGCGCAGACATCAGCGGGTTCTCACCATGCATGTCGTGATCCTCGGTTCGGCCGCGGGCGGCGGCGTTCCTCAATGGAATTGCCGCTGCTCCATTTGTTCTATGGCCTGGGCGGGTGATCCTCGCGTCAAGCCACGCACGCAGTCGAGCATCGCGGTCTCCCCTGACGGGGAACGCTGGCTCCTGCTGAACGCCTCCCCCGACATCCGCCAGCAGATCCAGGCCAATCCGCAGATGCACCCGCGGCAGGGCCTGCGCCACTCGCCGATCCACGCGGTGCTGCTGACCAATGGCGATGTCGATCACGTCGCGGGCCTTCTGACCCTGCGTGAGGGCCAGCCCTTCACGCTCTACGCCACGCCCGGCATCCTGGCCTCCGTCTCCGATAACCGCGTCTTCGACGTGATGGCCGCCGAGGTGGTGAAGCGGCAGACGATCGCCCTCAACGAGACCTTCGAGCCGGTGCCCGGCCTCTCGGTGACGCTGTTCTCCGTCCCCGGCAAGGTGCCGCTCTGGCTGGAGGACGCCTCGATGGAGATCGGGGCGGAGACCGAAACCACCGTCGGCACGATGATCGAGGCCGGAGGCAAGCGCCTCGCCTATATCCCCGGCTGCGCCCGGGTGACGGAGGATCTGAAAGCCCGCGTCGCGGGGGCCGACGCGCTCCTGTTCGACGGCACGGTGCTGGAGGACGACGACATGATCCGCGCGGGTGTCGGCACCAAGACCGGCTGGCGCATGGGGCATATTCAGATCAACGGCGAGACCGGCTCGATCGCCTCCTTCGCCGATGTCGAGATCGGCCGCCGGGTTTTGATTCACATCAACAACACGAATCCGGTCCTGATCGAGGACTCGCCGGAGCGCGCCAGCGTCGAGGCGCGTGGCTGGACCGTCGCCCATGACGGGCTGACCCTCGATCTCTGATCGGACGGGACGCTGCCGGTCCGGGTCGGCCTGGAAATTTAGTGCCGGACTGATTATGTTTTGCACGATCCAATCGCGCGGCAGAGGCCCTGCCCCGATCGGTACCGGGCCCCATTTAAAAATAACGCCAGGAAATGCGACTCGAAGCTCGGGGGAAACCGAACGCCATGACCGCCCAATTCCCGCCGCCCGTCCCGGACACTGAGCAACGCCTGCTGAGCCACAAGGAGCTCGAAGCGGCGCTCCGCGACATCGGGGCGCGGCGCTACCACAACCTCCACCCGTTCCACCGGCTGCTGCACGACGGCAAGCTCTCGAAGGACCAGGTCCGGGCCTGGGCACTCAACCGCTACTATTATCAGGCGATGATCCCGGTGAAGGACGCGGCGCTGCTGGCCCGTCTGCCGGATGCACAGCTTCGCCGGATCTGGCGCCAGCGCATCGTCGACCACGACGGCGACCATGAGGGCGACGGCGGCATCGAGCGCTGGCTCAAGCTCGCGGAAGGCGTCGGCTTCACCCGCGACTACGTGCTCTCGACCCGGGGCATCCTGTCGGCGACCCGCTTCTCGGTCGATGCCTATGTCCACTTCGTCTCCGAGCGCAGCCTGCTCGAGGCCATCGCCTCCTCCCTGACCGAGATGTTCTCGCCGACGATCATCTCCGAGCGCGTCGCCGGGATGCTGAAGAACTACGACTTCATCACCAAGGACACGCTGGCCTATTTCGACAAGCGCCTGACCCAGGCCCCGCGCGACGCCGACTTCGCCCTCGATTACGTCAAGCGGCACGCCACCACGCCCGAGATGCAGCGGGCGGCGATGGACGCGCTGACCTTCAAGTGCAACGTGCTCTGGACGCAGCTCGACGCGCTCTACTTCGCCTACGTCGCCCCCGGCATGATCCCGCCGGACGCGTGGCAGCCGGGCGAGGGCCTTGTCGCCGAGAACAACTCCGCCGAGGCCAGCCCCACCGCGGCGACGGCTGAACCCGCGGCCTTCTCGGGCAGCGACGTTCCGCGCCTGCCCCGCGGCGTGCGCCTGCGCTTCGACGAGGTCCGCAACAAGCACGTGCTGCTCGCCCCCGAGCGCACCTTCGACCTCGACGACAACGCCGTCGCGGTCCTCAAGCTCGTCGATGGCCGGAACACGGTTTCGCAGATCGCCCAGATTCTGGGCCAGACCTACGACGCCGACCCGGCCATCATCGAAGCCGACATCCTCCCGATGCTGGCTGGCCTCGCGCAAAAAAGGGTTCTGGAGCGATGAATGCACCGACCCCCGCCCCCTCCCCCGCGGAAGTCATTCCGGCGCCCGTGGGTCTGCTCGCCGAGCTGACGCACCGCTGCCCGCTGCGCTGCCCGTACTGCTCGAACCCGCTGGAGCTCGACCGGCGCTCGGCCGAGCTGGATACGCAGACGTGGCTGCGGGTGCTGACGGAGGCGGCGGGTCTCGGTGTGCTGCACGTCCACCTGTCGGGCGGTGAACCGACCGCCCGCCCCGACATCGTCGAGATCACGGCCAAATGCGCCGAACTCGGCCTGTACTCGAACCTGATCACCTCCGGCGTCGGCGGTGCGCTGGGCAAGCTCGACGCGCTCTACGACGTCGGCCTCGACCACGTGCAGCTCTCCGTACAGGGGGTGGACGCGGCCAACGCGGAAAAAATCGGCGGCCTCAAGAACGCGCAGCCGCAGAAGATGCAGTTCGCCGCCCGCGTCACCGAACTCGGCCTGCCGCTGACGCTGAACTCGGTGATCCACCGCGGCAACATCCACGAGGTACCGGGCTTCATCGACCTCGCGGTCAAGCTCGGCGCCAAGCGGCTGGAGGTGGCCCATACCCAGTATTACGGCTGGGCCTACGTGAACCGCGCCGCGCTGATGCCGGGTAAGAGCCAAGTCGACGAATCGATCCGCATCGTCGAGGCCGCGCGCGAGCGCCTGAAGGGCCAGCTCGTCATCGACCTCGTGGTGCCGGACTACTATGCCAAGTACCCGAAGGCCTGCGCCGGCGGCTGGGGCCGCAAGCTGATGAACGTGACGCCGCAGGGCAAGGTTCTGCCCTGCCACGCCGCCGAGACCATCCCCGGCCTCGAATTCTGGTACGTCACTGACCACTCGCTCGGCGAGATCTGGACCCAATCCCCGGCCTTTGCCGCCTATCGCGGCACATCCTGGATGAAGGAGCCCTGCCGCTCCTGCGACCGGCGCGAGAAGGATTGGGGCGGGTGCCGCTGCCAGGCGCTGGCGCTCACGGGCGACGCGGCCAACACCGATCCGGCCTGCTCCCTTTCGCCGCTGCACGCGAAAATGCGGGATCTTGCCAAGGAAGAGGCTGCCGAGACCCCGCCCGATTATATATACCGCAGCATCGGGACGAATGTGCAAAACCCGTTGAGCGAAAAGGCACCCCTTTGAGACGATCCTTTCTGGCGGTCGCCCTCTCGGCCGCCCTCGTGACGACGCCTTCCGCCTGGGCGGCTTCCGACACCACTCCGGCGGCGCCCCAGGATACGGCGGTCAAAGATCCGGCAACCAAGGGCACCGCACCGGACGCCAGCGACCTGCTGTTCGAGCAGCCGCAAATGAAGAACACGGCGCCCGGCAGCACCCTGACCTACGATTACGCGCGCCGCAGCGGCATCGAGCGCGGCCCCTACGGGCCGCCGCTCAGCGACACGATCAAGCTCACGGTCGATCCCGGCAAGAGCGCCGAGAGCCGCGACATCCGTGTGCAGATGTTCTCCGGCGGCAACCGCCTCCCGGCCGGCCCCTTCACCGACATGCCCGGCAACCCCGTGCTGAGCCTGTTCCTCGAGAACCACCTGAAGGGTCTCGCCAGCCTGCTGGAGGCCAACCCGCGCTACATCAAGAACGCGATCCGAAAAGGTCTGCGCGACAAGGCGACGGTGACGCCAGCGCCGGTGTCCTACAAGGGCCGGACCGTCGAGGGCTGGCGCGTCGAGATGAAGCCGTTCGCGGGCGATCCTCAGTCGGAGCGGATGCGCGGCTTCGAAACCATCACCTATACCTTCGTCGTCGCGCCTGACGTGCCGGGAGAGATCGTTTCGATCCAGGCCCGCGCCCTGAAGCCGGATGGCGGCGAACTCCTCGAAGAGAGGCTCGATTATGACCAGAAGGATTCCTGAGGCGCTCGCCGCCGCGATGCTCGCTGCTGCGATGCTCGCCGCGCCCGCTTTTGCCGACGACAACGACTATCCGACGGATGTGCGGGCCGATTACGTGTTCGGCTGCATGGCCGCCAACGGGCAGACCCGCGAGGCGCTGGAGAAATGCTCCTGCTCCCTCGACGCGCTGGCGTCGATCCTGCCCTATGACCGCTACGTTCAGGCCTCGACCATCCTGTCGATGCGCCAGGGCATCGGCCAGCGCACCGCCGCGTTCAAGTCGACCAAGATGTTCGACGACAAGGTGGCCGAGCTGCGCCGCGCCCAGGCCGAGGCGGAGATCCGCTGCTATCGCGGCGCCTCCTGAGACGCGTCGGGCCGGGGATGGGGTCGAGGCCGATTGGATCTGGCGCAACCCCGCCGGAGGGGCTAGGCCGGCAAACCCGGCCCCTCACCCTCGAGACGCGATGCCGCCCGACGACTCTCCTCCGCCGACGCGCCTGAAGACCCTGCTGCCCGGCCTCGGCCGGCGCACGCTGGTGATGGGCATCCTCAATGTCACGCCGGACTCGTTCTCGGACGGAGGCCGCTTCGAAGGCGTCGAGCCGGCGCGCGCTCAGGCCGCTGCGCTGACGGAGGCCGGAGCCGACATCCTCGACATCGGCGGGGAATCGACCCGGCCCGGCCACACGCCGGTCCCGGCCGCCGAGGAGCAGGCCCGTGTCCTGCCCGTGATCGAGGCCGTGGCACCGGGCCTGTCCGTCCCGATCTCGATCGACACCTACAAGGCGTCGACGGCGGAGGCCGCGCTGAAGGCGGGTGCCACCCTCGTCAACGACGTTTGGGGTCTGCAGCGCGAGCCGGACATCGCCCGCGTCGCGGCCGACCATGGCGCACCGGTCATCGTCATGCACAACCGCGAAACGATCGACGGCTCGCTTGACATCGTCGCCGACATGCTGCGCTTCTTCGAGCGCTCCCTCGACATCGCCCGCCGCGCCGGCATTCGCGACGCCGACATCGTGCTCGATCCCGGCATCGGCTTCGGAAAGAGCTGGGAACAGCATCTCGAAGCCCTGCGCCGCCTGCCCGAAATCCGGGCGCTGGGCTTTCCCCTCCTCGTCGGCGTCTCGCGCAAGAGCCTGCTCGGGCGCCTGCACGACCGCGAGACGGCCCCGCGCGACCGACTCATCGGCTCGCTCGCCGCGCACGTGCTCGCCGGTTCGCTCGGAGCCGACATCGTGCGCGTTCACGACGTGGCGCCGCATGTCGAGGCGCTGCGGGTGCTCGACGCGGTGATGCGCCCGGAGGGCGGGCGTGGGACGATCCATGGCTGACCGCATCCTCGTCCACCGCCTCGCGGTCTTCGCCCGTCACGGCGTGCTGCCGGAGGAAGAGCGGCTGGGCCAGCGCTTCTACATCTCGCTGGAATGCCGTCTCGACCTCGGGCCGGCCGGCCGCAGCGACGACGTGGCCGCCACCGTGAGCTATGCGGATCTCGCCGAGATCGCCCTCGACATCGCCACCCATCGGCGCTTCGCCCTGATCGAGGCCTTGGCCGAGGCGATTGCCGAGACCTGCCTCGCGCGATTTTCCCGGATCGAGACGATCGCGGTGCGGATCGACAAGCCGAGCGCGCCGATCCCCGCCGTGCTCGACTACGCGGCCATCGAGATCGTGCGGGGCCGTGCCGACAGAGCCGCGACGACGGAGACGCCATGACGCGCGCCTATCTCGGGCTCGGCAGCAATATCGGTGATAAGGCCGCGATGCTGGCCCGGGCCGTCGAGCACCTCGCGGCGACGCCCGGCATCCGGGTCGTGGCGCGCTCCGCCGATTACCGCACGCCGCCCTGGGGCGATACGGATCAGGACTGGTTCCTCAACGCGGCAATCGCCATCGACACCGAACGGACACCGCACGGGTTGCTGGAGGTCTGCCTGTCGATCGAGGCGGCGCTCGGGCGCGTCCGCGAGCGACGCTGGGGGCCGCGCGTCATCGACATCGACGTGCTGGCCTATGAGGGGGCGCAGGTGTCCGACGAACGCCTCGTTCTGCCGCACCGCTTCGTGCGCGAGCGCGCCTTCGTGCTGGTGCCGCTCGCCGAGATCGCCCCCGACCTCGTCATCGGTGGCGAGACGGTCACGGAGGCCCTGGCCAAGCTCGATCCGACGGGGATCGAACGGGCCGAATGAGAAAAGGCCCGAACCGGGGTTCGGGCCTTTCAGAGCGCATTCCGAAAAAGCCGTGGCTGGTTTGTCGAAAGAAGGCGCGCTCTCCCGCGTCTTCTGATCCGGCATCACTCGTCCGCGGCATCGAGAGGCTTGTTGTCCTCCTCCGCCAGCAGCGGCACCTCGTATTCCCGCAACACCGCCTCAATGTCGGCCTTGCGCTTGCGCAGCACGGTGTTGAGGCTGCGCTTCCAGTCGTTCTCGTTGTGGCGGACGCCCATGGAGACACGGAAGGTCAGCGGCGGCCGTCCCGGCTCGTGGAGCAGCGGCACGACATCCATCGGCACGCCGCTCTGCTTGGCCAGCCAGCCCGCAGCCGGCCCCCAGAGGATCGCCACGTCGATCTTCTTCTCGGCGAGATCCGCGATTACTTCCGCCGCGACCGTCTGATGCTTGCGCTCGGCCCCGAAGGCGTAGGGCGCGTAGGCATGGATCCGCTCGCCGACGAGTTTCAGCTCGCTCAGGCGGTTGGAGGGCGGCGTCCCGGCGATGATGCCGATCTGCTTGTCCTTCAGCCGCGGGTCGTCGAGGCGCTTGAGGTCCGACAACGCGCCCTTGCGCGCGACCAGAACGTAGGCCGAGCGGTAATACGGGTTGGTCGCCTGGACGATGTCGCCGCCCGACGTGCCGATGATCAGGTCGCACAGACCGGTGCCGAGGGTATTGCGGACGAATCCGGGCCCCTGGGTCAGCCAGTAATAGCGCAGCTTGACCTTCAGCTCGTCAGCGACGATCTGCGCGATCTTGTTCTCGAAACCGCCGCCCTTGCGCTCGGAGAACGGCATATTGCCGGGATCGCTGCAGACACGCAGGACATCCTGCGTGACCAGATCGGGCAGATGCTGCGCATGAGCGGGCCGCGCCCCTGCCGAGAGCAGGAGCGCGGCGACCGCGACCGAAACGGGTGCGCTTGAGCGGGTCATCAGCCGCCCAGGCACTCCTTCTCGACGGTCTTGGCGCTTTCGGGCTTGTCTTCCTTCTCGCCCGGACGGGCCCGGCCCCAGGCACCGGCGGCGCGGGCGCGCAGGTACACGTAGAGGTCGTTGGCGTAGCACATCACGTTCTTGTTGTCGCCGAAGGCGGGCATCACCTGGTTGGCGGTGTTGCTGACCTCCTGCTTGCCGCCGGCGAGGATGCCGTAGAACTCCTCGTAGGAGAGGCGCTTCAGCGAGTCCTTGAGAGCGGGCGCGTAGGTCGAGCCCATGCCGTCCGGGCCGTGGCAGACGTGGCACTCGGCGTGATAGCGGCGATAGCCGGAATAGGTGAACCAATCGACCTTCTTGCCGTCGTTGGTGATGCGGAAGGTCGGGTGACCGTCCTTATCGAAGTACTTGCCGTCCTCTTCCTTCGCCGCGGCGGCGGCCTTGAGCACCGGCTCGTCGATCTCTTTGGCGTTCGGATCGAGCTTGTTGGCGAGTTCGGGCTTGGCATCCTGGGCGAAGGCAACGGTGGCGGCGGGAACCGCTCCGAGCAAGGCTGCACCGACGAGACCAAGAAGAGCGGTTCTTTTCATCGAAGACAACGACGTTTCTCCCGAGACCATCATGTTGCACCGCAACGTAGTCGTGCGGCTACCAAGCAGGCCCTACAGCATAATCATAAAATCATAAAGATGCCGGCGCGATTTCCCGCGCCGGCATCCTTCAGGCTCTATGTCGCAAGCGACTTAGTTGTTCGGCAGCGAGAAGACCGTGAGCTGGCCACCGAGGTTGGTGTAGCTCGACAGGGCCGCATAGCCACCCACCGCGCCGAGACCGGCGTTCGGGTCGGTCAGGCCGGCCGCGAGGCCGATGCCGGCCCAGCCGCCGACGCCCGAGAGCACGGCGACGTGCTGCTTGCCCTTGTGCTCGTAGGTCATCACGTTGCCGATGATGCCCGACGGGGTCTTGAACTTGTACAGTTCCTTACCCGTCTTCGAGTCGACGGCCTTCAGGAAGCCTTCGAGCGTGCCGTAGAACACCACGTCACCGGCAGTGGCGAGCGCGCCGCCCCAAGCCGAGAACTGCTCGGGGTTGGACCACTTGATCTTACCCTGGAGGTTGTCCCAGGCGATGAAGTTGCCCATGCCGCCATGCGAGCCCGGAGCCGGGTACATGGAGAGGGTCGCACCGACGTAGGGCTGGCCCGGGGTGTAGGTCACCCGGAACGGCTCGTAGTCCATGCAGACGTGGTTGGTGGGCACGTAGAACAGGCCGGTCTTGGGCGAGAAGGCCGCCGGCTGCTGGTCCTTGGTGCCGAGAGCCGCCGGGCAGATGCCCTTCGAGTTCACGTCTTCACCGTTCTGCTCGGTCGAGTACTTCGACACGACCAGCGGGCGGCCGTAGGTCTTGGAACCCTTGTCCAGGTCGACCTTGGTGGCCCAGTTCACGACCGGATCGAACTTCTCGGCGACGAGCACCTCACCGGTGGCGCGGTCGAGCGTGTAGCCGAAGCCGTTACGATCGAAGTGCGTCAGCAGCGGACGGTCCTTGCCGTCGAACTTCTGATCCGTGAGGATCATCTCGTTGATGCCGTCGAAGTCCCACTCGTCGTGGGGGGTCATCTGGTAGACCCACTTGGCCATGCCGGTGTCGGGGTTACGCGCCCAAATGGTCATCGACCACTTGTTGTCGCCCGGACGCTGCTTGGGGTTCCAAGTGGAGGGGTTGCCCGAGCCGTAGTACATCAGGTCGAGCTTGGGATCGTAGGAGAACCAGCCCCAGGTGCAGCCGCCGCCGGTCTTCCACTGATCGCCTTCCCAGGTCTTCAGCGAGGAGTCCTTGCCGATCGGCTTGCCGAGCGAGGTGGTCTTCTCGGGGTCGACGAGGAGCTGATCGTCCGGGCCGATCGAGTAGCCGCGCCACACCTTCTTGCCGGACTTCAGGTCGTAGGCGGTGACGTGGCACTGCACGCCGAACTCGCCGCCGGAGATGCCGACGATGACCTTGTCCTTCACCGGGAGAACGGTGGCGGTGTTGGTCTCACCCTTGGACGGGTCGCCGTTCTTGACCGACCAGTTCACCTTGCCGGACTTGGCGTCGAGCGAGACGAGCGTGGTGTCGGCCTGGTGCAGGAGGATCGCGCCGTCGGCATAGGCCAGACCACGGTTGACCGTGTCACAGCACATGACCGGGATCACGGACGGATCCTGCTTGGGCTCGTACTTCCACACGATCTTGGCGCCCTGGTCGAGGTCCAGCGCGTAGACGATGTTCGGGAAGGGGGTGTGGACATACATGATGTTGCCGACGACGAGCGGAGAGCCCTCGTGGCCGCGCAGCACGCCGGTCGAGAAGGTCCAGGCGACCTGGAGGTTCTTGACGTTGCTGGCGTTGATCTGGTCGAGCTTGGAATAGCGGGTATTGGCGTAATCGACCGTCTGGAGCACCTGCTCCGCCGGGTTGGCGACGCCCTTCATGACGCTTTCGTTGGCAAGGGCCGGGCTTGCAGCCGCGAGACCCGCACCGAGTGCGAGGAGATGTACCGCTCTCATGGATTCCTCCGACAAGTCTTATCCGCCGCTGGATAGCAGCCCGCTACCCACCGTTGATTGACCTGCTGTTTGCGACAGGGATGATATTCGCTCCGGCAGCTCGCGCCTGCCGCACAGGAATTAGGATTATTCCATACTTCCCGGCGACTTACCCGGCTGGGCCCGCATCCCTCAGCGGCTCCCCGAAACCGAAGCTTGAACGAACTCTAAGAAAATTTCGGGCGCCGTCAACTCGCTTTCGCGCGTCGAATGTCGCAGTCACGCCGGCCTTTATCAGGAAAGTTGCCCGCTAAATTCAGCTTATTGCATTGCACAATTTGATGGGCGGCGCACACTTCTCAAGTTTGTTTTGACGACCTCCGCCCCTCTACCATGGATACGAATGCGCCAACCGCATGGGATGACCAAATTTTCCCATCGCCCATGCGTCCGTAGCACTTTAATTCCTGCCTTCGGCGCCGGGCATGCGCGTTCGCGATGCCGCACTGCAAACAGTCCGGCCCGTCGCACGACGCGTCAACGGGGCCGAGGGCTGCCCGATCCTCCTCGTGCGGGGCGGGAAATTTTTGCAATGAACCGCTCCGTTTATCCTTAAGGAACGGCCGCCATCCCCAATGGGACACCGCAGAGGGGCTGCGATAGCCTCCGATGAGCCTTCGACGCGCCTGCGGCTTGAGCAGCGCGCGATTCTCTGGGGCGTGATTCTACTGAGCGACGATGCCGGGAAAGCGGGCGGCGAGACCCCGGCGGGTCGCGTCGGCCCAAGGCCGGTCCCGCTCGCCGCGCGGCCGGTCGAGGGGCAGGCTCGCCAGCAGCCGGGCGGGGCGGGGCGAGACCAACAGCAGACGGTCGGCGATCTCGATGGCCTCGGCGACGTTGTGCGTCACCATCAACGCGCTCGTGCCCGAGCCGGCCACCGCTTCGACCACCAGCGCCCGCAGGGATGCGGCGGCCGCGTCGTCCAGGGAGACGAAGGGCTCGTCGAGAACGAGGATGCGCGGCTCCAGCGCCAGCGCCCGTGCCAGCGCCACCCGGCGCTGCATCCCGAGCGACAGCGCGCCGGGATAGTGTGCGCGCCATGCTGCGAGCCCGAGCGACGCGAACAGGCCGTCGAGGTCGCGCGCCCGGCGCTCGCGCGGCAGGCCGAGCCGCACGTTCTGCTCGATGGTGCGCCAGGGCAGCAGGCGCGGATCCTGAAACACCATCGCGATACCGGCCTGGGAGGGCTCGGGCGTCACGCTGCCCTCGAAGTCGCGGTCGAGGCCGAGGAGGATGCGCAGTGTCGTGGTCTTGCCCGCGCCCGAAGGCCCGATCAGACAGGTGATCTCGCCGGCATGGAGTTCGAAGGCGAGGCCACGCACCGCTTCGACGGCCTCGGTGCGCGCCTTGCGGCCACGCTTGCGGTAGACCTTGCGGTCCACGCGCACCGTCAGCAGCGGCGCGGTCTCGGCGCCGGGTTCAGCGCCAGCGGCGGACATGGGCGTCGAGGGGCTGGAGGAGGAGGGAGTCGAGGGCGAGCATCACGCTCATGAAGACGAGGCTGTAGCCGATCACCGCGGTGACGTCGAAGAGCGTGAAGTAGTAGTTGATGGCAAAGCCGACCCCGTTGGGACGGCCCAATAGTTCCACCACCAGCACGATCTTCCAGGCGAGCGAGATGCCGGAGCGCGCCGCCGCCACCATGAAGGGCTGGAGTTGCGGCAGCAGCACATGGGCGATCCAGGTCCGCCGGTCGAAGCGATAGGTCGTCGCCATCTCCTCCAGCCCCGGATCGAGGCCGCGGGCGCCCTCGCGCATGATCACCGCGACATTGGGCAGCTTGTTGAGCGCCACCGCGACGATGGCCGCGGTCTCGGTCAGCCCGAGCCAGACATAGGCCAGCACCGTGATGACGAGGGCCGGCGTGTTGAGGACGACGAGAAGCGGCGTATCGAGCAGCCGGTCGGCAAGGCGCGAGCGGCCGAGGGCGATGCCGAGCAGCACGCCGAGGCTCATGGCGATCACGAAGGAGACCGCGACCCGGGCGAGCGTGACGCCGACATTGAAGAACAGGCTGCCGCTCTGCGCCTCGCGCAGGATGAACGCGAACACCGCGCTCGGCGCCGGCAGGGTCCGCGTATCGGCATAGGCGGAGATGCCCTGCCAGAGGACGAGAAGGACGGCGAGGGAGAGGAGGCGCGCGAGCAGGGCCATGCGGAAGGTCAGCGGACCGGAACCGTCATCGTGCCGTCGTCAGCCATTGCCCGAGGCGTCGAGATAGAGGTCCGGCGGCAGGCTCTTGCCCACGCCGAGGAGTTGCGCACCCGCGAGCCGATCCAGCGCCGCATAGATGCGCTCGCCATCGGCGCGCTCGGCGGCGATGGTCCGGCGCGGGATGCCGGCGAGGAAATCGCGCTTGAGCGTGGCGAAGGTGGCGTCGTCCTCCGCCGCCATCAGCGGGCGGACCGTCTCCCACAGGGCCGGCTCGTTCGCGAGCGCGTCCTTGGCGGCGGCCGAGGCGCGGGCGAAGCCTCGCACCACCTCGCCGCGGTCGGCCACGGTGTGGCCCTCGTAGAGATAGCCGATCAGCGAGACGGCGCCTTTGGCGCCAAAAGCCCGCATGACGTCGTCCGCCGAGATCAGCCGCCTGAAGCCCTTGGCTTCGAGACGGGCGCAGAACTGCCAGTAGAGCAGAGCTGCGTCGAGTTCGCCGGTCTCCAGCTTCTGCGCCAGCAGCGGCGGCGCGCCGTAGGCGATCTGCGCGACGTTCTCGAGGTCGAGCCCCGCCGTCTCGCGACCCTGTGCCCTCAGCAGGATCCAGTTCTTGTCGAGCGCACCGCCCGCCACGCCGAGCCGCTTGCCCGAAAGCCCCTTCAGATCCGTGATCGGACTTCCCGCGGGCACCATCAGTGCCCCTTCCGTGGTCGAGTAGGGCGAGAAACGCACCCCCCGCCCCTCGTTGCCGAGGCGGGCGGCGAAGATCAGGTCGCCGACGATGGCATCGACCTGACCGCCGAGAAAGGCGATGCGGGCGGCGTCGTTGCCGGCAAGCTTGACGATATCGAGGGTGAAGCCGTTGGCCGTATCAAAGCCGCGCGCCTTGATGACGGCAGCCTCCCAGGCGGCGGTGCCGAAAGGCAGCACGCCGAGCCGGAACGTCTCGCCCGCCGCCTGCGCGCGGCGCCCCGTCGGCAGCGTCACGGCCAGCGACAGAGCCGCCGTCGCGAGCATTCCGCGCCGTGACAGCATGGGCGTCCTCATGAATTATCGGTCAGGCCGTTCCGTCCCCGGCGGAGGCGGAAGGTTTCTGTTGAATTTTTTAATAGGGACTCGCCTCCGCCCCGTCCACAGCCGGTCCCAGCGTTTCCGCTGCGACATGCGGGCCGCCGCCGCTCAAGGGTCAAGCTCCCACCGATCCCGGCTTGCGCCGCCGCCCGTCCCGACGCAGGTTTTCACCGTATCGGATGGGAGTGAGACGATGACGCAAGCACGCGAAGACGTCCTCGACGACGCGACGGTCGAGCGGCGGCTGAAGGAAGATCTGCCGCATTGGCGGCTGGAGGAGGGCTGGATCCGGCGCACCTACAAGACCGCTTCGTGGAAGAGCACGCTGATGGTCATCAATACGGTGGGCCATCTGGCCGAGGCCGCATGGCACCACCCCGACATCACCGCCTCCTACGCCTGGGTCGAGGTCCGGCTGATGAACCACGCCGCCAAGGGCATCACCGAGAAGGATTTTTCGCTGGCAAAGAAGATCGAGGAGGTGGTGGGCTGGCAGCCGGGCGCGGAGGGCGGCGCCCTCGAAGGGACGCCGACCGATCCGCGCTTCGCCTACATCAAGTACGACAAGTGAGCCGGATTCAGGCGACGCCGTGCTGCCGGAACCAGTCCTGCAGCCGCTTCCAGCCGTCCTGTGCCGGCTCCGCGCGGTAGCTCGGACGGTAATCGGCATGGAAGGCGTGCGGTGCCTCGGGATAGACGACGAAATCGCAGGTCTTGCCGGCGGCCCGGCAGGCCTCCTTCATCCGGTCGATCGTGGCGACCGGAATGCCCTGATCGGCCCCGCCGTAGAGGCCGAGCACCGGCGCCTTGAGGTCGGCGGCGACATCGACCGGATGCTTCGGCGTCAGGGCCGAGCTATCGCCCACGAGCCGCCCGTACCACGCCACGCCCGCTTTCACGCCCGGATTGTGCGCGGCGTAGAGCCAGGTGATGCGCCCGCCCCAGCAGAAGCCGGTGATCCCGAGGCGGGCCGTGTCGGCCTTGCCCGTGCTCTTGGCGAAGGCGACCGCCGCATCGAGGTCGCTCATGACCTGCGCGTCGGGTACCTTTGAGACGACCTCGCTCACGATCTGCTGAATGTTGGTCAGCGCCGAGACGTCGCCCTGTCGGGCATAGAGTTCCGGCGCCAGGGCGAAGTAGCCGAGCTTGGCCAGCCGGCGGCACACATCCTTGATGTGCTCGTGGACGCCGAAGATTTCCTGCACGACCAGGATCGTCGGAAAGGGACCGCCCTCGGCGGGCATGGCCCGGTAGGCCGGGATCTCGCCGTCCTGCGTCGGAATCTTCACCTCGCCGGCGATCAGGCCGTTCGTATCCGTGGTGATCGTGGTCTGGGCCGCGACGGGCTGCGCGGCGAGCGCGAAGCCCGTGGCGAGACTCGTGGCGATCACGGTGCGCCGTGAGAGGGTCGTCTGAGCCGCGAGGCTCCGCAGGTCGGCATCGAACGCGGTCATGCGCACCACTCCGGGGTGAGAACATCGAGCGGGCCGAGGCCCGGCGATGGAAGTAGCGGCGCATCGGCGAATGGCGACGGTGGCACGCGGCGTTCCTCGCTTTCGCTGGGCGTCCGGCTAGGCCCCCTCGCTGGAGACAGCCGGGGCCGCGCCCAACTCCGCCTTCAGCGCATCGAGGAAGTGGCGCACCCGTGCCGGAAGGTGCTGCCGCGTCGGGAGGACGGCCCAGATCGCCAGCAGTTCGGGCTCGGTCTCGGTCAGGTTCAGTGCGACCAGGGTGCCGTCGGCGAGGTCCTGAGCCACGTCCCAATAGGTCAGCAGGGCGAGGCCGGCCCCGGCGAGGCAGGCTTCGCGCACGGCGTCGACGCTGTTGGCCGCCAGGCGACCGCCGACTCGTTTGGTGAAGGGCCGCCCGTCTCGGCGGAACGGCCACGCATCCATCGCATGCAGCGTCAGGCAGGCGTGGTCATCGATCTCCGCGAGCCTCTGCGGGCTTCCGCGAGCGGCCAGGTAGCTCGGGGCGGCGCAGAGAATGCGCGGGTTGTCGGCCAACCGGACGGCGACGAGATCTGATGTCTGCAGGGTGGCCACGCGCAACGCGACGTCGATCCCCGAGGCGACGATGTCCACGATGCTGTCGCTGAAGGTCAGGTCCACCTGCAGCAGCGGGTTCTCGGCCATCAGACGAACGGCAAGCGGCACGACGAGCGCCCGCCCGATCCGGTTGGGCGCCGTGACGCGCAGGACGCCGCTCAAGCCTTCGTGGCGCTCGACGAACAACGCCGCCGCGGCCTCCCGCGCTTCGAGCATCGCTCTCGCGAAGGGGAGGAAGGTCTCGCCGTCCGTGGTCAGGGCGACCGCTCGGGTCGTGCGATGCAGGAGGCGGACTCCGAGTTCCGCTTCCAACCCGGCGAGGCGGCGGCTGACCGCCATCGGCGAGTGTCCCGACAGCCGCCCGGCGGCCGACAGGCTGCCGGTCGTGACGATCGAGCAGAACAGGGCGACGTCGGACAGATCCATCGTCATATCATGGGGCGATAAGATCCTTATCGTCCAGCCGCGCTACCGCGTATCGGCGGCGGCCGCTACCTCGGGATAGACACCGGCGCAATACGCCGGCCGCTCCCTCGTACGGAAATCTTCCGGACGGACAGGAGAGCGTCGAGGCGGAGACCGCAATGAGCACGAGCCACGATCCCTTCTTCACGCCTATCGATATAAACGGCGTCGCGCTGCGCAATCGCTTCGCGGTCGCGCCGATGACCCGGGTGAGCGCGACCGAGGACGGGAGCGCGACGGCGGAGATGGCGCGCTACTACGAACGCTTCGCCCGCGGCGGCTTCGGCCTCCTGATCACCGAGGGCCTCTACACCGACCGGGCCTTCGCCCAGGGCTACCAGCATCAGCCTGGCCTCACCGACGCGGCGCAGGCGCACGCGTGGCGCCCGGTCGTGGAGGCCGCCCACCGTCACGGAGCGCGCATCGTCGCGCAGCTGATGCATGCGGGCGCGATCAGCCAGGGCAACCGCTTCCGCGACGGCACCCTCGGCCCCTCGGCGGTTCAGCCCCGGGGCCAGCAGATGGCGTTCTATTACGGGCAAGGTCCCTATCCGACGCCGCGCGCCATGACCGAGGAGGCCATCGCCGACGCCGTGCAAGGTTTCGCCGATGCGGCCGGCCGGGCCGTCGGCGAGGCCGGCTTCGACGGCATCGAGATCCACGGCGCGAACGGCTACCTCATCGACCAGTTCATGACCGATCACAGCAACCGGCGGACGGATCGCTGGGGCGGCGATGCGTCCCGGCGCGTCGCGTTCCTGCTGGCGGTGTTCGGCGCCGTGCGGGCGAAGGTCGGCGGGCGGGTGCCGGTCGGCGTTCGGATCTCGCAGGGCAAGGTCAACGACTTCGCCCACAAATGGGCCGGGGGCGAACGGGACGCCGAGGTCATCTTCGGCGCGCTCGCGGATGCGGGGGCCGACGCCATCCACGTCACCGAGCACGAAGCCTGGGCGCCCGCCTTCGAGGGCGTCTCCGACAGCCTCGTCGGCCTCGCGCGGCGATACGCGCCGAAGATGCGCCTGATCGCGAATGGCGGCCTCCACGACCTGGCGAGGGCGCGGGAGACTTTTGAAGCCGGGGCCGACCTCGTGGCGCTCGGCAAGGGCGCGCTCGCCAATCCGGATTTCCCCGACCGCATCCGCACCGCGCGGAACGTGGCCGCGTTCGATCCCGCGCTCCTCGGGCCGATCGCCAACATCAAGCCGAGTGAGCTGGCCGCCTGAGTGTCTCTCACAAAACGCCCGCTGCGCTGTCATCGCCAGAACGAGAACGGTCAGAGACCGGGAGTTTTGTGAGGCACTCTGAAACGCGAGCCCGCGGGCGGCGGACCGAACGCCATCCGACCCCAGGAAGGAGCAGGACGATGCTGGAACAAGTGATCACCGAGCCCGACAACTACGCGCCCTTCCTGCTCTCTCAGGGCATCCGCTACGGCAACCTGCTCTTCATCTCCGGCCAGGCAGGCGCGGGCGACGATGGCCGGATCGTCGCGGGCGGTTTCCGGGCCCAGGGCGAACAGGCCTTCGCCAACCTGCGCCGCGCCCTGGAGGCCGGCGGATCGAGCCTGAAGGACGTCGTCAAGGTGACGATCTTCGTGACCGACATGGGTCACTTCCCGGATGTGGTCGAACTGCGCCGCCGGTTCTTTTCGGCTCCCTACCCCGCCGACACGATCGCGGAGGTGAAGGCGCTCTATGATCCAGAGGCGATGATCGAGATCGAAGCGATCGCGGCCGTGCGGGCGGCGTGATGCCGGCGGGGCGCTGATCCGGCTCTCTCCATCGGACGAGCCGCCGCCACGCGACAGCGATGGCCGGCTCCGGGCGATGGGCCAAAAGAAAATGGCCGGGCGAACCCGGCCATCCTCCGTTCTACCGGTGGAAAGAGATCACTTCCCGCCCATCGCGTCGGCCTTCTGGATCAGCGCCTCGGCCATGCGGATCGAGGCGATGTCGATGAGGCGGCCGTCGAGCGAGACGGCGCCGCGGCCGGCCTTGGCGGCCTCTTCCATGGCCTCCAGAATGCGGCGGGCCTTGGTGACCTCGGCCTCGGAGGGGGTGAACACCTCGTTGGCGAGATCGATCTGCGAGGGGTGGATCGCCCACTTGCCCTCGAAGCCGAGCGCGGCGCAGCGGCGGGCGGCCGAGGTGTAGCCGTCCGGATCGGAGAAGTCGCCGAAGGGACCGTCGATCGGGCGCAGGCCGTAGGCACGGCAGGCGACCAGCATCCGGTTCTGGGCGAACAGCCACGGATCCTGCCAGTGGGTCTGGCGGTTGCCGGCCTCGTCCTTGTCGGTGAGCACCGAGTAATCGGCGTTGACGCCGCCGATCACGGTGGAGCGGGCGCGGGTGGAGGCGGCGTAGTCGGCGACACCGAAGGACATCGCCTCAAGGCGCTTGGAGGAGGTCGCGATCGCCTCGACATTGGCCATGCCGAGCGCGGTCTCGATCAGCACCTCGAAGCCGATCTTCTTCTCGCGCTTCTTGGCCTGCTCGATCTGCGTCGTCAGCACGTCGATGGCGTAGACGTCGGCCGGCACGCCGACCTTGGGGATCAGGATCATGTCGAGGCGCGGGCAGGCCTCGACGATGTCGACCACGTCCCGGTACATGTAGTGGGTGTCGAGACCGTTGATGCGGATCATCATGGTCTTGTTGCCCCAATCCAGGTCGTTGAGGGCCTGGATGATGTTCTTGCGGGCCTGCTCCTTGTCGTCGGGCGCGACCGCGTCCTCGAGGTCGAGGAAGATCACATCGGCCTTCGAGGCGGCCGACTTCTCCATGAAGGTCGGGTTGGAGCCGGGAACCGCGAGTTCCGAGCGGTGCAGGCGCGGGGTGGCCTGCTGAATCAGGGTGAAGCTCATCGGGAATCCTCCGTTCTGTGAGACCGTCTTGTCGTGCGCGTGGTCACGCGTGGGAGACACGTGCCGCACTTGAAAAGCATCGTCCTTTTCCGAAAGCCGGCGGCCACCTTTCGGGACGATGTTCTATCTCGCGCGCCCGGGCCGGCCGTCCAGCCGGGCCCGGAACACGTCGCCGAGATTGTATGCATTATCCAGTCGCGCCGAAGCCGACGGCGATGCAGTTGATCGACAGCAGCAGCGCGGACTTCACCGCCTCGCGCTTGTCCTCGTCGGTCTCGTTGCGGTAGCGGCGCAGGAGCTCGACCTGCTCGCGGCTGACCTGATTGATGGTCGGCAGCCGCCCGCGCAGGCGTTCGCTGAATTGCGGGAAGCGCTGGGCGAGTTCACTGTCGCCCGACACCCGCAGGACCATTTCCCGCGTCAGCGCGTATTCCGCCTCGATCATGCCGAAGATGCGCGCGCGGACGGCCTCGTCCTCGACGAGGCCGGCATAGTCGCGGGCGATCTCGAGATCGACCATCAGCAGCGTCTTCTCGACTTCGTCGAGGACGAGGCGGAACACCCGGCAATCCCGGAACAGGCGCTTCAGCAGGGCTTCGCCCGCCTCGCCGCGCACGTCGATGAAGCTCTTCAGGCCCGAGCCGACGCCGTACCAGCCGGTGATGACGTGCCGGTTCTGCGACCACGCGAACACCCAGGGGATCGCGCGCAGATCCGAGAGCGACTTGGCGCCGAAGCGCCGGGCCGGGCGCGAGCCGATATTGAGCAGCGAGATCTCGTCGAGCGGGCTCGCCGCCTGGAAGTAATCGACGAGGCCCTCGGCCTGGAGCAAATTGACGTAGGCCGCCCGCGAGGCGCCCGAGAGCGCTTCCAGGGCGTCGTCGAACTCGGCGCGCGAGCCGTTGCCGTTGCCCTCCGAGAGCAGGGCGTGCTCGAACACCGAGGCCGCCAGCAGCTCCATCTGGTAGGCGGCGGTGCCGCGGTTGGCGTATTTGAACGAGACGACCTCGCCCTGCTCGGTGATGCGGAAGCGGCCCTGGATCGAGCCCGGCGGTTGGGCGGCGATGCCGCGATGGGTCGGCACGCCGCCGCGGCTGACCGAGCCGCCGCGGCCGTGGAAGAAGGCGATCGGCACGCCGAGATGGTTGCCGAGCGTCGTCAGCCGCACCTGCGCCTTGTACAGCTCCCAGTTCGAGGCGATGAAGCCGCCGTCCTTGTTGGAGTCGGAGTAGCCGATCATCACTTCCTGAACCCCGCCCTGCCAGCGGGTGGAGCGGCGCACCACGGGGATGCCGAGCAGCTCCTTCATGATGGCCGGCGCGGCGCGCAGGTCGTCGATGGTCTCGAACAGCGGCACGATCGGCAGCGGGCAGATCTCGGTGCCGGTCGCGTCGAGGAAGATGCCGGCCTCCTTGGCCAGCAGGTAGGCGCCGAGCACGTCCACGGTCGAGCGCGTCATCGACAGAATGAAGGCGCCGAACGCCTCGCGGTCGAGGGTATCGCGCATCTCGCCGACCAGGGCGAAGGTGGCGAGCGTCTCGCGCGCGTCGTCGGGCAGCCGGTCGGCGAAGTCCTCGAACGAGGTCTCCGGCGTCCGCGGCCGGGCGAGTTCGGTGAGCAGCCACTCCTTCCAGGCGGGGGAATCGAGCGCCGGCGGCTCGCGGTCGCCGTTGCGGAGCTTCCACAGGGCGTGCAGCGTCTTGGTGGTGCGGGTCGAGTTCTCGCGCAGATCCAGCCGCACGGTCGAGAAGCGGAAGATCTCGACCATCCGCCGCACCGGCCGCACGATGTCGGTGGCGAGCGCGCCGCACTTGGCGTCGGCCAGCCCCTTCTCGAGGGTGCGCAGATCGTTGATGAGCCCGTCCGCGCTCGGATAATCCGGCCCGACCGAGCGGGCGCCCTTGTTGCGGGCGATCGTCGCTTCGAGCTTGCGCAGCACGCAGGAGAGGAACTGGCGGTAGGCTTCGCCGGGATTGCGGTTGGCGATGGCCCGCGCCTCGCCGGACTCGGCCAGCATGTGCGCGAGTTCGCTGCGGAAGGTCTCGGGCACCGGCAGCGAGCGCTCGGTGATCGAGAGCACCCGGCCGAGATGGGTGATGCCATCGCGGTAGCGACGGAGCGATGCCAGCGCGTTGCGCTGGAGCGTCTCGCGGGTCACGCTCGCCGTGACGTAGGGGTTGCCGTCGCGGTCGCCGCCGATCCAGCTACCGAACTGGAAGAACGGCGGCACCTCGAAGGTCTCGTCGGGATAGTACTGCGCGAGGCTCTCTTCGAGCGAGAGCAGCATCTCGGGCAGCATCTCGAACAGGGTCTCGTCGAAGAAGTGCAGGCCCCAGGCGACCTCGCGCTCGACGGTGGCCTTCTCCAGATGCAGCTCACCCGTCATCCAGATCAGCTCGATCTGGTCGCGCAGCTCGTTCATCAGGCCGTTGCGCTCGCGCTCGGTCCAGCGCGGCAGTTCCAGCTCGCGCAGCACGAGGTAGATCCGGCGCAGCTTCTCCAGCACCGTCACGCGCTTGCCCTCGGTGGGATGCGCGGTGATGGTCGGGCGGATGCGCAGGTCCTTGAGCAGCGCGTGGATCCGCTGCGGGCCGATGCCCCGGGCGGAGGCCTCGGCCAGAACCTTGGCGAAGGAGCCGTTCAGCGCCTCGCGGCCCTGGTCGCGCTCGACGTGGCGGCGGCGGCGCATGGCCGCGTTCTGCTCCGCGATCGAGACGAGCTGGAACCAGATGCCCTGCACCTGAAGCGCGCGCGCCAGCATCTCCGGCGTGAAGGAGGAGATGTCGGCGCGGCCATGCAGCACGTCCTCCAGCTCGGGCTCGTGGCGGCGGGCCACGTCGAGCAGGGCGTGGAACAGGATGTCGAGGGCGTCCTCGGTGGCCGTGCCGGTGATGATCGGCGGCGCGAAGGTCGTGTCGGTCGCGGCTGACGGCCGGGCGTGCAGCGTCTTGGTCATGGGATCCCCCCTGGCGAGGTTCTCTTTTCGGAGTTCCGCAGGCTGATGCCTTCGGGCGGGCAGATGGATTCGATCGTCGGGGCGCTTCCTCTCCGCAGGCCGGAATGGAGACCTCGTGCGTGTTTGCCCCAACCCTCACCCTCATCCTGAGGTGCTGGAGCGGAGCGGAAGCCTCGAAGGATCTTCCAGGAATCGCACGCGATCTGGAGGACCCTTCGAGGCCGCGTCGCGGCACCTCAGGGTGAGGCGTCGGATAGGAGAAGCGCCGCCGACGGAGAGTGCCTCACGCCGCGCGGGCGAGCACGTCGGCCACGGTGCTGCCGAAGGAGCCCGGATCGGGCGCCACGGTCAGGCCGTAGGAGCGCATGATCTCGGCCTTCTCTGCGGCGCTGTCGCCGGTCGCCGAGATGATCGCTCCGGCATGCCCCATGCGGCGGCCCTTGGGGGCGGTGAGGCCCGCCACGAAGCCGATCACGGGCTTGGAGAAGTTCTCCTTGATCCAGGCCGAGGCTTCGGCCTCCTGCGGCCCGCCGATCTCGCCGATCATCAGCACGGCTTCCGTCTCGGGATCCTGCTCGAACAGGGCGAGGTGGTCGAGGAAGGAGGAGCCGTTGATCGGGTCGCCGCCGATGCCGACCGAGGTCGAGATGCCGATCCCGAGTTCCTTCATCTGCGCGGCGGCCTCGTAGCCCAGGGTCCCCGAGCGCGAGATGACGCCGACCTTGCCCGGCAGGTAGATGTGGCCGGGCATGATGCCGAGCATCGACTTGCCGGGCGAGATGATGCCGGCGCAGTTCGGGCCGACCACCATCGTGCGCTTCTCCTTCGGATAGCGCCGGAGGTAGCGTTTCACCCGCATCATGTCCTGAGCGGGGATGCCGTCGGTGATCGAGCAGACGAGCTTGAGCCCGGCATCGGCCGCCTCCATGATCGCGTCCGCCGCGAAGGGGGGCGCCACGAAGGTGATCGAGGTGGTGGCGCCGGTCGCCTCCACGGCCTCCTTGACCGTGTTGAACACCGGCACGCCGCAATGGGTCTTGCCGCCCTTGCCCGGGGTGACGCCGCCGACGACGTTGGAGCCGTAGGCGATCATTTCCTTGGCGTGGAAGGTGCCCTTGTCGCCCGTGATACCCTGGACCAGGATCGGGGTCTTCTCGTCGATGAGAATGCTCATGGCGTGATTCCTCCCCCGTTCGTCAGTGCTTGGCGCCGTGGCAGGCTTCGACAGCCTTGCGCGCGGCTTCCGTAAGGGTGTCGGCGGTGATGAGGTCGAGCCCGCTCTCGGCGAGGATCTTCTTGCCTTCATCGACGTTCGTGCCGGCGAGCCGTACGATGAGCGGCACGTCGATCTTCACCTCGCGCGCGGCCTTGACCACGCCCTCCGCGACCCAGTCGCAGCGATTGATGCCGGCGAAGATGTTGACGAGGATCGCCTTCACGTTGCGGTCCGAGAGGACGAGGCGGAAGGCCGTGGCGACGCGATCCGGGCTGGCACCGCCGCCCACATCCAGGAAGTTCGCCGGCTCACCGCCTGCGTGCTTGATCATGTCCATGGTCGCCATGGCCAGGCCCGCGCCGTTGACGATGCAGCCGATCTCACCCTCCAGCCCGATATAGCTGAGATTGTGCTCGGCGGCCTGGGCCTCGCGGGGATCGCCCTGGGACGGGTCGTGCATGTCCGCGATGTTGCGGCGGCGGAACAGAGCGTTGTCGTCGAAGGACATCTTGGCGTCGAGTGCCAGCACCCGGTCGTCCTTGGTGACGACGAGCGGGTTGATCTCCAGCATGGTGCCATCGCAGTCGCGGAACGCCCGATAGGCGTTCATGATGGTCTTCACCGCGGCCGAGACCTGCTTGATGTTGAGGCCGAGCTGGAACGCGATCTCGCGGGCCTGGAATTGCTGCAGGCCGACGGCCGGCTCGACCACGACCTGGATCAGGGCCTCCGGCTCCTTGGCGGCGATCTCTTCGATATCCATGCCGCCGCGCTGGGAGGCGATGACGCGGACGCGCTCGGCCTTCCGATCGAGGACGTAGCCGAGATAGAGTTCACGCTCGAACGGATCGGCGGTCTCGACGTAGACGCGCTGCACCGGCTTGCCCTCGGGGCCGGTCTGGAGCGTCACGAGACGTTTTCCCAGCAGGTCGCGGGCGGCGTCGCGCACTTCGTTGTAGGTCCGGCAGAGCTTGATCCCGCCCGCCTTGCCGCGGGCGCCGGCATGGATCTGCGCCTTCACCGCCCAGAACGAGCCGCCGAGCTCGGTCGCCGCGTAGACCGCCTGATCCGGGCTGAAGGCCACGGCGCCCTTCGGGACGGCGACCCCGAAGCTCGCGAGCAGCTCCTTGGCTTGGTACTCGTGAACGTCCATCGAGACCTCCTTCGCGTTTCCGTCGTTCTTGTTGGGCCGACCTTCGCGGAAAAATTACTTTTCGGGAAGCGGGTCAGCTCTCAATTTTTTCTTTTGTAGTGCTTCAGTTTGCTTGCCCGTCAGTGACTTAGCGGGCTTCCAAACTGCGAATCGTCCCGGGTGGGGACGGAGCATAGCAACGCTCGTCCGATCCGCCTCCTCATCCTGAGGCGCCGGCGCGAAGCGTCGGCCTCGAAGGGTGCTGCGGCGGCCGCGCGATCCCTGGAGGATCCTTCGAGGCCGCTTCGCGGCTCCTGAGACACAGGGTCGGACGGCGGGCATCCGCACGCTGTCCTAGCGAGCCGACGCCATCGAGCGCTCAGCCCCGTCCGGAAACGTCCCGCCCCTGAACCGCCTCGCGTTCGATCGCGAAGATGGCAGGAGGCGCGATCGGCTCAGTTCACCTTGGACTTCACGGCCTCGTAGATCCGCTCGTTGAGCGCGCCCGCCTCGGCCAGCAGGCCCTCCAGTTCCTTCAGCCGCTCCTCGGCGAAGGCGCGGTCGTCCAGGCCCTTGGCGTTGACATAGACGTTGAGAGCCGCCGAGCGCAGGCCGGCATAGGCCGAGAGCACCGCGACGCCCGCGTCCGAAATCACGTTGAGATTGCCCTTCTCGGCGACGATCCCGGCCAGATCGATGACTTCGCGGCAGACGCGGCAGCAGGCGAGCGGCACGTCGGTCGCGGTCTTGAGCGCTTCCTGAATTTTTTGGGCACGCGCGGACTTCTCTTCGTCGGTGTTCTTCGGCAGCCCGTAGGCGCCCATCACCGCGTCGAAAGCCTCGACGTCGTCGGCGATCATGCCGGTGAGCGTACGGCGCAGGCCTTCCGACTTCTCCAGCACCTGCTTGAGGTCGGCCTCGACCTCGACGTACTTCTTCTTGCCGATGGTGAGGTTGCACACCATCGAGACCAGCGCCGCGCCCATGGCGCCGGAGATCGCGGCGGCACCGCCGCCTCCGGGGGTCGGGGCCGAGCTCGCCAGGCCGTCGAGGAATGTTTCGATCGTCTCGTTCGCGGCCATGGGTCCCTCCCCGTCCGGTTCTTGCTTGCAGTGGGCAGCGCCGACGGAGGCCGGCGCCGCCTCTCAGGCTGTGAGCGTCAGGCCATTTCCTTGGCCAGCGCGTAGATCTCCTCGGCGTCGAACACGCCCTCGGTCGATTCGAACAGCTTGGCGATGCAGGCGCGGTGCAGCTTGAGCTTCAGGCCGCCGATGCCGAGCGCGCCGAAGCTCTTCTTGCTGTGGCGCTCCTTGGCCTTGTCCATGGCGTCGATGCCGCCGAAGCCGAGCGGGGGCTGGGCATTGTAGTCGGCAACGATCTCGATCGAGGCCTCGTCCTTCCAGCCGGATTCCGGCAGCAGTTCGATACCGATGGCGCCGGCCGAGAAGATCAGGTTCTGGCCCTTCACCAGGGCGACGCGGGAGGCCTCGTCCGGGGTGGCGGCGGCCGTCACGTTGACGCCGAAGCGCTTGTTGACCGCATCCGCCGCCGCCTGTGCCCGGTCCTGCTGGCGGGCGGCGATGATCACCTCGGCGCCTTCCTTGGCCAGCAGCGCGGCCGAGCGCATGCCGACCGGGCCGGTGCCGGCGAGCACGACCGCCTTCTTGCCCTGGACCGAGCCGCCGGCCGCCTTGACGACGAGGGCGACGCCTGCGGCGGCCGTGGTGTTCGAGCCGTTCGAGTCGAGCATGGTCGAGACGCGGAACGGGCCGAAGAAGCGCTTCTTCACCGCCTCGAACACCGCCTCGCCCGCGGCCATGTTGCCGCCGCCGACGAAGATCGCGGTCGACTTCTTCTCCGAGCCGCCGCGGGTGTAGATCGTGCCGTCCACGAGCGCGCCGACATTGTCCGTCGTCACGTTGCCGTAGCCGGTGATGTGGTCGGCCCCGCCGTCGTAGCCGACGACCGTGTCGAACACGCTCGGAACCGCGTCGGTGTCGAACAGGAAGAGAAGTTTTTTGGTCATTTCGCCTCTGGCTGCTTGAGGACCGCGCGGGTGAGAGAGCACGGCGCGTTTCGTAGAGATGGCTCGGCACCGAGCGCTGCGGCGGCCCGACGCCCGAAAATCTCGCTTACTCGAATGCCCTACCCTCGTCCTCATCCTCGGGTGCCGGAGCATAGAGCAAGCCTCGAAGGGTGCTCCAGGGCGCGCGCGGGACCCGGAGGATCCTTCGAGGCCGCTTTGCGGTACCTCAGATGAGGCTTTCAGGTGGGACACCCGTAGGGACTACGCCTCGACGACGTTCTGCGGCTTGCCCGCGACGAAGGCCTCGACGTTGTCCACGAGCTGGTCGGCGAGAATCTGCATCGCCTCCTTGCTCGCCCAGGCCACGTGCGGGGTGACGATCAGGTTCGGCAGATCGGCGTCGCAGAGGATGTTGCCGTCCTTCGGGGGTTCCTGGGCCACGACGTCGAAGCCGGCGCCGCCTATGGTGCCGTCCTTGAGCGCCTGGAGCAGGGCCGCCTCGTCCACCAGCCCGCCGCGGGCCGTGTTGATGAGGATCGCGGACCGCTTCATCTTCTTGAGTTGCTCGGCCCCGATCATGTTCTTGGTGTCGGGGGTCAGCGGAACGTGGAGCGTGATGACGTCGGACTGGGTCAGGATCGTCTCGAGATCCACGAGCCCGTCCTGCGGGAACACGTCGAAAGCCAGCACCTTCATGCCGAGCGCCTCGGCGCGCTTGGCGATCGACTTGCCGAGCGCCCCATAGCCGATGATGCCGAGCGTGGAGCCGGCGATGTCGTAGATCGGGTAATCGAAGTAGCAGAACTGCTTCGACTTGTTCCAATCCCCCCGGCGCACGGAGTTCGCGTAGGGCACGATCGCCCGGCGCAGCGCGAACATCAGGCCCACCACGTGCTCGGGCACGGTGTTGAAGGCGTAGTTGCGGATGTTGACGACCGTGATGCCCTGCGCCTTCGCGGCGGCCTTGTCGACGACGTCCGTGCCCGTGGCGGCCACCGCGATCAGCTTCAGGTCGGGAAGCTGCTTCAGCGTATCGGCGCGCATCGGCACCTTGTTGATCATCGCGATCTCGGCGCCCTGAAGGCGCTCGACGATCTCCTCCGGCGTCCAGGTCGACTCGTATTCCTTGTACTCGTGCGGAAAGTTGAATGCGCGCACGGTCGCGTCGAGCGACTCGCGATCGAGGAAAACGACTTTCTTTGTCATTCTGGGCCCCTTCCGGATCGACCGGCGGGCAATCGTGTCTCTCACAAAACCCCTGCCGTCCCGTCGTCGCCGGAGCGAGAACGGTCGGTGACCGGGCGTTTCATGAGGCACCGACGCCGGCCTCGTTTCCTCACCTGTCTCGAAGCGTCTCCCGCGGAACGCCGGCAAGCCGGACGTTTCCACGGGGCGCCCTTCTCATCTAGCGGAAGCGGCGCCGTTGGAACCGGCGTCGCCCCCAAAAATCAGGCGCTCAGATCAGGCCTTGGCGAGCGGATTCTCGCGCAGGTAGCTGGAGGCGGCGGCAACGCCCGAACCGGGGGTCACGTTCACGCCGTTGTCGATGAGCGACATCTCGGCACCGGCGATGGCGCCGAGCAGGGACAACTCGTTCAGGTCGCCGACATGGCCGATGCGGAACACCTTGCCCGCGACCTGCGACAGGCCGGCGCCGAGTGCGAGGTTGTAGCGCACATAGGCGTGCTTGATGATCTTGGCCGCGTCCACACCCTCGGGCGCCAGGATGGCGGTGACGGTGTCGGAGTTCCATTCCGGCGACTTGGCGCAGGTCTTCAGGCCCCAGGCCGCGACGGCCTGACGGGTCGCCTCACCGAGCACGGCGTGGCGGTGGTAGACGTTCTCCAGACCTTCTTCGAACAGGCAGGCGAGCGCCTCGCGCAGGCCGTAGAGCAGCGGCAGCGGCGGGGTGTAGGGGAAGTAGCCGGTCGGGTTCTGCTTCTTCTGGTCTTCCCAGTCGAAGTAGACGCGGGCGAGCCGGTCGTTGCGGCCGGACTGGCCCTCGGCGGCCTTGAGCGCCTTCTGGCTGACGCAGATCACGCCGAGGCCGGCGGGCAGCATCAGGCCCTTCTGGGAGCCGGCGATGGCGCAGTCGACCTTCCACTCGTCGGCCTTGAAGGGCAGCGAGCCGATGGAGGACACGCCGTCGACGAACAGCAGCGCCGGGTGGCCGGCGGCGTCGATCGCCTTGCGCACGGCGCCGATGTTGGAGGTCACGCCGGTCGCGGTCTCGTTATGGACCACCATGACGGCCTTGATCTCATGGTTCTTGTCGGCGCGCAGGGCCTCCTCGATCTTCTCGGGCTTGGCGCCGGTGCCCCACTCCTCCTCCTGGACGATCACGTCCAGGCCGAGGCGCTGGGCCATGTCGATCCAGAGATGGCTGAACTGGCCGAAACGGGCGGCCAGCACCTTGTCGCCACGGGCGAGCGTGTTGCTCAGCGCCGATTCCCAGATGCCCGTGCCGGAGGCCGGGAACAGGAAGATCGTGCCTTCGGTCGAGCCGAACACCTTCTTGGTGTCCTCGAACAGCGGCTTCGTCAGCGACGGGAAATCGACGGAGCGGTGATCCTCGGACTGCACCATCATGGCGCGCATCACCCGATCCGGGATGTTGGTCGGGCCGGGAACGAACAGGTGGTTGCGTCCCGGACGTCTCGTTGCCGCCATGAGAATTTCCTCCAATCGAATTGTTCTGGGCAGAGCGGCCCTTCGCAGCCGCGATCCCGCCCGATCCTGATGGCGGGCGCAAGCCCGCCGCGAAACGTCGTTCAGTCCCACCGCAAAGCCGCGCGCAAAAGGCCTTCCGCCGACCGGGACCGTACCACTGCGATGTCGGATCGTTGACCGTCCCGGAGCGGCGAAGCGGCCGTCGTGCCGTCCGCGTCGCGGCGCGTGCAGCCGCGCCGGTCGCCTCCAAAGGACCGAACCCTCGATAACGTCAGCCCGGCGCCGCATTCAAGCGCGCTCCTGCTGAGTGTCCAGCGCTCCCATCCGTCGCGGCCATTCCCACACCTCTGTCGGGTGCTGCTGCGCATGCACGAGGCACGCGCGGCGGATGACCTTGGCTGCCGTTATGCCTCCCCCGCCGGGGAATGGAAAACGGAAAAAACTGAACCGAAAAACAAAAAGATTTTTGCATGCACCGGCCGCGGGGAGGGTCTGCGGCGAGCCGTGGGTGGGCGCGGCGCCTGAAACCGGGGAGACCGCGAAGCGCGGAAGCGGGGCAGAACGATGCACCCCGCCGTCATCAAACTGAGATCGGAATGCGATTTGGCTCTCCCCCGTCGCGGTGCGGTTGTGAAGAGCCGAGGGCGCCAGTGTCACAGGATCCGGAATCGACCATCCGCGTTCGGACGCTCTTCTTGTCCGATCTGCATCTCGGCACCAAGGGCTGCCAGGCGGCCCTGTTGCTCGACTTCCTGCGCGACGTCGATGCCGACACGATCTACCTCGTGGGCGACATCGTGGACGGCTGGCAGCTCCGTTCCGGCTGGTACTGGCCGCAGGCCCACAACGATGTGGTGCAGAAGCTCCTGCGCAAGGTGCGCAAAGGCGCTCACGTCGTCTACGTGCCCGGCAACCACGACGAGTTCCTGCGCGACTATATCGGCATGACCTTCGGCGGCATCGAGATCGCCGACAGCCGGATCCACGTCGCGGCCGACGGCAAGCGCTACCTCGTCATCCACGGCGACCAGTTCGACATGGTGGTGCGCCACTCCAAGTGGCTCGCGCATCTGGGCGACTGGGCCTACACCACGGCGCTCACCGTCAACACCGTGGTCAACCGGGTGCGCCGCCGCCTCGGCCTCGCCTATTGGTCGCTCTCGGCCTGGGCGAAGCTCAAGGTGAAGAACGCGGTCAACTTCATCGGGCAGTTCGAGACCTTCCTCGCCACGGAAGCCCGGCGCCAGGGCGCGGACGGGGTGATCTGCGGCCACATCCACCATGCGGCCCACCGCGAGGTCGAGGGGCTGATCTACCTCAACACCGGCGATTGGGTGGAATCCTGCACCGGCATCGTCGAGCATTACGACGGCCGCATGGAGGTGCTGCACTACCCGACCCTGCTGCGCGAGCGCCGCGGGGCGGAGGCCTTCGAGCCCGAGATCCGCCGCGCTGTCGCCTAGAGCGTCGCCCTGGATATCGGATCCAGGACGGCGCTTCAGGCTCTTGTTTCTGCATCATCTTTTCCCGAAAGCCGGCGGCCGCCGTTCGGGATGACGCCCCGCCCCCTCACGGACAGACGAGACCCGCATGAGGCTGCTGCTCGCCACCGATGCGTGGCACCCGCAGGTCAACGGTGTGGTGCGCTCCGTCGAGCGCATGGCCGAGGCCGCGGCCGGCCTCGGCGTCGAGCCGCTGATGCTGACGCCGGCCGACTTCCCCTCCCTGCCGATGCCGGGCTACCGCGAGATCCGGCTCTCGCTGGTCACCCGCGGCCGGGTGCTGTCGCGCTGGAAGCGGCTCGCGCCGACCCATGTGCACATCGCCACGGAAGGCCCGATCGGCCACGCGGTGCGCGCCGCCTGCCTGTCGCGGGGACAGGCCTTCACCACGAGCTACCACACCCGCTTTCCCGAATACCTCGCCGCCCGCGCGCCCGTGCCGGAGGCCTGGAGCTATGCGTGGCTGCGCCGCTTCCACGCCGCGGCGAGCGGCACCATGGTCAGCACGCCCTCCCTCGAACGGGAGCTGGCGGGGCGCGGCTTCACCCACCTGATGCGCTGGACGCGCGGCGTCGACACCGACCTCTTCCGCCCCCGTGACGGTGAGGCCGGGGCGAACCCCTTTCCCGATCTGCCGCGGCCGATCTTCCTCTCGGTCGGCCGGCTCGCGGTCGAGAAGAACCTCGCCGCCTTTCTCAGCCTCGATCTGCCGGGCTCCAAGGTCGTGGTCGGCGACGGGCCGGACCGGGCGCGGCTCCAGGCGCTGGCGCCGGACGCGCACTTCCTCGGCGCCCTCACCGGCGAGGCGCTGGCACGGGTCTACGCGCGTGCCGACGCCTTCGTGTTCCCGAGCCTGACCGACACCTTCGGCATCGTGCTGCTCGAAGCGCTCGCCTCCGGCCTGCCGGTGGCGGCCTATCCCGTGACCGGCCCCCTCGACGTGATCGGCGGCACCGGCGCGGGCGCCCTCGATGCGGATCTGCGCGCGGCGGCGCTCACCGCGCTCGCGATCCCGCGGGAGCGCTGCCGGGCGGAGGCGATGCGCTACACCTGGGCCGAGAGTGCGCGCCAGTTCTACGACAACATCGCGACCGCCCACGCGCTCGGATCGGTTCAGCGCTCCGCCCGCCATCCGAGCAGCGCCCCGCTGCCGCGCCCCGGCTGAGCGAGGCCGGCATTCCGCGAGGATCGACCGGATGTCGCCGGATTCATGGTCGGGCCGCCCCCTTGTCCGCGGGGTTTGAGTGCCTCTCACAAAACGCCCGCCGCGCCGTCATTGCCAGGGCGAAAACGGTCGGAGACCGGAAGTTTTGTGAGGCACTCTTACCTGCCCCGGGATGACGGGGGAGCGTGAGAATGCCAGGGTCCGCGCCATGGCCCTTCGACCGAAATCCGTCAAAGCCCCACGCCCGTTCGATCCTGCGCTTGCCGCGACCTATCCGGCGGTGATCGGCTGCGACGAGGTCGGGCGCGGCGCCCTGTGCGGTCCGGTGATGGTGGCGGCCGTGTGGTTCGACCCCGTCGCCTTCCCGCCGGAGATCCTGGCCCGGCTCGACGACAGCAAGCGCCTGGACCGTGCCGTGCGCGAGGCGCTGACCCCGCTGATCCGGGCGCATGCGCGGGTCTCGCTCGCGGCGGGCTCGCGGGCGTTGGTGGACCGGGTGAACGTGCGCGGGGCGACCCTCGACGCCATGCGCCGGGCCGTCACGGGCCTCGGGCTCGACGCGACCGTGCTGGTGGATGGGCGCGATCCGATTCCCGGCCTGGCGCAGAGCTGCCGTGCGGTGATCGGCGGCGACCGCCTCGTGCCGCAGATCGCCGCCGCCTCCATCGTCGCCAAGACGTTTCGCGATGAGATCATGCGTCGGCTCGCCCCGCGCCACCCGGCCTATGCCTGGGAGCGCAACGCCGGCTACGGCACCGCCGCCCACCTCGCCGGCCTCACCGCGCAAGGCCGCAGCCCGCACCATAGACTGAGTTTCACGGGACGGTTTGAGGCCGCGCGCGGCATCTCGGACGCGTGACGGCGTACCGGTTGGCTCCTTGCCGGTGCCATCGAGTCCCCCCCTCTTGCCAGCAGCCATGGCCGTCCGGGGGAAGTCGAAGGCGAGCCGAGTCCGATTCCCGGAAGCCCTCGCGCTCATCCGCGGTGCCCTTCGGCGCGCGCCGCTTTCGCACGTTCACCTCGCCCGTCGAATGTTCGGCGAGACTTTCGACCATGCCTCGGTTTCCGACGGATCGGCGAGATTGCATTCGCGACGGGACCGGATCGGGCGTCTCCCGCCATCCGCACGACCGCCTTGCTTAACCGCCCGTTAACCCAAACTTGACTTGATCGGACCTGAGACTGCGCGCTCCCTGCGTGCCTCGATCCGATGCCGCTTCCGTTCAGGGAAGCGCCTGCGCGCCGGGCAAGCCTGGGCGGGCATCAGGGCGGGCCAAGGGAGCCGGTAGGGAGACCGACATGCCGCACGATCCCATCCGAACGGGGGGTACGACCCGCCGCGCCGCCCTGCTCGGCCTCTCGGCCGGGCTGTCCGGCGGCCTCCTGGCCGGGGCCGCCCCCGCTCTGGCCTATCAGGACGACGGCGTGCGCCCGGACTCGTTCCGCGCCGCCGAGGTGGTCGAGAACGGGCACCGCTTCTTCGGCAGCGTATCCCGCGGCCTCGCGCTGACCGTCGAGGAGGCGACCCGGCGCTGGGGCGAGCCCAACGGCTACATCCTCGGCCAGGAGGCGTCCGGCGCCATCGTCGGCGGCCTGCGCTTCGGCGAGGGCACGCTCTATACCCGCAATGCCGGGCAGCGCCGGATCTACTGGCAGGGGCCGACGCTCGGCTTCGATGTCGGCGGCGACGGCGCGCGCACCATGATGCTCGTCTACAACCTGCCCGCCGTGCGCGACCTCTACCGCCGCTTCGGCGGCGTCGACGGCTCGGCCTACTTCATCGGCGGCTTCGGCATGACGGCGGTGACCGACGGCGGCATCGTCGTGGTGCCGATCCGCTCCGGCGTCGGCGCCCGGCTCGGCATCAATATCGGCTACCTGAAATTCACCGGCCGCCCGACCTGGAACCCGTTCTGATCTTGTCCCGAACGGCCACAGCCCGACGCCGTGCAGTCGCTCGGAGAGAGTGGGCAGGGCGCCCCCTGCGACAAGCGCCCGCGGGTGCGGTCGCCGACGCTTGAGGGCCGAGGGAAGACACGGCGCTTGCCTCCGCGCGGGCAAGACGGGCAAAAGACGCAGCGGCCGGACCTGCCCGGCCGAGGCGGCGTGAGGGCCCCTGCGTGATCGAGACCGTGATGATCTTCGGGCTCGGCTTCCTGCTGGCGAGCCTGTGCGCCCTGACGATCCTGCCGACCGTGAGCGCCCGCGCCAGCCGTCTCGCCCGGCGGCGGATCGAGGCGACCCTGCCGGTGAGCGTGTCCGAGGTCGTGGCCGAGCGCGACCATCTACGCGCGGAATTCGCCGTCGTGCAGCGGCGGCTGGAACGGAAGGCCGAAGCGGTCGCCGCCCGGCGCCACGCCGACATGGCCGCCATCGGGACCCGCACCATGGAGGCCGAGGCTGCGGTCGCCGCCCGGATCCGCAGCGAGGCCGAGGTGGCCCGCGCCCTCGAGCGCATCGCCGGGCTCGACCGGGACCTCGCTTCGGCGCGGGCCGAGGGCGAGACGGGGCTCGCCACCCTGCACGCGCTGGAAGAGGCCCACCGCGCGATCCTCGACGATCTCAAGGCGACGCGCCGGATGCAGGCCACGACCGCGCCGTCGGGCGCCGAGGGCGAGACCGTCGGGCCCGCCTCCACGGCGGCCGAGATCGAGGCGCTGCGCGCGGAATTGACGGCGGCCCGGGCTGCGCTGGCCGCACGCGGGAGCGACGACACCGCCGAGCTGCGCCGCCGCATCAGCGAAGTCGCCGACGCCTTGGTGCGGCACGACCGCCTGCCCCAAGACCGCCTGCCCCAAGATCGCCTTCCTCAAGATCGCCTTCCCCAAGCCGGAGCCTTTTCGGCCACCTCCCCTGCGCTCGCCGAGAGCTGAAACGCACCGAGCGGCGCCGGCCGGGGGGACTACTCTGCCCCTGTCCCATCGAGCGTCCCTTGCAGCGTCCCGCACGAGCCCGTAAGCACCGAACCATCTTGCGTTTGCCCCGGACCCGCCTTGTTTCGAACAAGCGGGGGCATCATCGCGCCCGGACCTCCTCTCACGAATCTCTCCCCACGAACCGCGATCGAGCGAACATCATGGCTTTGAAGCTGACGCCTCTGGTTCTCGCCCTCACGGGTGCGGTCGCCGTGTTGGCTGCTCCGGCACAGGCGCAGCAGTCGAAGCGCGGCAACGAGACGCTCAAGAAGTACTGCACCGGCGATTACCTCAGCTATTGCGGCAATCTCGACCCGGACGATCCGGCCACCGATCAGTGCTTCAAGACCAACTGGGCCAAGCTCTCCGAAAACTGCCGCCGGGCGATCGACGCCTACGCGCCGCCGAAGGATTCGCAGCGCGGCAACAAGAAGAGCTGACAACCGCGCGGGGGGAACCTGACGGAAGCGGGTGCGCACCGGGCCTCCCCTGTCTCGCGCGTCGTCCCGCCCGAGACGTTGCGGCCTACCTTTCGGGGCGAGGCTCCAACGGCTAAGCTAGCGCCGCCCAGCCGGAAAGACCGCCGGAAACACCGATGCCCGCCCCTTCCGCCCGCCTCTCGATCCTGATCGCGCTCGGCCTCACCCTGGCCTGCACGGCCTGTGGCCGGCGCGGCAGCCTGGAGCCGCCGAATGCGGCCCTCTCCGAGACCGCTCCGGGGACGCGGCCCGGCGTTCCCGCCTCGGCGCGGAGCCTGCCGGGCAGCACGGTCTCCGTGGGCGATCGCGGCGCGGCCCCCGATCCGGAAGCCGTGCAGGCGGGCGACGAACTGAGTGCCGCGGCGATCCCGGCGGGCGGCGACGGCGTTCCGGTCACGACCTCCCGCGGATCCAAGCGCGGCTACCGGATCCCCAAGGAGCCGTTCATCCTCGATCCGCTTCTGTAGCGGGCCGCCGGAGCGCGCCCGTACCGAGGCAAGGCTCCGGTTCGAGAGGGGTACAGAACTTCCGATCGTCGATCCTCCCCCTGCGGGCATTCCGGTGCAGCGGGAGTTTTGCGAGAGACACGTAGACAGCGCACCGCGCGCGGGGGCATTCGGATGCGCCGATCCCCATCCGGCGGGCGCGGCGGCGGATTCTCCTGACATGCACCACTTCCACTACCGGGACGGGCGCCTCCACGCCGAGGACGTCGATCTGACCGCGCTGGCCGAGGAGGTCGGCACGCCGTTCTACTGCTACAGCACCGCCACCCTGGAGCGGCACTACCGCGTCTTCGCCGAGGCTTTCGCGGGCGACGATGCGCTGGTGTGCTTTGCCATGAAGGCGAACTCGAACCAGGCGGTGCTCGCCACCCTCGCGCGCCAGGGTGCGGGCATGGACATCGTCTCCGAGGGCGAATTGCGCCGGGCGCTGGCCGCAGGCGTGCCGGGGGAGCGCATCGTGTTCTCCGGGGTCGGCAAGACCCGCGAGGAGATGGCCGCGGCGCTCGATGCGAACATCCTCTGCTTCAACGTCGAGAGCGAGCCGGAACTCGCCGCCCTGTCCGAGGTCGCCGCCGCGCGCGGGCGCAAGGCGCCGGTCTCGATCCGCGTGAACCCGGATGTCGATGCGCTGACGCATGCCAAGATCTCGACCGGCAAGTCCGACAACAAGTTCGGCATCCCGATCTCCCGTGCTCGCACGGTCTATGCCGGGGCGGCCCGTCTGCCGGGTCTCGAGATCGTCGGCGTCGATGCGCATATCGGCAGCCAGATCACCGACCTGACTCCGTTCGACAACGCCGCGCGCCTGCTCTGCGAGCTGGCCCGCGATCTGCTCGCCGACGGGCACCGGCTGCACCACGTCGATTTCGGCGGCGGCCTCGGCATTCCCTATCGCGACGACAACGCGCCCCCGCCCGATCCGGCGGCTCTGGCCGCGATCCTGCGCCCGCATTTCCAGCCGCTCGGCCTGCGTCCCGTCTTCGAGATCGGGCGGATGATCGCCGGCAATGCCGGCATCCTCGTCACCCGCGTGATCTACGTGAAGCCGACGGACGAGAAGACCTTCGTCATCGTCGACGGGGCGATGAACGACCTGATCCGCCCCACGCTCTACGAGGCGTTCCATGCCCTGCGCCCGGTGCGCGAGCCCGCTCCCGACACGCCCCGGCTGACGGCGGACGTGGTCGGCCCGGTCTGCGAGAGCGGCGACTATCTCGCCCTCGGGCGCGAGATGCCGATGGTGGCACCGGGCGACCTCATCGCGGTGATGAGCGCGGGTGCCTACGGTGCGGTCCAGGCCGGCACCTACAACAGCCGCCGCCTCGTGCCCGAGGTGCTCGTGACCGGCGACCGCTCGGCCATCGTGCGCCCGCGCCCGAGCTACGACGACCTGATCCGCCTCGACCGCCTGCCCGACTGGCTCGCGTGACGCTCTCGGCGGAGCCCGCGTGGTCCGCCGCCCGTTGCGTGAGGACGCCGCCCGTCCGAGAAGACCGCCCATGAAGACTGCCGATTGCGACATCCTGATCCTGCCGGGCTATGCCGGCTCCGAGGAGGAGCACTGGCAGGCGCGCTGGGCGGCCCGGCTCAAGACCGCGCGGATCGTTGCGCAGGACGACTGGCACCAGCCTGACCCGGAAGCGTGGCGTGCCCGCGTCGCCGAGGCGGTGGCGGCGGCGACCCGGCCCGTGATCCTCATCGCCCACAGCCTCGGCGTCGTCGCGGCGGTGGAGGCCGCGCCGCGCTTCCCCGAAGGTGTCGTGCGCGGGGCCCTGCTGGTGGCCTTTCCCGACATCGAGGCGGGGGCCGACCTGCCCGAGAGCGTGCGCGCCTTCGCGCCGGTGCCGCGCGATCCGCTGCCCTTCCCGTCGCTGCTGGTGGCGAGCCGCACCGACCCGCACTGCACCTACGAGCGGGCGGAGGACTATGCCTATGCCTGGGGCTCGGCGCTGGTGGATGCGGGCGAGGCCGGCCACATCAACGTCGCGAGCGGGCACGGGCCCTGGCCGGAGGGCCTGATGCGGCTGGCTGGCTTTCTAGCGCCGCTTTAGAGCGCCCCACAGAGCTCCCGGTCTCTGACCGTTCTCGTTCTGGCGATGACAGCGCGGCGGGAGCTTTGTGAGAGACACTCAGTCGTGCGGCCCCGCCGGGCGGTCGAACAGGGTATTGCGGATCAGGGGGTTGCCCGATTTTCCATCAAATGCTTGGGCACAGGGATGGGAATGCAGTTCTAAAAAGTTTCTTCGATCCAGGGCGAATCGGGAACTTAAATTTCCTCAATTGCTTTCTCCGGGCAGACCGACCGGCAGTGTCGGTCGGACAATTTGGGAGGGACGCCATCGTGACGCTCACGAAGACCATCGCTACCGCCACCGCTTTTGCCTTCATCGCCGGCTCTGCGCTCGCCGCTCCGTGCAACACCGGCAGCACCAACGCCAAGGCCCCTGGCGATTCCTCTGCTGCGAACAGCAGCACCAGCAGCGGCGCCGATGCCGGCTCCAAGAACCTCGCGGGTGGCCAGCAGCCGGCTTCGCCCGGCACCGTCGGCGCGATGAACAATGTCGGGGCCGGTCAGGGTGTCGGCAACAAGCCGGGCTCGGACCAGACCAGCTCGGCCAAGAACACCGCCGGCGGCGACCAGCCGGCCGCGCCGGGCACGGTTGGCGCGATGAACGCCGCCGGCCATGACCAGAAGCTCGGCGAGAAGAAGGGCGGCGACGACTGCTGATCGCTGCGCTCAATCCGTCCATAACGGAAGCTCCCAGGCCGCCCGGCCTGGGAGCTTCTTGCTTTCGGGGCGCTGCCCCGGTCCCCGCCAAAGGGATGATCCCTTTGGAAACTCTCTATTCCTTGGGCTCGCTACTCCGAAAAAGCTGGCCGGCGACGTCGTTGACGGTGGGCGGGCTGACGCGGACGAACGGCAAGGGCCGACAGACGGCCAGCGCCGCGAGGCCGAAGCGCGCGGTCATGAGGCCGTTGAGCACGCCCTCCCCGAGCTTGGCCGAGACGCGGGCAGCGAGCCCGAGGCCGAGCACTTGGTGCAGCATACCCTCGCCGACCGCCATGCCGCCGGTGACGGTGAGATGGGCGAAGGCCGCACGGGCGAGCCGCAGGAAGCCGAGCAGGCCGGGCCGCCCACCGTAGATCGCCGCGATCCGGCGGAGCAGCCGGGCGGCGGAGAACACCACGAAGGCGACATCGACGATGGCCCGCGGGCTGAGCGCCGTCACCGCCGAGACCTGGCTCGCAGCCTGGGCGATGGCCGCCTTGGCCTGCCGGTCGAGGGGGATAAGCAACTCGCCCTCGGCCAAAGCCAGCCGGTCGTCCACGTCGAGGATCGCGTCGCCGACCGCGTCGAGCCGGCGGACGGCGCCTGCGAGCGCCGGCCGGTCGGCATAGAAGCCGCGCAGCTCCTGCACCACGCCCTGCGCTGCGGTGTGGTCGCGGGTCGCGAGGGCGGCCAACGCGCGCTCGCGCAATGCCTCGATCTTGCGCTCGCGCCAGACGCCGAGCGCCTCGCGGGCGACGATCGCCGTGAGCGCGATCACGGCGACGGCGAGGAGCGCCAACGCGACCCAGCCGAGCCAGGGTGCGGTGGCGAACAGGTCGGCGATCAGCCGTTCCAGCGAAAGCCCGACGGCGATGGTGACGAGGCCGCCGAGTGCGCTGAACAGGATCGACAGCCAGGGCGCGCGGCGCTTGGGTGCGACCGGCACGGCAACGCCGTCGGCGGCGTCCACGATCTCGTAGGGCTCGTCGACGAGGCGCACCTCCGGCCGCGGCGGGGCTTCGGCGGTCGCGGCCTCCGGCGGAGGCTGGTCTGCGGCGGGGATGCGGAAGGCGCGCGGGCGCTGCGGGTTGGTCACGTCAGCTTGTCCCCGATCAGGAACTGCATGGCCCGGTCGAGCCGGATTTGCGGCAGGTGGCCCGCTCGGCCGAGCGCGTCGGGCTTCACCGGCGGCGGGCGGAAGCGGGGGAAGCGGAACGAGCCCGCCGGAACCGCGCCGTCGAGCACCGCCTGCGGGTCGGCGGGCAACTCGCCGGGGAACACCGCGGCCTCCGACAGCCCGTCGAAGATCTCGTCGCCGACATGCTCCCCCGCCTCCGGCGTGCCGGAGACCGCGCGGAGCACTTCGCCGCCGTCGTGGACCGTGGTCTCGCGGGTGGCGCGGACGGAGGCGAGCGCCACGGTGCCGACCCGCGCGCCCGCGGCCTCGGTGCGGCGCATCGCCCGCGAAACGAGAAGGCGCAGCAGCGCGTCGAGCCGGTCGTGGCTCGACTGGTGCAGATGGTCGGCCTTGGTCGCGGCGAACATGATCCGCTCGGCCCGCGGCGCGAAGAAGCGCGAGAGCAGGCTGTTGCGCCCGATCCGGAAGGCGAGCAGCACCGCGTCCAGCGCCTCCTCCAGTTCGGCGAGGGCGGCCGGGCCGGAATCGACCGCCGAGAGCACATCGACCAGCACGATCTGCCGATCGACGCGCTGGAAATGCTCGCGGAAGAACGGCTCCACCACCTTGCTCTTGTAGGCCTCGAAGCGGCGCTCCATCAGCGCGCCGAGGCTGCCGGGGACTTGGCTTTCCTCCAGGCGGTCGAGGGGGGCGAAGGTCAGCATCGGCGAGCCGGCCAGATCGCCCGGCATCAGGAAGCGACCCGGCGGCGTGGTGGCGACCGATTCCGCGCCCGCGCGCAGCGCCCCGAGATAGGCCTTGAAGGCGTTGGCGGCGCGCTCGGCCAACACCTCGTCGAGGGGGGCCGCGGGGTCGAGCTCCTGCATCAGCGCGAGCCAGGGCGCGGCGATCTCGGCCCGCCCCGCCCGGCGGGTGCCGGCGATGGTCGCGCGCGACCACGCCACGTAGCTCTGATCGACCAGGGCGAGGTCGAGCAGCCACTCGCCGGGATAGTCCACCACGTCGAGCATCAGCGTGCCGGGGCCCGAGCGCCAGCCGCCCGAGCGCTCGTACTCGATCTCCAGGCGGAGCTGGCTGATCCGGTCGGTCGAGCCGGGCCAGCGCCGGGCCTCGGTGAGGGCGGAAAAGTTCTCCTCGAACGGGAAGCGCGGCACGTCGTCGTCGGGTTGCGGCACGAGCCGCGCCCGGCGCAGACGGCCCGCCTGCGTCGGCTCGAAGGCGGGCAGTGCGTGGCCCTCCACGAGATGGTGGATCAGCGCGGTGGTGAACACCGTCTTGCCGGAGCGGGCGAGACCGGTGACGCCGAGCCTCAGCGTCGGCTGGATCAGGAGGTCGCTGGAGGCTTCCGCGAAGGCCTTGATCGCGGAGCCCGCTTGCGCGGCGTAGTCGAAGAGGGGCGGCAAGGCAGGCTCTGGCGGCAGGCTTCGGCGGGGAAGCGGGACGGGCTGTCAGGTGGCGCGGGGAGGCTGCGATCTCAAGACGCGGAAAGGTTTCGGAGGCATCTCACGCCGCCCTGAGGGCCCTGATCGTTCCGAGCGTATCCGTCCGCAGCGTCGCGAGGCGGTGGATCAGGGCGGGAAGCGCGCTGCCGTCCCGGCAGGCGTCCTCGATCTCCCGGCACAGCTCGGAGAGGGCGATGAAGCCGAGGGCGCCCGCCGCGGCGACCATGGCGTGGGCGTCGTAGGCGAGCTGGTCGCGGTCGAAATCGGGCCGGTCCGGCTCCGCCCCGTCCGGGAGGAGCCACAATTCGAGGTCGAGTTCGAGCAGGGACAGGAGCGACAGCACGCGCTCGCGGCCCATCGTTTCCTGCACGGCGGCAAAGGCGGCGCGGTCGAGCAACGGCTCGCCGTCACCGTGCCCGCGATCCGCGAAATCCGGCGGCCCGGTTTCGGGGCGAGGACCGAGGATGTCTTCGGGCGGACCTGCCGGGGATGGCGCCTCCCGCGCCCGCTCGGCGCCGACGGCGCGCCAATGCTCGATCACCGCGCAGAGCTGGGCACGCTTGAACGGCTTGCCGACATGGTCGTCCATGCCCGCCGCGATGAATTCCTGCACCTGCCCGTCGAGGACGTTGGCGGTCATCGCCACGATCGGCAGGCGGGCGGCGGGGCCCGGCATGGCGCGGATGCGGCGGGTCGCGGTGAGACCGTCCATGCCCGGCATCTGCACGTCCATCAGCACCACGGCGTAAGGGTCGGCGCCGGCCTCCGGACCGTAGGTGGCCTCGATCGCCGCGAGCGCCGCCTGCCCGTTACCCGCCACATCGACGCGGTAGCCCTGCACTTCCAGCACGGCGCGGGCCAGCGTCTGGTTGATCGGCACGTCCTCCACGAGCAGGAGCCGGGCCGGTCGCGCCGCCTCCGGGCGATGCGGTCCGGTCGCCGGCTGGGCGGCGGGCGGCGTGGCGGCGCGCGGCAGGGCCAGGGTGAACCAGAAGGTCGAGCCGGCGCCCTCCCGGCTCTCGACGCCGATCTCGCCCCCCATCATGGTGACGAGGCGGTGGCAGATCGCGAGCCCCAGGCCCGACCCGCCGAAGCGCCGGCTGATCGAGCCGTCGACTTGGCTGAAGGGCTTGAACAGCCGGTGCCGCTGCGAGGGCGCGATGCCGATGCCGGTGTCGCTGATTTCGAAGCGCAGCGCTTCCGCGGTGTCGCCGTCAGCACGAGGAGCGGAGCCCTCGTAGCGGGCCGTGAGGACGACGGAGCCGGCCGGCGTGAACTTGACCGCGTTGTTGAGCAGGTTGAACAGCACCTGCCGCAGGCGGTTCGCGTCGCCGACCACGCTCGCGGGCAGATCCGGATCGATCCGCGCCTCGACGGTCAGCGCGCCCTTGAGGGCGGTGCCGCGCATGATCGCGACCGTGTCCTCGATCAGCTTGCCCAGAGCGAAGGGAAGAGGGTCGAGTTCGAGTTGGCCGGCCTCGATCTTGGAGACGTCGAGAACGTCGTTGACGACGGTGAGCAGGGACTCCCCCGAGACGCGGATGAGCTCCAGGCGGCGCTGATCCTCCGGATCGTGGTCCTTCCGGTCGAGGAGCAGGTCGGCATAGCCGAGGATCCCGTTCAGCGGCGTGCGGATCTCGTGGCTCATGGCCGCGAGGAACTCGCTCTTGGCCGCACTCGCCCGCTCGGCCTCCACGGTGGCGGCGCGGGCCTCGGCGGTGGCGGCGCGCAGGGCCGCCTCGGCCGCCTTGCGCTCGGTGATGTCGAGATGCAGCCCGAGCATCCGGTAGGGGCGGCCGTCGCCCTCGTAGAGCGTGCGGCCGGAGGTGTAGAGCCAGCGCTGGCCCACCCGGTATTCCGCGATGAAGCGGGACCGCGAATCGACGGCGTGGTGGATCCGGTTCCACGCCTCGACGACGTCGTCGGGGTGGATGGTCGCGGTCCATTCCGTCGGCGACAGGGCGCGCGGTTCACCGGTTTCGGGCAGGCCGTAGAGGCGCACGCTCTCCGGCGAGAGCACCGTGATGCCGGTGCGCAGGTTCCAGTCGAAGGTGCCGGCCTCCGCACCCTCCAGGGCGATGCCGAGCAGGCGGCTCGTATCCTCCACGGACAGCCGCGCGGAGACGATCTCGTCGATGTCGAGCGCGGTGCCGATCCACTCGGTCACCTCGTCCGGCTTGGCCACGCTGCGGATCGGCGTCAGCGACAGCTTGTGCCAGCGGTAGGAGCCGTCCCGCGCCTTCAGGCGCCACTGGCCGTCGTACCCCCGCCCGCTGGCCCGCGCCGCCTGCCACGCCGCCTCCATGGCGGCGGCGTCTTCGGGATGGTTGCGGGCGAGCCGGTGCGCCCGCGCGGCGCCGATCGGTCCGTAGTAGTCCTCGAAGCGCGCGTTGACGTAGGTCGCCTCGCCGCTGCCCGGATCGATGGTCCAGACGAGAAGCGGCAGGGCGTCGGCGAGGCTGCGGTAGCGCATCTCGCTGCGGCGCATCTCCGCCTGGATCTGCACGCGGTCGGTCACGTCCATGAGGATGCCGAACAGTCCGATCGTCCGGCCCGCCTCGTCGTTCTTGCAGGTGCCGCGCACCATCACGTCGCGGATCGTTTTGTCGGGCCGCACGAACCGCGTCTCGAACTCGAAATCCTGCCCGCCCGCGATCGCCGCGGCGATGATGGCCTCGACGCGCGCGCGATCCGCAGGATGGCACAACTGGGCGAGGCCGGGATGCCGGGCCGTCGGCGCTGCGGTGTCGAGGCCGGCGATGCGCAGGAGACTCTCGGAGTAGATCGGTCGGCCGCTGGCGAAGTTGAGGCGCCAATGCCCGACCTGGGCGATCTGCTCGGCCATGGAGAGGAGGGAGTTGGCGCTTGCCCGCAGCTCGATCTCCACGCCCTGGGCGCGGATCGTGCTCTCGTGGATCTGCCGCAGCGCCCGCTCGCTGGCGAAGGTGAGGTTGTCGCGCCGCAGCCGCATCTGCGCCGTCACGATCTCGGCGAGATCGCGCAGGGCTGCCGCGTCCTCCGGGGTGAAGTCGCGCGGCTGCGGATCGACGAGACAGAGGGCGCCGAGCCGCACGCCCGGCCGCAGGATCAACGGTGCGCCGGCATAGAACACGATGTGAGGCGGCCCGGTCACGATCTCCAGGCTGGAAAAGCGCGGGTCGCGGCGGGCATCGGGAACGACGAGCATCGCATCCTGCGCGATCGTCCAATCGCAGAAGGAGCCTTTGCGCGACGTCTGCGTCGGCATGATGCCGGCGCAGGCCTTCAGCCATTGCCGCTCGGCATCGACCAGGGAGATGTAGGCCGTCGCGACCCCGAACAGGCGCTGCGCCGTCCGGCACACGGCGTCGAACTGCGCCTCGGGATCGCTATCCAGAATGCGCAGCGCGTGCAGGGCCGCGAGGCGCTCGGCCTCGCTCGCCGCTCCCGTGGTCACGGCCTCACCTCCGGTCCCGACACCGCGCCCCCGCCTCCGATCCTACTCGCGCGCGCTCCGCCTGTCCCTGCCGGCGATACAACGCTTGGATGTCCTCCGATGCGCCGCGGGAGGAGGAGGGTCAAGGACGCACGTGCCGCGCGCAGGCGAGCCACCTCCAGCGCCCAGACCATCCCCAGCATCATGTAGACGTGGCGCCACTTCTCCACGTCGATCTGCATCGCCTGGAGGAAGAACATCAGCAGCGCCGGGAACACGATCTGCGCGTAGGCCCGGTAGGGCGAAGGGCGCAGCATCAGCCGGAAGCCGACGAAGGAGGTCGCCGCCACGAGGGCGATGAAGGCGGCGCCCGCGAGCCAGCCGCCGTTGGCGAAGCTGCCGATGTAGGAGTTATGCGGCTCCAGGTTGAAGATCTGGCGCCAGCGCAGGGGGCCGAGGCCGAGCGGCTCCTCCAGCAGCATCCCCATGCCGCGGATCTGGTTGCCGAAGCGGCCGGTCTCGCCCTCGTCGTAATCCTGCGTGACCGCGGCGCGGGTCTGGAAGGTCTGGGCGACGCTGTCGATCGAGAGCAATCCCGCCAGCGCGACCACGCCGAAGCCGATGGTGACGAGACCGAGCGTGACGATCCGCCGCCGCAGGGCCCGCGAGCGGCTCGTCGTGTAGAGCGCCACGACCATGACGGCGACCGCCACCACCGTCCCGCCCCAGGAGCCGCGGGAGAAGGACAGGAAGATGCCCGCCATCACGACGACGAGGCTGAGCAGCGACAGGATCGGCCACCGGGTCGCGCCGGAGAGGAGACGGTGGATCAGGTAGAGGGCGCCGAGCGTCAGGAAGGAGCCGAACACGTTCGGATCCTGGAAGGTGCCCGAGGCGCGGCCGTACTTGTAGAACAGATCCTCGATGCCGAGCAGTTGCAGGTAGCCGACGATGCCGAGACCCGCCGAGAGCACACAGCTCGCGGTATAGGCCTTGAGCGCGACCTCGATGCGCGCCTGCGTGTCGTCGGCGTAGAGCATCGCGAAGAAGATGCAGGTCGCCGCGAGGTAGAAGAGCTGCACGGTCCATGTCACGGACAGCGGCTCGTCGAGATAGGGCAGCAGCGCGATCCCCATCGCCGTGAGGTAGGCGAGGAGCAGGAGCACGAGGGGCAGCGCCCCCCGGTGCAGGCGGATGCCGAGCGCCAGCCACAGCACGATCGTCGGAATCGCCACGAGGTCGTAGGGCGAGGCGTCCGAGAAGGCGAAGCAGGCAAAGAAGATGAACGCCGCGTGGAGGCCGCTCGCCAGGCCCTGGACCGCGCGGCGGGCGGGGACGCGGCCCCAGGCGCCCGCGGCCCATGGTGATGAACCCGCGGCCCACGGCGAGGCGGTGGCCGTCGCACCTGTCGGCGCGGCTGTCATGGAGGACATCGGCGAACTCGAACTCTCGCGGGGCACCGCGCACGCCACCCGCCCGAGCCCCGCGACGCGGCACCCGGCGGGATTGCGGCCCCCTCAACCGGGCTGATCGAACCACCGAAAGGTTGCGTTTTAACCAACAGCCCAGGATGCGCAGCACGCTCCGCTCATTTCAAGGTGCGGGCGCGGCTTCCAGCAAACCTGAGATCGTCATTCCGTGCGTGCACGGGGTCAGCCGCCCCTGCCTGCGAGCGATGCCGGGACGGGGACGTACCGCCTCCCGAACGACAAGACCGAGACGGCGCGCTCGATGAGCGCGGACACATCGCGACGGCTGATGTGCCCAAGCTATCTGTCGGAATGATCGTTCTCCCCGAATAGGATCGGTCCAACGGTGGATTTTCAGCCGGACCGGATCGATCTCGACTTTGACGAGACGGCGCCGAACAATCAGCTGCGCGATTGTTCCGGTTCACCGCGTGCGCCACGGCACGGCGCTGCGGACAAGCACTCCCCATCTTCAGTCTATCGAAGAACATGGAAGTCTGGACCGCCAGACTATCCCGAGACTGAGTGTTGGAGAAATTTGATGAAGACTCGTATCGCCGCTGCCGTTGCCGCCGTCGTCCTGGGCATCGCCCCGGTCACATCCGCCCTGGCCTTCAGCGAAAGCCATGGTCGCCCGATCCCGATGGCGTCCGGCTGGACCAGTTCTCTCGGCGTCCATGACGGTCCGTACCACGCTGCCTGCCCGATGAACTCGGCCGCGGAAGGCAACGCCAACCAGCAGAACTTCCCGGTCAAGCAGTATGGCCAGACCGCGGGCGGCAACCGCTGCTGAGTCCCCGGCTCGATCCGGCCGGATCAGGCATGATTTCTCAAAACCTCGCTTTTTAACGCGCCCCGTCTCGCCGAAACGGCACTGACATCGGTGATGGGCGTTTCGATCGGATACGAATGGAGAATTTCGACAGATGCGGATGATGCAGGCATTTTCTTACGGGATGATCGGTGCTCTCGCGATCGGCCTCGCGACCACCGCGATCGGCTCCGCGAACGTGTTACTCAACCTCTGACGCCGAACGCGCCCCCCTTGATTGCCCCTGATCGAAGGGTCTGGCCGGCAGGCCGGCTCGGAGATCGGCAAAAAGAAAGGGCCGCCCGCGAGGGTGGCCCTTTTTCGTGCGCGGTGCCGGATCGGCGGTGCGTCAACTCAGACCTTGCAGGCGAAGAAGCCTTCGCGGATCGCTTCCGGATCGAGGTTGCGGCCGATGAAGACGACGCAGGAGACGCGCGGCTCGTCGGCGCCCCACTCCCCCTGGACGTCGCCGTCGAGGATCATGTGAACGCCCTGGAAGACGAAGCGCTTGGGCTCGTCGGGAAAGGCGACGATGCCCTTGCAGCGCAGGATGTCCGGCCCCTGAACCTGGGTCAGGTTCGAGATCCAGGGCATGAACTTCTCCGGATCGACCGGGCCGTCGATCTTGGCCGAGACGGACTGCATCTGCTCGTCGTGGTGATGGTGGTGGCCCTCCTCCAAGAAGTCGGGCTCCACATCGAGGATGCGCGCGAGGTCGAAGGCGTTGCGGTCGAGCACCTGATCGAGCGGGATCGCGCAGCGCTCGGTGCGGTGGATCTTGGCCCAGGGGTTGATCGCGCGGATCTGGCCCTCGACCCGGTCGAGATCCTGGCCCGAGACGAGATCGGCCTTGTTGAGCAGGATCACGTCGGCGAAGGCGATCTGGTTCTTGGCCTCGGGCGCGTCGGCGAGCCGGTCGGTGAGCCACTTGGCGTCGGCCACCGTCACCACCGCGTCGAGCCGGGCGGCCTCGCCGACATCCTGATCGACGAAGAAGGTCTGGGCGACGGGGGCCGGGTCGGCGAGCCCCGTGGTTTCGACGATGATCGCGTCGAACTTGCCGCGGCGCTTCACCAGCCCGTCCATGATGCGGATCAGGTCGCCGCGCACGGTGCAGCAGACGCAGCCGTTGTTCATCTCGAACACTTCCTCGTCGGCGCCGACCACGAGGTCGTTGTCGATGCCGATCTCGCCGAACTCGTTGACGATCACGGCGTAGCGCTTGCCGTGCTGTTCGGTGAGGATGCGGTTGAGCAGCGTCGTCTTGCCGGCTCCGAGATAGCCGGTGAGCACGGTCACGGGGATCTTTTGGGAGGCGGCGAGGGCGGAAGCGTCGGACATGGAAGGCCTGGGTCGATTGCGCGGGGACGGAACGTCAGGCTGTCATATTGTATCAACGGGCGTCCATGAAAGGCCGCGCCGTTGCAACGCAGCGTCTTGGCAGCCTGCTGGCAGCCTCTTGGCAGCCTCTTGTCAGGCTCCGCCGTTCGAACGGACCGGCCGCAGCCCGTCGCTCAGGGCCGCCAACGTCCGCCCGAACCCCTCCGGCCCGGCGAGAAACCGCTCCAGCAGCAACGACCCCTCCAGCGTCGCCACGATCATCCGGGCATGGGCCTGCGGGTCGAGGCCGGCGCGGACGCTGCCGGAGATCTGGCCCTCCTCGATCACGCCGGCGAGCCAGGCGATGTGCTTCTCGAAGAAGGCGGTGATGGCGCGGCGCAGGGCCTCGGGCAGCGTCTCCAACTCGACGGCGAGCGCCGCGCACAGGCAGCCGAGTCCCCGTTCGACCCCGCCGAGATAGAGCCGGCCATAGGCCTCGACCCGCGCCACCCCGTCGGCGGTCTGGCCGGAGATGTCGTCGAGCGCCGCGTCATAGCGCGCGTCGTAGGCCTCGATCAGCGCTTGGGCGAGCGCTTCCTTGGTGCGGAAATGGTGGTGGATGCTCGCCTTGCGGATGCCGACCGCCTCGGCGAGGTCGGCGTAGCTGAAGCCGGAATAGCCCCGGCCGCGCACCAGGATCTCGGCCTCGCTGAGGAGCGATGCGCGCGTGTCTCTCATCATCCGTCCGTTCGTATCAGGCCGATCACGTGCTCGCGATGGCGCCGCTCATTTCGCGATCGTGGCACTTGACGGCTCAAAAATCTACCTACTAGATGGTTTGCACTATATCGATAAATACACCGGGGAGAAGCGGCCGATGGCGGCACGGATGTGCCTGGGTGACGGGTCCAGCGGAGGCGGGTGTTGAGCGCCCCCGTCACACGTCGCGCGGCTCTGTTCGGCGGGTTCTGCCTGTGCTGCCTGCCGCGGGCGGGCTTTGCCGTCGATGCCCTGACGATGGAGGAGGTCGCACCCGGCACCTTCATCCGGCGCGGGCCCGATGCCGAGGCGACGCCGGAGAACGCCGACGGGATCGCCAATATCGGTTTCATCATCGGGCGGGATGGGGTGTTCGTCACGGAATCCGGCGGCAGTCTCGCCGACGGGCAGTGGCTGCGCCGGGAGATCGCTCGGCGCACCGACAAGCCGATCCGCTACGTGATGCTCACCCACGTGCATCCCGACCACGTCTTCGGCGCTGCGGCCTTCCGCGGCGACAACCCGACCTTCGTCGGCCATGCCGGTCTGCGCGGCGCCCTCGATGCGCGGGGCACGTTCTACCGGCAGCGGCTCGCCGAGATCCTCGGGGAGGAGAAGGCGGGCGAGGTGGTCTACCCGACGATGGAGGTGAAGGAGGGCGCCGAGATCGATCTCGGCGACCGCACCCTTCGGCTCACCGCCCACGGCCATGCGCATACGAGCTGTGACCTGTCGATGCTCGACACCGGCAGCGGGCTGCTGTTCCCGGCCGACCTGCTCTTCGTCGGCCGAATCCCCTCGCTCGACGGCAGCCTGCTCGGCTGGCTCAAGGAGATCGAGCGGCTGAAGATGGTGGGCGCCACCGACGCCGTGCCGGGCCACGGCCCGACGCGGGTGGCCTTCGCGCCGGCGATGGCCGACCTCGCGCGTTATCTCTCGGCGCTCCGCGACGAAACCCGCAGGGCGGTGGCCTCCAGCGTGCCGATCGAGACCGCGGTCCGGACCGTTGCGCTGGGGGAAAAAGACAATTGGGCGCTGTTCGACACCTATAACGGTCGCAACGTCACCCAGGCCTACCAAGAACTCGAGTGGGAATAGATTCACCCCCGCCTCGGGGGCTTCCGGGAAGGAAACGCGCCATGAAACGCCTGATGCTCGCCCTTAGCCTGACGCTCTCCGCGGCGGTGCTCGCGCCCGCTCCGGTGCTGGCCGGCGCCACCGACACCGACGAGGAGCGCGCCGCCCGTTGGGCTGAGATCAAGACATCCATCTTCGGTGACCGGAAAGTCGAGGCCGGCGAGAGCGCCGTGACCATCGACGCGCCCGCCCGCGCCCTCGACGCCGCCCTGGTGCCGATCGGCCTGACGCTCGCCGACAAGGACAGCGTGAAGGGCCTCTACTTCATCATCGACGACAACCCGTCGCCCTATGCCGCGCATTTCACCTTCGGCCCGGCCGCCGACCCGGGCGAGATCAAGATGCGGGTGCGGGTGAACAACTACACCAACGTCCACGCGGTGGTGGAGACCAAGGACGGGCGGCTCCTCGAATCGGCCAAGTTCGTCAAAGCCTCCGGCGGCTGCTCGGCGCCGATGGGCATGAGCGACGAGGAGGCGATGAAGGGCATGGGCGAGATGCGCATGAAGTTCGTCGGCGACGTCCAGCCCGGCAAGCCGGCCGAGGCGACGCTGATGGTGCGTCACCCGAACTTCTCGGGGATGCAGATGAACCAGATCACCCGCGACTACACCCCGGCCCGCTACATCCAGAAGCTCGACGTGACCTACGGCGACCAGCTCGTGTTCAGCCTCGACGGCGACATCTCCATCGCCTCGAACCCGGTCATCAACTTCGCCTTCAAGCCCGAGGGGCAGGGCCCGATCAAGGTCGTGGCCTCCGACAACCAGGAAGGGCGCTGGCAGCAATCCTTCCCCGTTCCGTCCGCGAGCAACTGACGCCGATGGGGAGAAGCATGCGGGTGATCGCCAGACATGCGGCGTTGGCCGCCCTCGGCCTGATGCTGGGCGCGGCTGGCCCGGCCGACTCGCCGGTCAATGTGCCGGAGCCGGAGGGTCTCTATACCGGGCCGCCGAAGGGCTACACCCCGGCGACGCTCAAGGGAGCGACGGTCATCGACCTGAAGGGGCTCGAAAAGCTGCTGCCGGAAGGGCCGGTCCTCATCGATGTGGTGCTGGCCGACCGCCGGCCCGAGGGCTTGCCCGCCGACCGGCCCTGGCTGCCGACGCACCGCTCGCTCCCCGGCGCGGTCTGGATGCCGGGCGCGGGCGGCGCACCGCTGGCGCCGGAGAAGGAGGAGATCTTCCTGCGGCGGGTCGCCGAACTGACCGGCGGCGACCGGGCCAAGCCCGTCGTGACCTTCTGCCGGCCGGAATGCTGGGGGAGCTGGAACGCCGGCAAGCGGCTGGTCGCGGCCGGCTATAGCCGCGTCCACTGGTTCCCCCTCGGCGTCGAGGGCTGGCAGGACGACCACGACACCGCCGTCGCCAAGCCCGATCCGGCCTGGATGCGCGCGGACAGCGAGCGCGCGCCCCAGCGCTGAGCGTGTGAGCGAGAATGCCGTGAGGACACCGATGACGAACCGCCGGCACGTTCTCGCCCTCGCGGCGGCCTTCCTGGTCGGCGGCCAGCCCGGTTCCGGACGGGCCGCCGATTCCGCTGCCTACGACCAGAACGCCTTCGAGGCGGCGCAGGCGGCGGGGCGGCCCATCCTCGTGCAGATCTCGGCGCCGTGGTGCCCGATCTGCCGGGCGCAGAAGCCGATCCTGGCCGCGCTCTCCGCCGACCCGCGCTTCAAGACGCTTGCCGTCTTCACGATCGACTTCGACGCTCAGCGCGACCTCGTGCGCCGGTTCGGAGCGCAGATGCAGAGCACGCTCATCGTCTACAAGGGCGGCAGCGAGGTTGCCCGCTCGGTCGGCGAGACCCAGCCCGAATGGATCGAGCAGCTCCTCGAAAAAGCCCTCTGACACGTTTTCGCCACGATTCGGCCAAGTCCTCCCAAGAGTCTAAATTTCGAGCAATCTCAACCGCCTCGATCTTCGGGCTATACCATTGACACCGGCCGGGATGTGGCGGAAAAACGGCAGGCCCGGAGGCGGTCCGAAGTCTAGGGAGGAAACGCCCGAAAAGGGCGAGCAGGGCGACCGAAGCGCATTTCACGTTGATGGCCGGCCGCCGCTTTCGGCGGCCGTCGCGTGAAGGAGCCGGTACGCCGCAGGAGAAGGCAGGCCCCTCCGGGCGATCCTTCTCGTCGTGACACTTCGCATCCGATCCACCGGAACCGGCCCAATGGCCTCCTGCGGGGCGGCGCGAACGGGCTTATAGAGGCGTTCCGCACGCCGCGCCCGATCCGACGGGCGCCCCCGGGAACGCCAGACTCCGGATCACGAGCCATGTCGCAGGTCGTTCAAACGCGCCGTCTCCAGGCGGTCGATCTGATCAAGCGCAAGGCCGAGGGGCGCAAGATCATCGCGCTCACCGCCTATCACGCCCACACCGCGGGCATCGTCGATGCCTATTGCGACTTCGTGCTGGTGGGTGATTCCCTCGGCATGGTCATGCACGGCATGGAATCGACCCTGCCGGTGACCCTGGAGATGATGATTCTCCAGGCCCAGGCCGTGATGCGCGGCACCTCACGCGCCCTCGTCGTGGTCGACATGCCGTTCGGCTCCTACGAGGCGAGCCGCGAGCAGGCCTTCCTCAACGCCGCCCGCGTCCTCAAGGAGACGGGGGCCGGGGCGATCAAGCTGGAGGGCGGGGCGCGCTTTGCCGAGACGGTCGCCTTCCTGACCGAGCGCGGCGTGCCGGTGATGGGCCATATCGGCCTCACCCCCCAATCGGTGAACACGATGGGCGGCTTCAAGGTGCAGGGCCACGGGGCCGGCGACGAGGACCGCCTGCGGGCCGATGCCCGCGCGATCAGCGATGCGGGCGCCTTCGCCATCGTGCTGGAAGGCATCGTCGAGCCGGTGGCGCGGGCCATCGCCACCGACCCGGCGATTCGCGCGGCGACCATCGGCATCGGCGCCACCGCGGCCTGCGACGGGCAGATCCTCGTGCTCGAGGACATGCTGGGCCTGAGCGACCGGGTACCGCGCTTCGTCAAGAGCTACGGCTCGCTGCGCACCCATATCGAGGAGGCGGTGCGCGCCTATGCCGACGAGGTGCGGGCGGGCCGCTTCCCGGACGAGGGGCACACCTACCCGCCGCGGTGAGCGGGCGGTACGGTCCGTGGCTTGACGAGACGCCCCTCATCGGGCATTGACCGCGCCGGAATTCGGCCGGGGCTTCCCGGCCTTTTGCGTTTCGCCCGCGCTGGCGCCGCCACCAGCGAATCGCCCCTCGACCCGCTTTAGGAGCGCCACGCCATGGCCAAGGCCGTTACCGTCAAGATCCGCCTCGTCTCGACCGCCGATACGGGCTACTTCTACGTCACGAAGAAGAACTCCCGCACGCAGACCGAGAAGATGGTCATGAAGAAGTATGACCCGGTCGCGCGCAAGCACGTCGAGTTCAAGGAAGCCAAGATCAAGTAAGGCGCTCTCGCGGAACGCCCGGACGCCGACCGCCTTCGGGTCGCGTCGGCGCAAACGGGGGCGAGACACGAAGCGTCGGCTTCCTCGGGAAGCGATGCGGCAAGGCCGCTCCGGCATCGGGGCGGCTTTTTCGCATTCCGGTGCCCGCTTCATTCCGGCATCGACACATCTTCACGGATTGCTGAAGAACCGGGGCGGTCCGGCGTAACGCTCGCGCAAGGGATCGCGTCTAGGGTCGGCGCATGAACGCCTTGCCCAGCTGCCTCGCTCCGGCCGGTATCGGCCTCACCATCGCCTCGGCCGCCACCGTCCTGGAACGGTCCGGCTACGCGCATTCAGCCGAGATCACCGTGGGGGCCGCCCTGGTGGCGACCGCGCTCGTGGTGTTGATGCGCGCCGCCCCGACATGGTTCCGGGCGAGCTGACGCTTTCGATAGGACACGGCCGGTCGTGGGAGTCAGGCGCGGTCGAGCCGGGTGGTCAGCATCCGCACCTTGAGGCGGGGCGAGAACGGCAGGCCCGCGAGCACCCGCTCCCGCCGCACCACGTCGCCCGCCCGCGGTTCGCGCGCGCCGACGACGCCTTCCCCTCGCGCGGCGATCCGAGCGGGTAGAGCACTGTGCGCCCGCCGCATCCGGCCGAGCGCCATATCCGGCCGCGCCGTGCCGACGAAGCGGTCGAGGCTGCGGATCCAGCCCTCCGCCGGGATGTCGCCGGGCTCCAGGCAGAGCAACCACTCGCGCCGCGCCATCCGCGCGCCCGCGCCCCATGGGTTGGCGCCGGGCGGGCGCACCACCAGGGTCGCGCCGCTGCCCTCGGCCACCGTCTCCAGCGCGGGGCAGGCCTCCGCCGTCACGATCACCGCATCGCCCACGAGCCCGGCCGCCACGCCCGCGACGAGTGCGCTCAGCGTGTCGGCGAGGCACTCGATCGCGGCGGGGTCGGCGGATCGCGCCACGTGGATGAGGCCGGAGATCATGCGGGGGCGAATACCCGATTTTCCGCCTTCGCAAAGCACTCGTTGCGCTGTCTTGGCCTTCGACGGCCCCGGAGGGCGGACAAAGCCTACACCTGCACGAAACTTGTGCATCCCCGCTTTTCATGTTCGCTTTATGTTCTTAAAAAGGACCCGAGCGTGGCAGCGGCAAGATGGTGGGGCTCAGGGTGGGGAACGGACAGACGCCGCTTCGGGGCGGGCCGGGCGGCTTCTCGCACGGCGGTTCTCGGGTCGCGCCGGAGGCGCGGCGCGGTCGCGGGGCGACCGCCAACCCGGAGGGACGCTTCGAGGCGACCCGTCACGAGACCTTCGACGATGGCTGGCCGGAGGAGGGAGAGCGCGTCCGGCGCACGGAGGTGACGCCGGAACGCACCCGCCACATCATCACCCGCAACGCCTCGCCGGACATCTCGTTCGACCGGTCGATCAACCCGTATCGCGGCTGCGAGCACGGCTGCGTCTATTGCTTCGCCCGGCCGAACCACGGCTATGTCGGGCTCTCGCCGGGGCTCGATTTCGAAACGCGCCTGTTTTCCAAACCCGATGCCGCCGTCCTGCTGGAGCGCGAGCTGTCGGCGCCGGGCTACCGGCCGCGGACCATCGCACTCGGCACCGCGACCGACCCCTACCAGCCGATCGAGCGCACGCACGGCATCACCCGCGCCGTGCTGGAGGTTCTGGCCCGCTTCCGCCATCCCGTCGGCATCGTCACGAAGTCGAACCTGATCCTACGTGACCGCGATCTCCTCGCCGAGATGGCGGCGCAGAACCTCGTGAAGGTGGCGATCTCCGTGACCACCCTCGATCCGGATCTCGCCCGCCGCATGGAGCCGCGCGCGCCGCATCCGCGCAAGCGCCTGGAGGCGATCCACGCTTTGAGCGAGGCGGGCGTGCCGGTGATGGCGATCGCTGCGCCCATCATCCCCTCACTCAACGATCACGAGATCGAAGCGATTCTCGAGGCGGCCCGGATCGCGGGGGCGCGAGAGGCCAGCTACGTGCTGCTGCGCCTGCCCCACGAACTCGACGAACTGGTCGGCGACTGGTTCTCGGAGCATTATCCGGGGCGCAAGGCGCACGTCTTCTCCCTGCTGAGCGGGGCCCGCGGCGGCAAAACCTACGACGCCGCCTTCGGCACCCGCATGATCGGCCAGGGCCCCTATGCCGACCTGATCCGCCGCCGCTTCGCCCTTGCCAAGCGCCGCCTCGGCTATCCGGAAGAGCCGGTGCGCCAGACGACGGAGCTGTTTCGCCGGCCGGAGAGAGCGGGGGATCAGCTCGCTCTGTTCTGAACGCGACTCTGGCGCAACGAGCGTGGGATTTTCGGAGGAACGAAGCGAGCGTGACGGTTCGGCGATAAGTGTCCCGACTTGCCCGCGGCAACCGGGGCCATCCTGAGGTTTACGGTGCTGTCCGCCCACCGCTCGCGGCGGCATGCGCGGGGCGATCGCCTGAAGGGGCAGATGCCCGATCCGACAAACGAAAAGAAGCGGCGGACCCGAAGGTCCGCCGCTTCGCAATGTTCGTATCAGGCCGGTGCGTATCGGCTTGGCGCGCGATGGGCCGCCTTGGTGTCCTCCCGAAACTCCCGCTGCGCCGTCCTCGTCAGAGGAAGAACAGTCAGAGATCGGGCGTTTGGCGAGGCCCTCTTAGCGGGCGCCGGGAAGGCGCTGGGCGTGGGCGTAGTGCTGCTGGAGCACAGGCAGGGCCTGCTGAGCGTAGTTGCGCAGAGCCGGGTTCGGGCCGGACTGGGCGTAGGACTGCGCCATGCTGATCGACATCTGATGCGCCATCACCTGCTGCTGGCCGTAGAGGCGGTCGAAGCGGGCGCCGGGCGGGGTGGCGTTCAGCTCGGCCAGCATCTGCTGCTGCTGCGGGTTCGGCGGCACCACGGTGGTGCCCGCGGTGGTGTCGACGTCGAAGGCCTGCGCCCCGGCGGCCGCGCCGCGGCTCAGGCCGGTGCCGGCCCCCTCGAGCGCGCCGATCGGGCCGCCCTGCAGGGTACCGCCGACCACGCCGGTCGCGACACCGGTGGCCGCACCGACCGCGCCGCCGGCGATGGCGAGCGGAGCCTCGACCAGGCCGCCGACGAGACCGCCGGGGCCGGCCTGACGGGCGGCCATGTAGTTGCGCTCGCCGCCGGCCAAGGCGACGTTCGCGGCCTGATGGTCACGCAGCGCCTCGCGGGCATAGGCCCGCACAGAAGGATTGCGGCTCTTCTGAAGTGCGATCTGGGCGGACTGGATCTCGAAGGCATTTGCCTGCATGGCATCCAGACGGAAATCGCCCCCGACCTGGGCGAAGGCGGGGGTCGCCATGGCGACGACCAGAGCGGACGCAGCAACGTATTTCTTCAGCATACCAAACCTCAAATATCGGATTTTCGACATACGAACTGACCTCAGAAACCGGATCAACCGATCGAGGCCGTGAAGATCTCTTCGACGCGACAACGACGACCTTCCACACTGGTTCCCGAAATTTGAATAAGCTTTTTCGTCCCGACCCCATCCGGGGAAAACTGGTCCTCGTGCAGGGGCTACGGGCCCTGGCCGCGCTGATGGTGGTCGTTCACCACGCGCAGAACGAGGCTGCGGCCCTGGCTGGGCGGACGGGAACGGACTTCGTCGCGCGTCACGGGCTGCCCTGGCCGGCGGGCGTCGATATCTTCTTCGTCACCTCCGGCTTCATCATCGTCCACGCGGCGGCACCGCTCTACGGACGCCCCGGAGCACGGAGCCGCTTTGCCGCGCACCGCATCGCTCGCCTCGTCCCGCTCTACTGGCTGGTGACCGGGCTCTACCTCGCCCTCGGTCTCGCAGCGCCGACTCTGCTTAGCGGCGAGGGTGGCGCGCCCGACGTCGCACGCACCCTCGCCTCGTTCCTGTTCTGGCCGATGGCCCGGCCCGACGGGGCGGTGCTGCCGCTCTACGGCCTGGGCTGGACCCTGAACTACGAGATGGCCTTCTACGCCCTCTTCGCCCTCGGCCTCGGCTTCTCGCGGCGCGGGGCCGTGGCGTGGCTCGCCGGCGCCTTGGTGCTCCTCGTTCTCGCCGGGCAGGCGGTGCCCGCGCCGCCGGTCCCTCTCGCCTTCTGGTCCGATCCGATCGTCCTCGAATTCGCACTCGGCGCCGGGCTCGCTCTCCTTAGGGCCGAGGGGATGCGCCTGGGTTCGCCGGTTCGGATCGCGCTCGCCGCGGCGGGTCTGTTCGGGCTCGCCGCCAGTGCAAGCCTGTTCTCCGAGCCGACGCTGCGCCTTCTCGCCTGGGGCCTGCCCGCCGCGCTCCTCGTGGCGGCGGCGGCCCTCGGCCGGGATCGGCCCGAAGCCGTGCGCGGCGGGATCGCCGCCTGGTTTCTCGGCGCGGCCGAACGGCTGGGCGACGCCTCCTATGCTCTCTACCTGATCCATCCGTTCGTGCTGCGGGCGGTCCGCGAGGGGCTGCTGCGCACCGGCCTCGCGCCCCTGCTCGGACCCTGGCCGAGCCTCGTCGTGATGGTCGCGTTGACCCTGCCGGCCGCGCTCCTCGTCCACCGGCTGGTGGAGCGGCCCCTGAACCGCCTCGTCCGCCGCGGGCTCGACCCCGCACCCTCCGTCGAAGCCTCGAAAAGCGCCGCGACGCCCGAGAGATGAGGCACGGATGACAGCGGGGATGACAGCGTGATGGGCGGTTTTCCCGAACCCCGTTTCGCACTAGCCTCCGGCCGTCACGTCCCTCTCGTTCCTCGCACGCTGCGGAGGCCGGCCATGAAGACCCTGCTCGTTCCGGTCACCCTCCACGACGCCCTGCCCTCTGTCTTCGCCACGGCGGTGCTGGTGGCGCGCCGCTTCGGCAGCCTGATCGAGGGCGTGGCCCTGCGCCCGGCGCTCGCCGAATACGTGCCGGTCGACATGGTCGGCGGCATGACGTGGCTGCGCGACGAGGAGGCCGACCAGGCCGAGGCGCAGGATGCGGGCCAGCGCTTCGTGGCGGCGATGGAGGCGGCCGGTCTGCCCCGGCGCGAGCCCGGCGCCTCCTGCGCCCCGGATGCGGCGGCCAATGCCGGTCCGCGCTACCGCTGGCAGCCCGACGTGCCGCCGGGCGACGCCTTCCTCGGCCAGTATGCGCGGCTGTTCTCGGCCACCGTCGTCGGGCGCCCCGGCGCCGATGACGGGTCGCCGCGCATGACCACCTTCGAGACCGCCCTGTTCGAGAGCGGGCGCCCGATCCTGCTTGCGCCGCCGGTCGCGCCGGCCTGCCTCGGGGAGGCGGTCCTGATCGCCTGGAACGGCTCGACCGAGACGGCCAGAGCCGTCGCCTTCGCCATGCCCTTCCTGCGCCGCGCCCGGCGGGTGCTCGTGGTCAGCGCCGAGGGCGGCATGGTGCCGGGACCGAGCGCGGAGGACGTGGCCCGCTCGCTGGCCTGCGAAGGCATCGAGGCCGCCCACAAGGCGCTGCCGGCAGGCCGCCGCACCCCTGGCGAACTCTACCTCGACACCGCCGAATCGTTCGGCTGCGACCTTCTGATCAAGGGCGCCTACACCCAGAGCCGCCTGCGCCAGATGATCTTCGGCGGGCCGACCAGCCACATCCTGTCGCATGCGACCGTGCCGGTGCTGATGGCGCATTGAGCCGCGCGACCGGCAGCGCCAGAGTTCGGCAGGCGAATTTCACGTTTTCGGCGAAGGCGTTCGCTTAGGCGTGCACCGGCGGATGACAATCCCGTAGCGCGGAAAGGCCGGTCGCGACGAAGGCTCGTGCCGCATTCAATCGTGCCCGTCAGGAGTTGCCAGAGGCCGGATCGGCCGCTAAAGTGCTGAAAAGCTTGAAGTTTTCAATCATTCTAATCTGCATCTGCCTCAAATCGGCCGGTTTCCGGTGGCTTTGAGCGGCGGGAATGATCGGAGACTTCGGGCTGCGCGGCTCACGCGGGCCGGGCTTCCCGACAGGCACGACAGGTTGCGATCCCGCATGATTGTCTGCTCTTGCAACGTCCTCTCCGACGGACAGGTGCGCGCGTGCCTGCAGCCGGGTCCGGGCTGTCCCCGCACCCCGGCCCAGGTCTATGGCTGTCTCGGCTGCAGTCCGAAATGCGGACGCTGCGCGCGCACCATCCGCTCGATCCTGCGCAACGCCATGGACGAAGCGCAGGCGCACACCGCCGCGCATGGCGGTGCACATGCCTGTTCGACGACCTGTGAAGCGTCTTGCAGTTTGGGATCATTCCAAACTACAAGGGAGCCCGAGGGCGTCGCAGCCTGAGACGATCATTCGTCCCGACGCCTCGCGAGGAGAGAGGTGAATGAAGGGCGACGCTAAGGTCATCGAGTATCTCAACCGCGGCTTGCGCAGCGAGTTGACGGCGGTCAGCCAGTACTGGCTGCACTTCCGCCTGCTGAACGATTGGGGTTACGTCGATCTCGCCAAGTTCTGGCGCAAAGAATCCATCGAAGAGATGAACCACGCGGATCGGTTCATCGACCGGATCCTGTTCCTCGACGGCTTCCCGAACCTGCAGGAACTCGATCCCCTGCGGATCGGCCAGAACGTTCAGGAGATCATCGAGTGCGACCTCGCCGCCGAAAACGAGGCGCGCTCGCTCTATCTCGAAGCCGCCAAATACTGCGACTCGATCAATGATCGCGTCTCCAAGCGGCTGTTCGAGGATCTGGCCGAGGACGAGGAAGGCCATATCGACTTCCTCGAGACCCAGCTCGACCTGATCGGCCAGATCGGCCTGCCGCTCTACGCCCAGCGCCATGTCGGCGGCCTGGAGCAGATCGCGCCCGAGAAGGAGTGATCGCTCTTTCCCCTCCCCCTCTCGTGGGGAGGGGAGAAAGTCTCCTCAAGCCGGCGGGCGGCCCACCAGAACCGGCTGCGCGTTCGCCCGCTCGGGAAACAGGGCCTTCAGATCCCGCAGCTTCGGTGCGTCGTTGACGGCGATGTAGCTGTTGGTCGGGTGCAGGCTCATATAGTCCTGGTGATAGGCTTCCGCCGGGTAGAAGGCGCCGGACTCGATCTTGGTGGCGATGGGCTTCGAGAACACCTTCGTCCCGTCGAGCTGGGCGATGTAGGCCTTGGCGACCTTGGCCTGCTCCGCATCCGCGGGGAACAGCGCCGAGCGGTATTGCGGGCCGGTATCGGGGCCCTGCCGGTTCACCTCGGTCGGGTCGAGCGCCACCGAGAAGAAGATCTGCAGCAGCTCGTCGTAGCGGACCAAAGCCGGATCGTAGGTGACCTGCACCGCTTCCGCATGGGCGGTGCGGCCGGTGCCGACCTCGTCGTAGCGGGCGCTCGCCCGGGTGCCGCCGGCATAGCCCGAGACCGCGTTCTTCACGCCTTTCACGTGCTGGAACACGCCCTGCACGCCCCAGAAGCAGCCGCCCGCGAAGGTCGCCGTGCGCAGGCCCGAACCCTCCTTCGCGGTCATCGCCGCCTCGGGCAGGCGTTGCCCACCCTCCTCCGCCGCGGCGGGCGCCAGGGGAAGGGCTGCACCGGCGAGCAGGGCGAGGCCGACTAGGCCGCCGACGAGGCTGGATGTGCGGGGACGGAAGCGTTCGCGGGTCATGATCCTGAATCCTTCCAATGCATCATCCCGAAAGGCGGGCTTCGGCTTTCGGGAAAAGGGTGATGCAAAAACAAGAGGATAGAACATCGTGTCAGGCGGGGCCGTCGGCGGCGGGCTCGAAGCGCAGGGACACGCCGTTCATGCAGTAGCGCAGGCCGGTGGGCTTCGGGCCGTCCTCGAAGACGTGGCCGAGATGGCCGCCGCAGCGGCGGCAATGCACCTCCGTGCGCCGCATGCCGTAGGCGCCGTCGACCTGCGTGCCGACCGCACCGGGGAGCGTTTCGAAGAAGCTCGGCCAGCCGGTGCCGCTCTCGAACTTGGTCTTCGACGAGAACAGCGGCAGGTCGCAACCGGCGCAGACGAAGCGGCCCGGACGCTTCTCACCGTTGAGCGGGCTCGTATAGGCCCGCTCGGTGCCGTGCTCGCGCAGCACCCGGTAGGCGGCGGGCGAGAGCCGCGCACGCCACTCGGCGTCGGATTTCTCGACCTCGAAGCCCGCCGCGGAGGCGGGACCGGTCATCACGGATGTCAGGCGGGAGGCCGCGAGGAGCCCCAGCAGCGAGGCTCCGGCACGCAAGGTCTGGCGGCGGTTCATGCGCGAGGACTCCGATGGACTGCGGTCCGCCGGCTCCGAAGGGAGACGGGGTGCCTCCGATGCCGGCGACGTGACGGGGATGATCAATCGCGCGCAATCGATAGCACGGAACCGGTAGGACCGCCGCGAAGACGAACCGCCGCAGGCCGTTCCGGCCTCGGCGTCACCGGCGCAACTCTCACGCGTCTCTTCAGCCCGGTTGTCCCGGATCCGCCCTCGCGCCGCGTTGACGCTCGGGGATGCGCACACTACCTGCTATGAGCAGCCGGCCAAGACAGGCCCCCGAGACAGGCTCGCGGGTGCATCGTCTCACCCGCCCGCCCTCAAGACCGGCGGGACCGTCGGTGCCGGGCCGCTTGGGACCGGTTCCAGGGCCGGCACCCGGGACACGCGATGGATTCCACCCTCACCCAGAACGCCGAGCGCGGCGCTGAGATCATCCAGCGGGACGATGCGCGCCGAGCGGTCTACGAGACCTCGCTGGCGTCCGACCCGCGCAGCCCGGTGATGCTGTTTTCCGCCGACGAACCACTCGCGATGGATTCCGGGGCCCGACTTGGCCCGTTCCAGATCGCCTACCAGACCGCCGGCACCCTCAACGCCGCGCGCTCCAACGCGGTGCTGATCTGCCACGCGCTCACCGGCGACCAGCATTTCGCGCAGCCCCACCCCGTAACGGGAAAGCCCGGCTGGTGGGAGACGTTGGTGGGGCCGGGCAAGCCGGTCGATACCAACCGCTACTTCGTCGTCTGCTCGAACGTCATCGGCTCGTGCATGGGCTCGACCGGACCCGCCTCGCTCAACCCCGAGACGGGCCGCCCCTACGGGCTCGACTTCCCCTTGGTGACGATCCGCGACATGGTCCGCGCCCAGGCGATGCTGCTCGACCGGCTCGGCATCCCCGACCTGTTCCTCTGTATCGGCGGCTCGATGGGCGGGATGCAGGTGCTGCAATGGGCCTCGCTCTTCCCCGAGCGGGTGTTTGCCGCCATGCCCATCGCCACCGGCGCGCGGCACTCGGCCCAGAACATCGCCTTCCACGAGGTCGGCAGGCAGGCGATCATGGCCGATCCGGCCTGGGAAGAGGGCCGCTATCTCGAGGCCGGCACGAGGCCGTCCAAGGGGCTGGGCGTCGCGCGGATGGGCGCGCACATCACCTACCTGTCCGAGCCGGCGCTGCACCGCAAGTTCGGCCGCCGCCTGCAGAACCGGGCGGCGCCGACTTTCTCCTTCAACGCCGATTTCCAGATCGAGAGCTATCTGCGCCACCAGGGGCTCAGCTTCGTCGAGCGGTTCGATGCCAACGCCTACCTCTATCTGACGCGGGCGATGGACTATTTCGACCTCGCCGAGGACCATGGCGGCGTGCTCGGCAACGCCTTCCGCGGCTCGAAGACCCGCTTCTGCGTGATGTCCTTCACCTCGGACTGGTTGTTCCCGACCGCCGATTCCCGCGCCATCGTCCACGCGCTGAATGCGGTCGCCGCTCCCGTCGCCTTCGTCGAAGTGGAGAGCGACAAGGGCCATGACGCCTTCCTGCTCGACGAGCCGACGATGTTCTCCGCCGCGAAGGGTTTTATCGACGCGGCCGCGCGCGCCAGAGGCCTTTGAGAGCTGGACTGTGAGACGATGAGCGAGAGCTTCACCGATGCCGCCTCCGGCGTTCCCTGGGAAGCCGCCGAGGCGCTGCCCCGTGGCGAGGGCACGGCGCGCGTCGATCATATCGTCGTGCTCGGCCTCGTGCCGCCGGGCGCGCGCGTCCTCGACATCGGCTGCGGCGACGGCTCGCTGCTAGCGCTCCTGCGCGACCGCCGCGGCGTCGATGGCCGCGGCATCGAATTGTCGCGCGAGGGTGTGAACGCCTGCCTCGCCCGCGGCCTGCCGGTGATCCAGGGCGATGCCGACACGGATCTCGCCAACTACCCCGACGACGCGTTCGACGTCGTGGTCCTGTCCCAGACGATTCAGGCGACCCGCAATCCGCGCATCGTGCTGGAGCACCTTTTGCGGATCGGGCGGCAGGTCATCATCTCGTTCCCGAATTTCGGCCATTGGCGGGTGCGGGCCGAACTCGCCTTCCGCGGGCGGATGCCGGTCACGGAGATCATGCCGGAGACGTGGTACGAGACCCCCAACATCCACCACTGCACGATCCGCGACTTCGTCGGCCTGTGCCGGGATGTCGGCGCCCGCATCGAGAAGGCGACCGCCCTCGACGTGCGGGGACGGCCGATGCGCTTCTCGATGCCGTGGTGGTTCTGGAACCTGATCGGCGCGCAGGGCGTGTTCCTGCTCCGGCGCGGGGCCGGGCGAGGGTGAGACGGGTAGTCGTCCTCGGGCCGCCCGGCAGCGGAAAATCGACCCTGGCCCGGCAACTCGGCGCCCGGCACGGCCTGCCGGCGTTCCATCTCGACCGCGCCTATTGGCGCCCCGGCTGGATCGAGGCCGAGCCCGCCGCCTTCCGCGCCGAGGTCGAGCGGATCGCCGCCCTCCCCGCCTGGGTCATCGACGGCAACTATACCGACACGATCGCGCCCCGGTTCGCGCGCGCCGACACGGTGATCTACCTCGACATGCCGGCTTGGCGCTGCACGGCGCGGGTGCTGCGGCGGACGCTGTCGAGCTTGGGGCGGGTGCGGCCCGCAGGACCCGAGGGCTGCCCGGAGCAGCTCACCCTGGAATTCCTGCGCGACACCGCACGCTGGAACCGCATCCGCCGGGTGCGCAACCTCGCCCTGGTCCAGAGTTTCGCCGGACGCCGGATCGTCCTGCGTGGGTCCTCCGCCGTCCACCGTTTCGCGGCCGGCTGATCTTCACAGCGTCCCGGACGTATCCGGTGCGGGCGTCGAACCGCCCATCGCCACGGCGATCGGGTGGCCGTGGCGGGCGAGGTCGTCCCGGCCCTCCGCCAGCAGCGCGTCGGAGGCCGTCTCGATGCGGGTCTGCAGCTCCTTGAGGAAGGCGGGACGCGCCAGCCCCGGCGGGATGACCGGCAGAAACTCGATCACCGTGGTGCCCGGCATCCGGCGAAAGCCGCGACGGCGCCAATAGAGGCCGGTGTTCAGCGCCACCGGCAGGCAGGGCACGTTCAGCGCGGCGTAGAGGTGGGAGGCGCCCTGCTTGTACGCGGGCGGGGCGCCGGCCGGGCGGCGGGTGCCCTCGGGGAAGATGATGAGCTGGCGCCCGTCGCGGATGGCCTGCGCCGCCGCCTTGTTCATCGCCGCCATCGCCCGAGTGCCCTTCGAGCGATCGATCGGCACCATGCCGCCCCGGGCGAAGTACCAGCCGACCACCGGAATCCACATCAGCTCGCGCTTGAGCACGTAGCCGAAATCATCGAACGGGATCGTGAGCGCCAGCGTCTCCAGCGCGGATTGATGCTTGGCGGCGACCAGCAGCGGGCCCTTGGGGATGTTCTCCAGGCCGCGGAACTCCACCCGCGTCCCGCCGATCACGCGCAGCAGAAACACCACCGTGCGGCCCCAGAACTGCGCCACCCGGATCGTGGCCTTGCGCGAGGCAAGCGCCGGACTTCCCAGGATCGCGATCAGGGCCGTCGCGACGTAGAAGGAGAGGTTGAAGGCGAGCGAGCGGAAGAGGAGCATCGGCGGTCCGCGTGAGGATGGCGCTCCTTTACCGTGTGCGCCTGCGCTTGCCCACCGCCGGGCCGAGGAAACCCGTCGCGCGGCGTAGCACCCGCCTCCACCGCTTTTCCGGCCAGCCGCCGATCCGATGAAAGGCTTTCATCCGGGGGGATTCAGCGCCTGGTGCCGTGATCGGCGCGCGATGCAGGGCAAGCCGCGGAGATTCCCGGCATACACTATGGTGCCGTCTTGGTTTTGTAATTTTGATTATAGAAAATTACTTTTGTTACTTTAAATTAGCGAACTTGAACGCCGACAACGAGCACGTATTCGAATTATCAAATGAGATTTTCCGACGAATAGCCTGGCTGTATCAAGGTAGCGAGGGGGACGGATGGGCTTGTTCGCACGCGAGCGAGCCTTTCTCGGAGCGTGCTCGGAGCCGCAGCCATGATCCGTGCCCTGTCGATCCGTGCCCTATCCTTGCCTGGACATGCCCCTCCCGTCGCGGTGCCGGATCGCATCGGGGCCGGCCGCAGCTCCGAGGTGTTCGCCGAAGGGCCGGACCGGGTGGTGAAGCTCTACCGGCAGCCCTTCGAGCCGGAGGCGGTTGCGAACGAGTGGGCCGCGAGCCGCCTCGCCCATGGTTTCGGCCTGCCGGTGCCGAAGGCGCTCGGCATTGTCCGACGGGCCGGGCGCACCGGCATCCTGTTCGCGCGCCTCGATGGTTCGCCGATGACCGTGCGCTATGCCTGCAACCCGGTCGGGTTGCTCCTGGCGCTGCGCCGGGTGGCGCGGATCCAGCACGCGATCCATGCCTGTCCCGCCCCCGGCCTGCCCTCGCAGCATGCCCGTCTCCGGGGCCAGATCGAGGGGGCGCGGGTGCCGGAGCCCCTGCGACAGGCGGCACTCGCCGCCCTCGACCGCCTGCCGAGGGGCGACCGCCTCTGTCACGGCGACGTGCATCCCGGCAACGTGATCGCGACCTCGGCCGGGCTCCGCCTGATCGACTGGCAGAAGGCCGCCGCGGGCGATCCGGCCGCCGACGTGGCCCGCTCCGAACTGGTGCTTCGCTACGGGCGGCTCGGCCCGGCCTGGTTCAGCCGGCTTCACGCCGTGCGGATGGCGCGTCGGCTGAGCGCGGCGTGGTACGTGGAAGCCTACCGCGCGGCGAGCGGCCTGCCGCGGGACGCCATCGCCGCGTGGCGCCTGCCGGTCGCGGTCTCACGCCTGTTCGGGCGCCCCTCCGACACCGACGCCGAATTGCTGGCGGCGATCGAAAGGCTGGCGCGCGAAAGCCCTGATTTCGAACAGGCGAGCCTTTTCGCGGGCCCAGGACAGAGCCCTGCTCGAGGGCAGTCCGGGCGTTATCGCTCAGGCCCCTCGGCCAGCGTCCCCCGCTGACGCGGGTCGGAGGCGCCGGCGAGCAGGCCCTCCTCGGCCATCACCGAATTGGCCGAGCCCGAAGTCGCGCCGACCTTCACGTTGTGGCCCTTGGCCCGCAACAGGGCCAGCGTATCGGGTGAGACGCCTTCCTCGGCCATCAGCACGTCGGGCTGCCACTGGTGGTGGATGCGCGGCGCGGCGACGGCCTGGGCGAGGTTCATGCGGAAATCGAGCACGTTCACGATGACCTGAAGCGTGGTCGTGATGATGCGGCTGCCGCCGGGACTGCCGGTGACGAGAAACAGCTTGCCGTCCCGGAACACGAAGGTGGGCGTCATCGAGGAGAGCGGGCGAGCACCCGGCGCCACGGCGTTGGCCTCGCCGCCGACGAGGCCGTAGGCGTTGCGCGCCCCGGTCTTGGCGGAGAAGTCGTCCATCTCGTTGTTGAGCAGCACGCCCGTCCCTTCGGCGACCAGCCCGATCCCGTAGGAGAAGTTCAGCGTGTAGGTGTTGGAGACGGCGTTCCCCTCCGCGTCCACCACCGAGAAATGCGTGGTCTGATCGGACTCGTAGGGCAGCGGGTTGCCGGCGCGCACCTCGGCGGCGGACTTCGCCCGCTCCGGATCGATCTTTTCGCGCAGGGTGGCGGCGTAGGGCTTGGCGGTGAGCCCTGCGACCGGAACCTGCGTGCGCGACGGGTCGCCGAGCCAGGTGGCGCGGTCGGCATAGGCCGGCTTCATCGCCTCGGCGAGCGTGTGAAGCGCCCCCGCGCTGCCAGCGCCCATGCCGGCGAGATCGTAGCCCTCGAGGATGTTGAGGATCTCGATGAGATGCACCCCGCCGGAACTCGGCGGCGGCATCGAGACGATCTCGTAGCCGCGATAGGTGCCGCGCACGGGCGTGCGGATCTCCGGCCGGTAGGCGGCGAGGTCGGCGGTGGTCATGATCCCGCCTGCGCCCTGCACGGCCGCGGCGATCTTGTCGGCGATCGGCCCCTCGTAGAAGGCATCCGGTCCCCGCTCGGCGATCGCCTTCAGAGTGTCGGCGAGGTCGCGCTGGATGAGCGTCGCGCCGCGGGGGAGCACGTGGTCGCCCTGGAAGAAAACCGCCCGGCTCGACGGCCATTGCCCGAGCAGGCCGGACGCCCGCGGCAGGGAATCGGCCAACCCCGATTCGACCGGGATGCCGTCACGGGCGAGCTTTTCTGCAGGGGCGATGAGGTCGGCCAGCGTGAGCTTGCCCGAACCGTAGCGCCTGTGGGCCTCGGCGAGGCCGCGCACCGTGCCGGGCACGCCCACCGCCTTGCCGGTCCGGGTGGAGGCGGCGCGGTCGGGCTCCCCTTGCGGGTTCAGGAACATGTCGGCGGAGGACGCGGCTGGGGCGGTCTCGCGGTAATCGATCGCGATGGTTTCCCCAGCGGCTTCCTTCGGTACTTGCCGACCCGTTTCCTCGCCCACCTCCTTGGCCGCGGCGCGGTGCACCATCATGAAGCCGCCACCGCCGAGATTGCCCGCCCGCGGCAGGGTGACGGCGAGCGCGAAGCCGACCGCCACCGCCGCATCCACGGCGTTGCCGCCCTTCCTCAGGATCTCGACGCCGACGCGGGTGGCGAGTGCGTCCTGCGACGACACCATGCCGCGGCGGGCGAGAACCGGCAGGAGGCGGGCCTCGTCCGACTGGATCGGCGGCGGTTCGGGCGCGGGCGGCACCGCTTGGGCCTGGGCCTGGGCCGGAAACGGCACCGCCAAGGAGGCGATGAGGAGAAGCGCGCGGGCGGAGCGAACGGGTGAAGTCGGGCTCATGCCCCGAGCTTATCGCAAATGTGGGGCGCAGCCACGCTCCCCGCGAACGACCATTTGTCCCCTGGCGCGCCCCATCGGGTACGAGGCGCGCCTTGTTCGGGCATCGTTGCATCCGATGCCGGTCGCGGCGAAGCTCTATCGCCCGCTCAACGCCGGCCCGCCCGCAGTGCCGCCGGTGCCGGGCGGTCCGCTGGTGGGCGTGCCGCCGATCACGGCGCCGGGTGTGCCGCCGACGACGGCCGGCTTGTTCGGGGTGCCGACCGGGGCGCCGGCCGTGCTCGGGCCGGGCACCGGCTGCGAGCCCGTGGCCGAAGCCTTCGGGCTCGGCGGCGAGGGCCGTGCATCCGCGCCGGCCTGAGCCATGGCGGCTGCCGGGAGGCTCACGGTCAGAGCCAGCGCGATCGTCGTGAGCCGCATGAGATGTCCTGTCCGAGGCAAAGGGTGTCCCTCAACCCGGCGGATCCGGGAAAGTTCGCCTCGGCCGATCACGATCGCCCTCGGTTCGGGAACGTTCCTCGACGCGGTGGACCCCGGTTCGGCGATCAGAAAGCGCGCCGAAGCAAACATCGCCAGACGCCGACCGGATGTCGTCGGGTCGGATACGGCAGGGCGCGAAGGGCGCCCCGCGAAAGCCTGTCCAAGGGGCCGAAACGGTCGCTCGGACGTCGAGCGGAGCGAAAAGTCGAGGCCACGGCGGCCGTCGGCGTTTGAGGCCCGAGGAAAACAGGGTGATCGCGTCAGGCGATCACCCCGTCAGGTCAGTTGCTCAAGCATCGTCCTGGATACCGGAACCAGGACGATGCTTGAGGCCCTTGCTTTCGCATCAACTTTTTCCCGAAAGCCGGCAACCACTTTTCGGGACGATGCTCTAGCGATTGCCGAGCCGGTATCGGGGGGCAGCCCATGCCGGGTCGCGCAGTTGCGGCTCCGTGCGCCGCATACGGCGGATCCGGTGCTCGGCTTCCGTCGGCTGGTGATAGCGCAGCGAGTCCTGATGCGCGTGGAAGTGATGATCCCAGTGACGGGTGCTGGGATGCCAATCCACGGTCTGGGCCGGGTGGCCGGCGATGACATCCGGCTGCGGCAGGGCGGGAGCGGCGGAGGCCGCCGTCGCGCCGATGGTGCCGAGCACGAGGCCGGCGGCGAGGATGGGGACGATCCGCATCTTCCGTGTCTCCTCCACGCACGATGATCGCGCGTTCCGATATGTCATAAAACGTTCACAAACCGATTTTTCGTCCCGTGCGATCGGACGAAGCCGTGATAAAAATCTTTGAAATGACCGGAATTTAGTGGGCGACGTGCCGTGCCGCACCGGCTCGGACATTCCGTCTCGCGCGCCCGGACAATTCGTGCGCTGCGTGTATCGGCGTGCAACGCGTGTCGGGATTCGACGCCGTGGGGGGGGCCGAGTGCCGTTCCGCCATCGTCCAGCGGCTGGGAGGCCGGCATCGGAGTGCCGGCGTCCGCCCCCCCGAATCGGCGGAGGCGCGGCGCCGACACCGGTCATGAATCGCAGGGGGGGCTGTGACGGCTGGTGCCGGGCTCGGACCTTCGCCAGCCGTACGCGCGGGTTTAGGCGGCGTCCTCGACGTCGTCGCCGTCAAGGATCGTCTCCAGATCGCCGGTGAGCGCATCGAGTTGATCGGCGCTCGCGCGGATCTTGAACTTGGTTCCGTCCTCGGCTTCCACCGCGATCTCGATGTGGTCCTCGACCTTGGCGGCGAGCGCCTGCTTGAGCGTGTAGGTGGTCACGTCCTTGGCCATGCGGCTTCCTGTCGGCGGTGTGTCGTTGGGAGGTGGGAAGCGCCGGGAGGCAGAGTCGTTCCTTCGATCGTCCCGTCATCGGCGCCGGCGGCCGGGGACCCGTTAAGTCGGCCTTGATGGCTTCGGGAGCATCTCGCCGCTATGAACGCGCCACGGATTCTCCTTGCCCTGTTCGTGATCGGCGGCAGCCTCGGCGCCGACGCTGCGGCGGCGCGCACGCGCGACCTCGGAGATCTCGAAGCGGCCTGGCATGACTGCGTCCGCGAGGCCTCTATCCGGCAACCGCCGGGTCAGAGCCGGGCGGGGGCGCAGCGCAACGTCCTCGACGAGTGCCGGGAACACGAGGACCAGTTGGTGGCCGCCACCATGCTCGAACACGCCCGCGAGGACGAGGCCGCGAGACGGACCGGCCTCCCCCTGACGGCCCGGGCAGGCGCCTGGGCCGCCTCCGTCGCGGCCTACGTCGTCGATCCCGTCACATCCTGGCTGCTGGGGTGGCGCTAGAGCATCATCCCGAAAGGTGGTTGCCGGCTTTCGGAAAAAGGATGATGCAAAAACAAGAGGATAGAGCATCTTCCGACGAAGGGGCAGCGGTTCGTCGATAGAATGCGCGTCGCAACAAGGACCGAGAGACGCCGGCCTGATGCCATCAGGTCGGAGCCGGCTCCCGGCGCTCCCGTCACGCCCACGCGATCCGATGTTTCAAGGCCCGTGTCCGCGAGCCCGGACGGTGACGGGACACGGGCCTTGCAGCATGGCCCCGGCCATCGTCGCCCGCTTTCGCGATGGACGACGCTTTCGGGACATGCGCCGATCGGGCCGGACCGAGACCGGCCGCCGATCAGAAGCGGTAGCCGATGCCCGCGCCGACGATCAGCATGTCGAGCCTCACCGTTGTGGTGCCGGAACCGATCCGGGAGACCTGCGGCGGCAGGAAGATCTTCTTGATCTCCATGTTGGCGTACCAGTCGCCGCCGAGGTGATAATCGAAGCCGGCCTGAAGAAGCGGCCCCAGTTGCGGATCGGCCTTCATCTCGGTGATGAGAGGCTTGGCCGGCTCGTAGGCGATCGGGTGCGTGTAGCCCGCGCCCGCACCGATATAGGGGTTGAAGGTGCCGTGCGGCAGGAAGTGGAACTGGACCGCGCCGGTCATGGCAAGGCTCCAGGTCGAGCCGATCGTCAGGTCGCCGATCAGCGACCCGCGGATCGAGGTCCGGGTCGACGCCACGCCGACCTGACCGGCCAACGCGAAATGATCGGACAGGAAATACGTCACGTCGAGATCCGGCAGGGCGCGTGCCGGGGTGATGACGCGGCCGCCGATCGGCTCGACCCGGGAGAACTGACCGACCGGGATGGAGCCGACGACGCGTCCGCGGACGAGGAAGCTGCCCGCGGTCAACCCGCCTCCAGAGGCCGTCATCGTCGCTGGCTCGGCGGCTTGACAAGGGGTCGAGAGCCCGAACAGGCCGCCGCCGAGCGCGCCGAACACGGCCGCGAAAAGGCTCGATCGCGCCGGCATCGGCTTCGCTCCCGACGCTTCGCGCCGAACGGGTCCCCACCTGCGTGGCGCGCAGGCGAGACGATGGTCCCGCCCGGAGGACGGAAGGGACGAGGGAGGGCGGTCGAGCATGGGTTCTGTTTTCGGACCTTGAGGAAAATCGTTTCGGCGCGCCTCACGGCATGCCCGCCCACGGACTGTTTTCTCTGGGTCCGCAGCGGTCCGAGGGTCGGTCCCTGAGTGAGGCTCAGGCGAGTTCGGATCGCGGCTGGCCGACGACCTGGATGACCTCCATGGCCTCGCGAAGCCCGGAGGGCGGCTCCGTTCGGGCGGCGCGGGTGTCCGGCTGAGGCGGCGGCGGTTCGAGGCACACGCGATTGCGGCCGGCTCTCTTGGCGTCGTAGAGGGCCGCGTCCGCCCGTGACAAGGCGGCGTCGATCCGCTCCTCGCCGACGGCCACGAACGCAACCCCAATGCTGGCGGTCACGGGCACGGACGCTCCGTTCACGGTGAAGGGCTGCCCGGCGACGGACTTTCGCAGGCGCTCGGCGACGGCGGCGGCCACGGTGGCGTCGGCTTGGTCGAGCACGACCAGGAACTCCTCGCCGCCCCAGCGGGCGACGAGGTCGTCCTTGCGCATCGCGCCGCGCAATCGCTCGGCGAAGCCGACCAGGGCCGCGTCGCCGCCGTCATGGCCGTAGGTGTCGTTGATCGCCTTGAAGTGGTCGATGTCGGCCATCAGGATCGCGCATCGCAGCGGGGAAGGAGACAGGCCGGCCCGCCGGCTCATCGCCGTGAACAATCCGCGCCGGTTCGCCAGCCCGGTGAGCCAGTCGGTGTCGGCCAGGCGGATGAGCTTCAGGTGCGCGCGCTCGCTCACCATGGCGAGATAGCCGACTTGGATGAAGACGCCGCACCACAGATCGAACACCAGCGAGTAGACCCCGCTCTCGGGCGAAGCGAGGCGCTCGCTCGCGAAATGGACCACGCCGATCGTCAGGATGAAGACGCAGAAGTATCCGCAGAAACCCGCCAGGACGATGTACTGCGTCCACAGGCGCATCGAAGCGGGCGTTCTCAGGATTTCCCAGATGCACAAAGCCGTGCTCAGCGCGGTGCAGGCGAACACCGCAATCAGACTCCACGACATCGGTGCACCGGCCTGGAGCAGAATGCCGTAGGACAGGCCGCTGAAGAGGGCGAGCCCGACGGTCGGCAGGATGAGGGGCGTGCGCTCGTGGAAGAGGCGCAAGCCGACCCAGGACACGGCGAGGCTTGCCCCGTACAGGACGTAGATGGCGCTTCCCCTGACGGCATTCAGCGGCACGCTCGGCGGATCCCCGAGCATCAGGATCGAGGCCGTCAGCGAGCAGCAGAGCGCGCCGGCCCAGATCCCGAAATAGATCTCGCGCGGATGCCGCAGCAGGGTGACGAAAAACACCAGAACAAAAGCGAGGCGGCTGCTGATACTGGCGACCTGAAGGGTGTTGAAGTCGAGCATGACCGTCCAGGTCCTTTACGGAAGACCCGCGCGTGGGAGCGCTCCTGCCTCGGAGCGGATTGCCGGTTCGGCGAATGGCACTCTAAACAGTGGTCCGGAGTCGATCTCGTTTGCCCCGGCCGCGAGGTCGGGCGGCAGGGCGCATCACGGGGCTGCGCGTTTCAAGGATTTCGTTCGTCGTCCGGCCTCGCCCGATCGCAGCCTGTGCGCCTGCTCCCTCAGGAGCGCCGTCGCGGCCGCGCCCGTGACAGGCCGGCTGAACAGGAAGCCCTGCAGGTCCGTGGCGCCGATCTCGCGAAGCATCCGGGCTTCATCCTCGGTCTCGATTCCCTCGGCGGTCACCGCCATCCCGAAATGATGGGCGATGTCGTGCATCGTCCGGACGAGGAACCAGCTCTCGCGCGCCTCATCGAGGCCTGTGATGAACGTGCGATCGATCTTGAGCCTGTCGAAGGCGAAGCGCTGCAGGTAGCCGAGCGACGAGAAGCCGGTTCCGAAATCGTCGAGGGCGATGCTGACGCCGAGGGCACGGATGGCCGCGACGCCCTTGAGCGCGACGGCGACGTCACCCATCGGAACCCCCTCGGTCAGTTCCAGTTCGAGCCGACGTGCCTCAAGTCCGCTGGCTCGCAACGCGGCGATGACCCGGTCCGCGAAGTCCGGATCCTGCAGTTGAACCGGGGAGACGTTCACCGAGACCCGGCAGAAATCCGGCCATGCCGCCGCCTGCTGGCAGGCGGCCTCGAGAACCCAGGCTCCGATCGGGCCGATCGCTCCCGTCTCCTCGGCCAGGGGGATGAAGTCAGCGGGTGATACCGGCCCCAGGGACGGGTGCTGCCAGCGCAGCAACGCCTCGCAACTGGTGATCGCTCTCGTCGCCGCGGACACGATCGGCTGATAGACGAGAAAAAACTCCCCCCCGGCCAGGGCCGACCGGAGATCCTCGGCCTGCAGATCCTCGATGCGAGCCGGGACCTGCGGAGCGGCCATGGCGCCGGTCGCGGAGCGCTCCGAATCGAGGCGCTGTGCAGTCAAGCCGGCCACGGCCGAAAGCTTGACCGGATCGATGCAGTGCCCGTCCTCCGAACGATGCAGGCGCTGCGACGGAACAGCAGGCTCGAGTCTCATGGAAGGCGCTTTATGTAGAATGCTGCACGCATCGTGGTTCGAGCCGCCCTCACGCTTGTTCCGAATCATCAGCTATCGGACGTTCAAGCCAACAAAAGATAATCGGCAGAGCCTAAGGAAAAGTTATCGTATGTTTGCGTAATTTCCCTCCTCGGCCACCCCTAACAAATTCTGAAGCACAGCAACGGCTCGAGACGCTTGCTCTCAGCAGAACAGGATACGACGCTCGATCCTTTTCTCGGTTTCATCAGGTTTCTTTTCTTCGCATCGGGAGGAGCTGTTTGACCGCTCTCGAGGCCGGCGCCAGGATTTTGCCGGCGATCGGGATCAGCGCGAAGCCGGCGAGCAGTCCGACCACGCCCGCGCCGCCCGCCGTCACCAGCCACGCGATGACGCCGCCGAGTGCCGGCACGGCCCCGCTCGCGGCCACGGCCGCCTCGTGGATCACGTGCTCAGGGCCGGCGAAGCCGTAGCCCGCGAGACTGTGGACGATGATGCCGCCGCCGACCCAGACCATGGCCGCCGTGCCGACGAGGGCCAGCGCCTTGAGGAACACGGGCATGCCGCGCACCAGCCCGCGGCCGATCGCGGCCAGCACGCCGCTGCCCCGCCGGGCGAGCGCCAGACCGATGTCGTCGGCCTTCACGATCAAGGCGACGGCGCCGTAGACCGCGAGCGTGATGCCGATCGCGACGAGCGCCATCACCACGGCGCGTGACCAGACCGTGCCATCGCCCAAGCCCGACAGGGTGATGGCCATGATCTCGGCCGAGAGGATGAAGTCGGTCTTGATCGCGCCGGAGACCCGCTGGTCTTCCAGAACCTGCGCATTCGGTGCGGCCGCCCGCGCCTTCGCTTCGGCCGTGTGATCGTGAGCCGCGTGCGGCACGATCATCTCGTAGATTTTCTCGGCACCCTCATAGGCGAGGTAGAGGCCGCCGAGCAGCAGGAGCGGGGTGATCGCCCAGGGCGCGAAGGCGCTGAGCAGCAGCGCGGCCGGCAGCAGGAACACCAGCTTGTTGATGAGCGAGCCGCGGGCGATGCGCCAGACGATCGGCAATTCGCGGTCCGGCGAGAAGCCGACCACGTAGCGCGGCGTGACCGCGGCATCGTCGATCACGACGCCGGCCGCCTTGGTCCCGGCCTTGGCGGCCTGGGCCGCAACATCGTCCAGCGACGCGGCCGCGACCTTCGTCAGGGCGACCACGTCATCCAAGAGGGCTAGCAGTCCGACGCTCACAGTCGCCTCATCCCGTTCTATGCTCGGCGAGCATATGGCGCAGCGTAGCGGTTAAGCGAGGAGGCGGCCCGCGAGGCAGGGCGCGGATCGCTCTCACGCCAAGAGCCGCGCGCCCGTACCGGCCAGAGCATCGTCCTTCGTCGAAAGCCGGCAGCCGCCGTTCGGGGCGATGCTCTATTTCGCGGTGGCGACCGTGACGCCGTCCCAGTCCTCGGGCGGCGGCTCACGGCGGAAGGCTCCCGCACGGGCCGCGTAGAGCGCGTAGAGGCCGTCGATCCGTAGATCCTGCGCGAGCCCCTTCGCGAGCATGCGGCAAGCCTCCGCACCCGCGTGGGTCTCGTCCCATTGCCGGGCGCGATAGGCCGCGATCATCGCGGCGTGCCGGGCCGCGAGCTGCCGGAACGGCTCGGACCGCCGAAAACCCTCGTCGCCGACGAGGGTGAAGAGCGTCTCGGGCTCGCGCTTGCCCTTCACCCGCACGCGGTCGATCTCGATCACCGGGTAGCGGTCGCAGAGAGCCTCCGCTGTCGCCGCGCCGAGGACGATCTTCACCCCGTAGAGCTTGGATTGTCCCTCCAGGCGGGAGGCGACGTTCACGGGGTCGCCGAGCACCGAGTAGTCGAAGCGCAGGTCGGAGCCCATGTTGCCGACGACGCAGGCCCCGGTGTTGATGCCGATGCCGATGTCCAGCGGGAGGACCGGGTGCCCGCCCGCTTCCGCCTCGCGCCGACGCGCGGCGTTCAGGGCGTCCATCCGCGCCAGCATGTCGAGGGCGGCGGCCGCCGCCTGGGCCTCGTGGTCGTCGACGGGCAGCGGCGCGTTCCAGAATGCCATGATCGCGTCGCCCATGTATTTGTCGATCGTCCCCTGCCGCTCGAGGATCGCGTGGGTGAGCGGCGTGAGGAATCGGTTCATCAGGGCCGTCAGCCCGGCGGGATCGTCCTTGTAGAACTCCGCGATCGCGGTGAAGCCGCGCACGTCCGAGAACATGATCGTCAGGCGCCGTTCCTCGCCGCCGAGTCGCAGCGGCTCGGGCGAGTGGGCGAGCTGCTCCACGAGGTCCGGCGACAGGTAGCGGCCGAAGGCGGTGCGGATCCGCTTCCGTCCGGCCTGCTCGCGAAAGTAGTTGGTGAAGACGAGAGTGAGGTAGACGAGGAAGGTCGTCAGCAGGGGGTAGGTGGCATCGAACAGGATGCCGTGCGCGGAGAACCGGTACCACGACAGAAACACGAGCTGCGCCGCGACGATGCCGCCGAACAGCAGCAGGCCGAGCGCGCCGAGGATCGGGGCGAACAGGATGATGGCGAGCGACACCGCCGCCGTGGCGCCGGCCTCGATCAGGGTCGCCTCGTTCGGTACGGTGAGGGTGGCGCCGGTCAGCAGGTTTTCGAGGAGTTGCGCGTGGATCTCGACGCCGGGCATCGAGCGGTCCAGCGGCGTGGTGCGGTTGTCGAGCAGGCCGACGGCGGAGGTGCCGACGAGGACAATTTTCCCGCGCAGCCGTTCGGGTGGAGTCGTACCGTTCAAGACATCCTTGGCGGACACATAGAGCCCCGGATCATGCGGGCTGAAACGCACCCAGATCTGCCCCCGCGGATCGGTCGGCACCGTGAGGTCGGGCAGGCGGATCGAGACGACGCCGGTGTCGTTGGTCCGGATCAGCAGGGTGTCCGCCCCGGTCGCCACCCGCAGGATGTCGAGCGCCAGGGTCGGGACGACGGTGCCGCCCGCCCGCAGCACCATCGGCACCCGCCGCACCACGCCGTCCCGCTCGGGGCTGATGGTGAAGACGCCCCGTCCCGCGGCGGCCCGCTCCAGCACCGGCAGGTTGCGGATCAGGCCGGGAAAGCCGATCAGCGCCGCCTCCGGATCGAAATCCGTCCCCACCACGGCGGTGCCGGTCTGCGGCGGCGGCCCCTCCCCCGTCCAGGCGATGGGCGTGCTCGCGGCGGTCTGGCCCAGCACCACCGGCATGCGCCCGATCGCCTCGGCGAAGACCCTGTCGCTGTCGGGCTGCGCCCGCAGGTCGGCGCGAGCGGCCTCGCTCAGGTCCGGCAGGGTCTGCGCCAGGAGCGGCGGCGACAGGCGGTCGGGCTCGGAGAAGACGATGTCGAAGGCGACGATCGCTGCCCCGGCCTCTTGGAGTTTCCGGCAGATTTCGGCGAGCCGCGTGCGCGTCCAGGGCCACTGGCCGAATTCCTTGAGGCTGGCCTCGTCGAGATCGACGATCGCCACCGGGCGCTCGGCCGGCGGCACCCGGGGTGCCAGCACTTGAAGCGCGTCGAAGGTCCGGACGCGCAGGGTCTCGACCGCCGGGGGATCGGAGATCCGCAACAGCAGCAGCAGCACGAGCAGGCCGCCGGCCAGCAGCCGGCCCGGCCCGATGCGGCGGCCGAGGCGGCCGACGGGGCCCCGGCTCGCGGACAGGGCGGGCATGACCGTCCTGCGCATGCGCGGCCCTTCCCGCCGATCCTCGTGCAGCGGCGTCAGAACGCGTAGCGCACCGAGGCGCCGCCGTGGATGGTGTCGCCGACGGGCTGCGGCCCGAGCGTGCCGAGGACGAACCCGTCGAGCGCGAGATCCTGCTGGATCCGGTAGCTGATCCGCGCCCCGTATTCCGCCCAGGTCAGATCCTTGATCGGTGTCGTGAACGGCACGTCCGCCACCGTCCCGTTCAGGCCGCTCTTCAGGCCGAAGCCGTGGGCGACGCCGAGATTGAGCTGCGCCTCGATCGCGGTGCCGAACAGGTGCGTGTATTGGCCGCCGAGCTTGGCGATGTTGATGATGTCCGTGCCACCGCGGCTCGCCAGGGCGTAGGGGTTCGGGGCGAGCAGACCCTCGTTATAGGCGCCGGCATATTGCCAGCCGCGGCTGTACTCGACGGCCGCCGCGACCTCGTCCTGCGGCGAAAGCCGGGCGACATAGCCGACCCGGCCGAAGACCGAACCACCGAGGCTCGACACCCGTCCGGTGCCCTGGCCGGTCATGTTCCCGAAGGTGTATCCTCGGCTGTAGGTCGTGTTCTGGCTCGGCGCGAACAGGCCGCCGACATCCACGAACGGCCGCGCCGAACCGAAACCGGCGGGATCGTAGCGCAGCAGGCCGGCGAAGATCGGCCCGCCGGAGACGCGGACCCGGCCGCTGTCGTAGCCGGTATAGGCGAAGCCGCCGATAGCCATGAGTTCGTCGGTGAGCGCCTTACGTCCCTGCGCGCCGACGCTGTAGGAGCCGGCCATGCCGAAGCCGCTGAAGCAGTCGCCGCAACTGATCTGCTGGTTGAAGCCGGTGAGCACGCTGCCGAGGACGCGCTGCGTCACGAAGGCGCCGAAACGGTCGCGCGCCAGCCCCTGCGCCGAGGCGATCGCGCTCGTCAGATCCGGTCCCGGCGGCTCGGCCGGGCGGCCGGGTTCGGCCTCGCCGAACTGGAGGTAGGCGCTGCCCGCGTCGTAGCCGACGATCGGTTGGAGGCCCCGCACCGGTGCGGTGAAGCGAACCGTGGTGAACTGGCCGGTCAGCCCCGCGCTCGCCACCAGGATCGGCAACCGCACCGGCGTGGTGTAGGCGAGGCTGGAGGGCGTGATCTGCAGGATCCCCCCGGAGGCGATCGTCGCGGTCGCCGGGGTGACGAGCCGGCTCGCCGCCGTCAGCGACAGCGTCGTCGCCAGCGTCGAGCCCGCGCCGAGCACCACCGGCCCCTCCGCCGTCAGGGTGCCGGTGGGGTCGGCCGCGTTGCCGGGCGCGACAAATCCCCCGGATTGGACCGTGAGCGCGCCGACCCGGCCGGTTCCGGTCAGGCCCGCGCCGGGCTCGACCGTCAGGATCGACGCCCCCGTGAGCGCCCCGTCGACCTGGAGGATGCCGGCCGTGACTGCGGTGGCGCCCGTATAGGTGCCGGTGCCGGACACCACCAGCGTGCCGAGGCCGGTCTTCTCCAGAGCGCCGGGCCCGGAGATCGAACCCGACAGGGCGACCGCTCCGGAGCCGGAATCGATCGTCGCGGCGGCGGGGCCTTCGAGGCGGATCGCGTTCTCCACGGTGTAGCCGCTGCCGAGGAAGGCAAGACGGGTGCCGGAATCGAGCGCGATGGCGCCGCTGCCCGCGGCCCCCGGACGGCCGAGCGCCAGCGTGCCGCCGGTGACCGTGGTCCCGCCGCCATAGGTGCTCGCCCCCGTCAGGGTCAGCGTGCCGGACCCGACCTTCGCCAGTGCGAGGGCGCCGCCCGCGCCGTCCTGCAGCACGGTCCCGGCGGTGCTGCCGGCTCCCAGCGTCAGCACCGCCGCCGGGGCGCCGGCGTTCTGGATCACCCCGCCCTCCCCCGTCAGGGTGCCGATGCCGAGAGCGTTGCCCGCCAAACTCACGGTGCCGGCATTGGTCAGGGCAGTGAGGTCGGCCAAGGGCCCGGACAGCGTGAAGCTTGCGCCGGCCCCGTTCGTCACCGCCCCCGCGATCCGGCCCTGTACCGTGACCGTGGCGCCGTTCGTCAGTGCGCCGGTGACAAGGCTGCCGGGGCCGAGTGCGAGGCTGCCGCCGGTGACGGTCACCTCGCCGTTCAACGTCCCGGTATTCGTCACCGCGCCCGCCGTGCTCGTCAGCGCACCGGCCGTACCGCGGTTGGCGAAGCTGCCGCTATTGGTGACCGGCCCACTGAGCGTGCCGTCGTTGGTGGCGGAGCCGGCATTGGTGAGACCGCCGCCCACCGTTCCCAAATTGGCGAAAGCGCCGCCGGCCCCTGTCGTCACCGAGGAGGCCAGCGCGCCGCCGGCCACGAGCGCCAGCGTGCCGGCCTCGACCGTCGTCGCGCCGGTATAGGTGCCGGCGCCCGTCAGGGTCAGCGTGCCGGATCCGAGCTTGCGCAGGCCGATCCCCGCCGCCTGCCCGGTCAGTCCGGTGGCGATGGTGGCGGAGACGCCGGCATCGACGGTGACGAAGCTCTGACCTGCCGTCGTGAAGGGGTCGCCGGTCAGGTTGAGCGTGCCGGTCCCGCCGAGCCGATAGCCGTCGGCGGTGAACTGAAGGCCCTGGATGTTCCGAGCCCCGGCCACCGTCACCGTCCCGGCGCTCCCGGCGAAGAGGCCGACGCCGGAGCGCCAGACGTCGTTGATCTGCCCGCCGGGCAGGCGGGTCCAGTTGGTGCCGCCCACGCTCCACGTGCCGGTGCCACCCTGGCCGCCGGCCGCGGCGCCGGTGGTGTCGGCGCCATCCCAGAGCTGCACCGACTGGTTGCCGTTGACCAGCAGCACGTTCACCTGGGCCGGGATGTCGGTATAGACCAGCGCGCTCGTGCCGGCGCTCGGCGTGGCGATGCGATCGAAGCCGCCCGAGACCGTGCCGCCGTAATTGAACAGCCGGTAGGCGCCCGAGACCGGCGCGGCCGTGGCGCCCGCCGCCGAAACGAGGCTGAGCGTGCCGCCGAGCCCGAGATTGCCGCCGACATTGATGAGGTCGTTGCTCGCGCCGCCGACGATTCCCGGGCTGCCGAACTCGAACAGCGAGGTCGAGCCGGGGTTGAGGGTGTAGTTGCCGGCGACCGTCAGCGTACCCGGCGAGTTGCCGGCCGAGACGGTGCCGCCGTTGACGATCACCGAGCCCGCCACGGTGCCGGCCCCCAGCAGGGTGCCGCCGGCATTGACGTTGACGCTTGCCGTGTTGGCCGTGGTGTCGCCGAAGGTGCCGTTGACCGCCAGCGTCCCGGCATGGATGGCGGCCGTGCCCGTGAACCGGGCCGCCGGCCCGTTGCTGCCGGTGAGCGTCGTGATGCCCGTGCCCGATTGGCTCAGGGTGCCAGAGCCGGAGATGACGCCGGCAAAATCCAGCCGGTCCGAACGGTTGAAGGTCAGCGTGCCATTGGCGACGACATCGCCGGGGATCGCGCCGGCCGTGCCGCCGTTGCCGAGTTGCAGGGTGGCGCCGGCATTCACTGCTGTGCCCCCGCCATAGCTGGCGGTCCCGGTCAGGACCACGCGGCCGGCCCCGCCCACCGTGAGCCGGCCGGGGCCGGCGACCACGCCGGTCAGGGTGAGGCTCGCGCCTGCATCCGGCGCCAGCGTGCCGCCCGCGGCGCCGAGCGTGAGCGCGCGGCCGGTGGTGAAGTCGGCTCCCGTGGCGAGCGCACCGCCGCCGAAGCTCAGGCCGCCCGTCGCCGCGCCGAGGCTGGCATCCCTCGAGACCAGGATCGTGCCGCCGTTCAGCGCCGTGCCGCCGCTATAGGTGTTGGTGCCCAACAGCGTCAGCGTGCCTGCCCCGACCTTGATTAGGCTGCCCGCGCCGGAAACCGTCCCGGAGAAGCCCGTTGAGCGTCCGTCGCTGCCCGCGGTAAGCGCGCCAGCCCCCAGCGTGACGCTGCCGGCGCCAGCGAGCGACCCAATGGCTTGTCTGAAACCGGCGAGGTCGAGGGTCGCGTCTCCGGCCACGGTGAAGGCAGAAGTGCCTGCGAAGGCATTGTTGATCCCGGCCCGCAGCGTGCCGGCCGAGACGAGGGTTGCGCCGGTATAGCTGCTCGGGCCTGCGAGCGTCTGCGTCCCACCCGCGAGTGTCAGCCCACTGGCGCCGGTGATCGCGCCGGAGAAGGTGCCGGCGGCGTTAGTGAGCGTCAGGCGATTGAAGCCGAGGTTCACCGTTCCAGTTTGACCGACGGCGGTGTCAGACAGGCCGGCGATCGCGGTGCCGCCGTTGGCCAGCCCCGCGATGTCAAAGCTGGCACCCGTTGCCAGCGCTACACTGCTCGACGATGCAATCGCGCCCGAACTAGTGAGCGCCAGCGTGCCGCCGCTCACAGTGGTGGCGCCGGTATAGGTGTTGCTGCCCGTGAGCGTCAGCCGGCCGCCCGCGAGGGCAAGGCCGCCGCCGGTTGTGTTGAAGAGGCCGCCAGCATCGCGGATTGTGCCGGCGAAGCTGCTCGAGCTCTCAGTGATGGTGAGCGTCTGCGCGCCCAGCGTGACGGTTCCGGAACCCGACAGGGCGATGAGGCGCGCGCCCGCAGTGGTCTGCGACAAGTCGAGTTCGCCACCGACACCGACCGAACGCGAGGCGGCGATCGCGCCCGGGCCGGCGAGCGCCAGCGTGCCATCGCTCACGGAGGTGATGCCGGTATAGGTATTGGTGCCCGTAAGCGTCAGCTGGCCAGCACCAAGAGTGAGGCCGCCCCCCGCTGCATTGACGAGGCCTCCGGTATCGCGGATCGTGCCGGCGAAGCTGGTCGAGCCTCTGGTAACGGTGAGCGTCTGTGCGCCGAGGGTGACCGTCCCGGAGCCCGACAGGGTGACAAGGCGCGCGCCCGTGCTCGTCTGCGACAGATCGAGTTCGCCGGAGACGCTGACCGAGCGTGAGTTGGCGATCGTGCCAGAGCCCGCCAGCACCAGCATCCCGGCCTCAATTGTTGTCGCGCCGGTATAGGTGTTGGCACCGCTCAGGGTCAGGGTGCCGGCCCCGGTCTTCGTCAGCCCGCCCGTGCCGGCAAGCGGCCCAGCCGCGACCATCGCCACGCCCGGAACCGCCTCGATCGCCCCACCGGCCGGCCCCAGGGTGACCGTCCGCGCCGTCGAGAGGGCGGCGGTGGCCCGGAGCGTTCCGCCGTTCAGCAGGATCCCGCCCGACGGCGCGCCGAGACCGGCATCCGCGCTGATCGCGAGCGTGCCGCCCAGAACCTGCCAGGGGGTGACCGCCGGCGTCGTTCCGGTGAGCGTCCAGACCCCCGTATCGACCTTCTGGAAGATGCCGAAATTCTGGTACTGCGGCCCGATCGCGGCCACGGAGAACGTGCCGTCGGCGGCACCGCCGAGGCTGAGCCGGTCGGAGGCGCTGAAGGCGGCGACCGTTCCCTCGATCTGCGCGGTCGAGGTCAGGGTGAGGCTGTTGAGCCCGCCGGTGAAGCTGATGGCCCGGCCCGTCTCCGCCGCGGCGGGGCCGGTGGCGCCCGCGCCGACGGCGATGAGGCCCGAATTGACGACGGCGAGATTGGCGCCGACGACGGCCGTTCCACCCAAGCCACCGCCTGCCACGGCGCCGCTCGCGCCGGTGGCCCCCGCACCGCCTGTAATCCTCCCGGCATTGATCAGGGTGCCGCCGCCGGGGGCGAGCACGCCGATCCCGCCGGCGCCGCTGCCGGTTCCGCCCGTCCCACCCGCGACGAGACCCGCAGCGAGGTTGGTGAAGCGGCTCGCGCCCTCGAGCAAGAGGCCGGCACCGCCCGTGCCGCCGATCCCGGCCGCGCCCGTCGCGCCGGAGACTTCCAAGAGGCCAGCGGCCCCGCCTGCCCCGCCCCGGCCACCGGCGATGCGACCGGAACTGGTGAAGTCGGTGCCGATGAGCTGCGCTCCGATGCCGCCCGCGCCGCCCTGGCCGCCGGCTCCGCCCCGGCTCTCCGGGCTGAAGCCCGGCAGACCGCCTGCTCCGCCCTGTCCTCCGTCCCCGCCGAGAAGGGTCCCGGCATTGCCGGGGGCGGTCGCGCCACTGATCCGCAGCCCGGTGCCGCCCGTGCCGCCGATGCCGCCCGTGCCGCCGGAGGCATCGGGCGGACCGATCGGCCCTTCGGAGTTTCCGGTGGCCTGGCCGCCCACGCCACCGATGCCGCCCGCTCCGCCGGCCACGGTGCCGATGTTGCCGAAGCCGTCCGCACCGGTCAGTTGCACGCCGACCCCGCCGCGGCCGCCGGCCCCGCCCGTCCCCCCGGTCCCGCCGATGGCGACCGGCGCTCCCGACGGTCCCACGAATTCGACGAAGCCGGGCGCGCCGACGGCGCCGCCGCCGCCCGTGCCGCCGGTGATGGTTCCGGCATTGGACAATCTGGCGCCGGCCGGCCCGGAGAGCCCGGCGCCACCTTCGCCGGCCGCGCCGAGGATTGTACGCGGAGCCTGGCCGGGAAATCCGAGGCCGCCGCCGAGGCCGCCGGCCCCACCCGCAATCGTGCCGCCCGCCGCGTTGAGGAAGGGGCTGCCGCCGGACAGGAACACGCCGATCCCGCCCGCGCCGCCAGCCCCTGCAGTGCCGCCATCGGCCCGCGCCGTGCCGCCGCCGGCACCACCGCCGCCGCCCAGGATCGCCCCGGCATTGGTGAAGGAGACCGTTCCCGCGTTGCGAAGCCCGATGCCGCCCTCGCCGCCGCCGCCGCCGGCTTGCGCGTCGCCGCCCGCGCCGCCGGCCCCGCCCTGCAGGATTCCGCCGGCCCGGTTGGCGCTCGCCCCCCCGCCCCCCGCGACGATCGCGCCCTCGCCACCGGCCCCGCCGCCGCCGCCGCCCTGAAAGCTGCCGGGCGCCGTGGCATCGTAGTTCGTCGCGTTTCCGCCCCGGCCACCGTCGCCGCCGGCCAGCGTCGCCGCATTGTCGATCAGGGGACCGGTGCCGTTGCCGCTCGCGCCGCCGCCACCGCCGCCCGCGCCGCTGGTCGAGAAGATCGGCGCCTCACTGCCGTCGCCGCCGTTCGGGGAGCCGCTCGTGCCCCCGGCGCCGGACGCGCCGCCCGGGCTGGTCACGAGCGGTCCGTCGCCGTCGGGGAAGGCATAGCCGCTGCCGCCGGCCCCGCCGGCAAGGCCCGGCCCGCCGCCATTGCCGCCCCCGCCGGCCCCGGAATTCCCCAGGTTGCCGCCGGGATCGGCGCTGCCTGCGGGCGCATCGGCACCGGGCCTGCCATTGCCGAGCGTGCCGCCCGACGAACGGCCGCCGGCTCCCCCGCTCGCCGGCCAAGCCGGTGCGCCCTGGAGCAACACGGCGAGCACGGCACTCCCGACGAAGACGGTCGTAAGCAGCGCGTCGCGCTGATGCTGAGCCATGCCCCTAACCCCGTCTCGCCGTCGCACCGAGACCGCCAAGTCTCGGAACATGCAGAACCGCGCGCTTTTTTCCGTGATATTCAGTCACGAGCCCGAAGCCGAGCCCTATTTATCAAATCGTCTCACGCATAGCCGGCGCTTCCAGCGGCGTTGCGGCTCCATCGATTGTGCATCTCCGAGTCAGAATCTGCACGCATCGGCGGAAAAATCTCTCCGACCGGAACAGTCCCTACCCGGAGGCGGGTTTGCCGGCGGAATGATTGCGCCTCTGCTGTCATGCCCGGTCGATGGCCGCGGGACGATACCGTCTTGCTCCCTCGCCATGAAGCCGGACACTGTCGGCCTTGCCCGTCTTCTAGTTACGGAGGATACGAAAACCTCACGATGCGTGGCAAATGGGCAACAGGACTGCGGGTCTCTTGCCGACGTCATCCGGTCGTGTTTCCCAGGATCGAGACGGAGACCGGTGATGCGGACAGGCGTCGGACCCGTTCGGACATCGGGGCATGAGGGGGCGGATGCCGACGATCGGCCTGTGCATGATTGTCAGGGACGAGGCGCATGTCGTGGAGCGCTGCCTCGACAGCGTCCGCCCGCTCATCGACGCCGCTCTCATCGTCGATACCGGCTCCGGGGACGGCACACCGGAGATCGTGCGCACCTATCTCGCCCGCCACGGGATTCCCGGCTCGGTGATCGCAGAGCCGTGGCAGGACTTCGCCCACAACCGCAGTGCGGCGCTCGCGGCCCTGCGCCGGAACCCCGCGATCGACTACGCGCTGGTGATCGATGCGGATGACCGGCTCGTCTTCGCGCCCGGTTTCGACCCGGTGGCCTTCAAGGCCGGCTTGGTGGCCGACGTCTACGACCTCGCCATCCATCACGGGCCGGCCGTGTACCGCCGCCCACAGCTCTTCTCGAACCGTCTGGCCTTCCGCTACCGCTCGGTGCTGCACGAGTTTCTCGACATCCCGGCCACCGCGCGGTCGCACGACGTCGCGGCCGGGCTGCACGTCGTCTATGGCGGCGACGGGGCGCGCTCGCGCGATCCCGAAACATTCGCCCGCGACGCCGCCCTGCTCAAGGCGGCTTTGGCCGGCGAGGACGATCCGTTCCTGCGCGCCCGCTACACCTTCTACCTCGCCCAGAGCCTGCGCGACGCCGGCCGGTTCGATCAGGCGATCGAGGCCTATCGCGCGCGGGCCGAACTCGGTTTCTGGGAACAGGAGGTGTTCGAGAGCGGGCTCAACGCCGGCAAGCTGATGGCACACCAAGGCGCGCCGACGCAGGCGGTCCTGTCGGTGCTCGACCGCGCGATCGCGGCCGTGCCGGAACGCGCCGAGGCGCATCATGCCGCCGCCCTGATCTGCCGCCAGCGCGGCGCGTGGGACCGCGGGCTCGCGGCCGCGCAAGGCGGGCTCGGCCGTCCGCAGCCGGAGGCCGGCCTGTTCCTTCAGCCCTGGATCTACGAGATCGGATTGCTCGACGAGTTCGCGGTCAATGCCTACTGGGCAGGCCGCGACATGGACTGCCTCGTCGCCTGCGCGATCATCCTGTCGCGCGAACACCTCGATCCGCCGACCCGCGAGCGGGTGCGGGCCAACCGCGACTACGCCTATGACCGCCTGCAGGCGCGCGGCTCGCTCTGGACCGGGACGCTGAAGGACCGCACCCCGCGGATCGCTGTGGTGACGGCCTACCGCGCGGACGATTCCAAGGCGCTCCGGCGCTGCATCGCCTCGGTGGCCGGCCAGACCGTGGCGGCGGACCATCTCCTGATCGCGGAGGGCCCGCCGCAGGAGGGGCTGGATGCTCGGGTCGCCGGTCACATCCGCCTCGGCGGGAGCCATGAAACGGGCACCCGCGCGGCCTGGGCGGCCGGCGGGCTGCTCGCGGCCGCGAAGGGCTATACGGCAATCTGCTTCCTCGATGCCGGGTGCTGGTACGATCCGGACCATATCGAACGCTGCCTCACGGCGGCGCTCCGCGTCGGGTTCGAGCGGTGCGGGATCGTCACGGCCTCCCGCCGGCTCCGGCGCCCCGACCTGACCGCTCTGCCGCTTCCCGAGGAAGCCGCGGACCGCTTCGTCGATGCCAGCGGCTACCTGTTCCTTCCGGTGGGTTTTCGCCTGTTCGGCCATTGGGCGCTGACGCCCCGGCCGCTGGCCGAGATCGAAGACCGCGTGTTCCTGCTCGGCGCAAGGGCGAGCGGCCTTGCCATGGGCCGAACCCAGTCGGCGACGGTCAACCGCATCGCCACCTACGCGGCCGCCTATCGGGCGCTCGGCGAGACGCCGCCCGCCGGCGCCCGGAACCAACCCGACCACGCCGGCTTCCGGGCCTGGATCGAGGCCCTGCCGCCGGAGGCGATCGCGACCATCCGGCAGCAGACCGGCGCCGATCTGCGCGACCTCTACCGGCCCGATCCGTCGGCCTCGGATGCCGGGGGTGCCCCGTAGGCTCCCTGTCTTGGCCCGACGCGGACACTTCGAAACCGGGTCGTGCGCGCGCCGTCGATTTGCAACACCGCCGGGAAAAGCTTGTGGCAGCGTTGCTGCGGCCGGTTTCGCGTCTACGATAGTGTGACGTCACCAATGGACCGCGCCGCGATGAGCCTTGCCAGACGGATCTGTGTCGCCGGCTTGGGCAATGGCGTCGCGCTCGGCCTCGCGATCGGCCTGGCCGGACCGGTATCGGCCCAGCAGATCGGCGCGACGACGGTCGTGAAGAACGACGTGTCCCGCCTGAAGGGGGCGCAGAAGAACAGCCTCGCCGAGGGCGACACGGTGTTCCGCGACGAGGCGGTGCAGACCGGGGCGGACAGCCTCGCCAAGCTCGTCTTCCTCGATCAGACCAATCTCTCGATCGGGCCGAACGCACGCATCGCCCTCAGCCAGTACGTCTATTCGGACGAGCGGCCGGCCGGGAAGGTGGCGCTCAACCTGTTGAAGGGCACCTACCGCTTCGTCACCGGCGACCTCGACAAGAAGGCCTACGAGGTCAAGACGCCCGTAGCGACGATCGGCGTCCGGGGAACCGTGTTCGATGTCTGGACGACGGGCGCGCGCTCGGTGATCACCCTCGTCGACGGCGAGGTCCGGGTCTGCACGCGCCAAGCCAGCCCGCAGGCCTGCCTCACCCTGGACCAGCCCGGCGCCGTCGCCATCGTGACCGCCGGCGGCGTGAGCCCGGCCCGGCCCGGCTCCGCGACGCGTTTCAGCTTCGGGGGCTATTGCGGAGCCAATCCCGGCCTGTGCACGCCGACCCGCTTCTCGGAGAAGGGCAGCGGACCGCAGCCCGCCGCCTTCGCGGCGCTGTGCGGCCGCTGAGGCCATCTCCGAACGCAAGCCTGCGCGGGGTCGCCTCCTTCCCAATTCCGGCCGGTCGTCTCCGGCAAAAGCCTCGTGACAGAGCCCACCTTCACCACCCGCGGTGACTCTTCCGGACACCTCGAACGCACTGCGCGGGGAGGTTCTGTTCTTCCTGTCGAACGTTCGGGCCGCCGCCTGACGACCGGAGCCCTATCCGACCTGATGGCATCGGGCGGACATCTCCGGTCCACTGCTTTGGCGCACATTCCAAAGAACCGGCGATCACTTCGCCGGAATGCGCGCTCAAGGCGACGCGGGTTCCACCGTCATGGCGTCGGGCGCGGGTATGCTGCCATCGGACCGGCCGGAAACCCGCCGGGCGGGGCCCGTGCGGGACACGCGCATCACGGCCCGCCCCCCGGAAAAGAGTCGCCAGCGCGCAACACTTCGTCTTTTCTTGTGAAACAGGGCGCCGACCTCTCCAAATCCGTCAAGGTTTGGCTATCAGCCTGATCCGGTCACCTCGTGATTGATCGCCGCCATGCTGTCCGTCTCCCGCGCCGTCGTGTCGAAGCACCGTGAAATTTCCGCGCTGCTCGCGACCTATGCCATGTTCCTCAGCGGCGTCTTGATTCTGGCCTGGGCAGCATAAGAGTGCCGCCCGAAACGCCCGGTCTCCGACCGTTCTCGCTCTGGCGATGACGGCGCGGCGAGAGTTTTGGGAGAGACCGAGAGCATCGTCCCGAAAGGTGGTCGCCGGCTTTCGGAAAAAAGATGATGCGAAAACAAGAGCCTCAAGCATCGTCGTGGATCAGGTATCCAGGACGATGCTCTAAGTCCTCCGATCAGAACGCGACCTGCCGCGGCGGCGCAGGCACCGCGACGTCCCCTCGATCGGATCCTGCCGTTCTCGGTCGCGATCCGCTCGGGCGGTGCCCGGAGCCCGTGCGAGGGCTGCTGTGAGCGGTGGCGTGTCTTCGTTCCATCGGAAGGTGTCGGGCGGCTTGTTCCGCCCTGCCTATGCCTGATCGAGGATCGCGGAGGCGTCGAGCCCGTTGGCCGTGACGAGGCTGCCGCCCTTCGATGCTCTCACCCTGCGGGCTGCCTCGGCATCGGCCTGCCGCACGACACCTGTCCCTGACCCTGCACGCACTTTGAACTCGGCGCCCGCGTGGAGCCGAGCGGCGTCAGCGGCGGAGCCGTGCGGGGCTCAGCTTCCGCGATAGGTGCTGTAACCGTAGGGGGAAATCAGGAGCGGCACGTGGAGATGAGCGGGAGCGTCCGGACCCTGCGGCGCGATCCGGAAGCGCACGGGCACGATGTCGAGGAAGGACGGCGGCTCGCCGCCGGCGGCGCGGGCGAAATAGGCGCCGACCTCGAAGGCGATCTCGTAGATGCCGGGCGCCATCGCCTCGCCCGAGAGGAGGGGCGCGTCGCAGCGGCCGTCGGCATTGGTGGCGGCCGTCTTGAGGAGCGTGCGGGATTCGCCCTCGATGCGCAGGAGATGAAGGGTCAGTCCCGCCGCCGGGCGTCCGGCGGCCGTGTCGAGCACGTGGGTCGTGAGTCGCCGGGCATCCGTTGGTGCGGCGGGGTTTGCGACGGCCATGGGATGCGGCTCCTCCACCGGAATTGCCGGGCGACGAGCGGCTGCCCGAGGGCCGCGCTTTGCCGGCACCGCAACCCTTGCAGATCGTCTCCCCCGCACCAACCCGGATTTTCGGGAGCAGCTTTCGAAAAGTCCGACAGATCCGGAATCCGCGCGGCGCTATCGTTGCATCTTGGCAACCTTCCGAAGCGAGTCGGAACGATCCGCGCACCTGCGCGGCAGACCCGGGGTCATCGATGCACACCTCCCGCGACCTGATCGGATACGGCCGCAACGTGCCGCAGGCGGATTGGCCCGGCGGCGCCCGGATCGCCGTGCAGATCGTGCTCAACTACGAGGAGGGGGGCGAGAACTGCATCCTGCATGGGGATGCGGCCTCCGAGGCGTTCCTGTCCGAGATCGTCGGCGCCGCGCCCTGGCCGGGCATGCGCCACATGAACATGGAATCGCTCTACGAGTACGGCGCCCGCGCCGGCTTCTGGCGACTCTGGCGCCTGTTCACCGAGCGGGGCGTGCCGGTGACCGTGTTCGGCGTCGCCACCGCGCTCGCGCGCAACCCGGAGGTCGTGGCCGCGATGCGGGAGGCGGATTGGGAGATCGCCAGCCACGGCCTGAAATGGATCGATTACCGCGACATGAAGCGGGCGGAGGAGGCCGCGCAGATGGATGCGGCGATCCGCTTGCACGAGGAGGTGACGGGCGAGCGCCCCCTCGGCTGGTATACCGGCCGCTCTTCCGTCAACACGCTGGAGCTCGGCCTGGAACGGGGCTTTGCCTATCTCGCCGATTCCTACGCCGACGACCTGCCCTACTGGCTGTACGGGCGGGCCGGCACCGGCCTCGTGGTGCCCTACACCCTCGACGCGAACGACATGCGCTTCGCCACCGCGCAGGGCTTCAACACCGGCGAACACTTCTTCACCTATCTGCGCGACAGCTTCGACGCGCTCTACGCGGAGGGCGCCGCCGCGCCGAAGATGATGTCGGTGGGGCTGCACTGCCGCCTGGTCGGCCGGCCCGGCCGCATCGCCGCGCTCGCGCGCTTCCTCGACCACGTCGCCGCCCATGACGGCGTCTGGCTGGCGCGCCGCATCGATATCGCCCGGCACTGGACGGCGCGGCACCCGGCCGAAGCCCTACGCCCGAGCACCATGAGCGCGGCTCAGTTCCTCACCCGGTTCGGCGACATCTTCGAGGACACGCCGGAGATCGCGCTCCGGGCGTGGCAGGCGGGCCTCACCGCCCGCGAGGACAGCGCGGAAGGGCTCCATGCCGCCCTCGTCGGCGCCCTGCGCAGCCGGCCCGCCGAGCAGCAGCGCGCCCTCATCCGCGCCCATCCCGAACTCGCGGGGCGGCTCGCCCAGGCGGGGCAGTTGACGCAAGACTCCACCGCCGAGCAGGGCAGCGCCGGCCTCGGCGCGCTCTCGGCCGAGGAGCTGGCGCGGTTCGAGCGGCTGAATGCGGCCTACCACGCGCGCTTCGACCTGCCCTTCGTCATGGCCATCAAGGGCAGCGGCCGCGAGGCGATCCTGACGGCGTTCGAGCAGCGGCTGCGCAACGATCCCGAGCAGGAATTCCAGGAGGCTTTGCGCCAGATCGAGCGGATCGCGTGGCTGCGCCTGAAGGACCGGCTGCCCTCGGAGAGCTGATCCGCGCGCGAGCGGCCTCCCGGCGCCCAACCCTACCGCGCTAAGCGCCGGCCGATCAGGTCGAGCCCGGCGCCGACATGGGCGCGCAGGGCCTCGGTCGTCATCTCGATGAAGGTCTTGGCGCGGGCCGGCAGCATCTTTCGCGAGGGATAAACCACGCCGAGGGTCACCGGCATGGGCGGCGTGCCCGGCAGGACCGGCACGAGGCGGCCGTCGGCGAGGTAGGGCGCCACCTCGAAGACGGGCTTGAGGGCGATGCCCTGCCCCTGGAGCGCCCATTCCGTCAGCACGTCGCCGTCATCCGCGTCGATGCGCCCGGAGACCGGCAGCGTCACGATCTCGTCGCCGTCGCGCAGGCTCCAGCGGAACTGCTCGGATCCGGGAAAGCGCAGCAGCAGGCAGGCATGATCGATGAGGTCCGCCGGGCTCTCGGGGGCGGGATGCGCGGCGAGATAGCCCGGGGACGCGCACAGGATCCGTTCGACATCGGCGACCTTGCGCAGGGTGAAGGTCGAGTCGCGCATCTGCGCGAGGCGGACCGCCACGTCGACCGCCTCCTGCACGAGGTCGAGCAGATGATCGGACAGCCGGAGGTGGACGTCGGCCTCCGGATGGCGCCCGCGGAAGGCGGGGATCAGCGGCGCCACGACGCGCCGGCCCAGGGTCAGCGGGGCGGTGACCTTCAGCGTCCCGCGCGGCGCGGCGCCCTGGGTCTCGACGCTCTTCTCCGCCCGCTCCACGGAGGCGGCGATGTCGAGGCAGCGGTCGTAGAAGACGCGGCCGGCTTCCGTCAGGTTCATCCGCCGCGTCGTGCGGGTGAGCAGCAGGCAGCCGAGATGCTCCTCCAGCGTCTGGACGCGGTAGCTGACCACCGAGGGCGACAGGCGCAGCGAGCGGCCGGCCGCCGAGAAGCTGCCGCTCTCCGCCGCGCGCATGAAGATGCGAACACTCTCCAGGGACAGCATCCGCCCTCCGAGTCCTGCGGCCTCCCGACACGGCCCCGATTTCGCGAAAATTTCGAAAACTGGCAAGGAATTTGATGGGCATACAGGCCCGCCGACAGCGGTAGAATTGCAGCCGGACACTGGAGGGAGAGGCCGTGGAGAGCTTCGTCTGGGAATGGGGGAGCCTGCTGCTGCGCTGGCTCCACATCGTCGCGGCGATGGCCTGGATCGGCTCGTCGTTCTTCTTCATGCATCTCGACGCGTCGCTGAAGCGGACGCCGGACATCCCGGCCGGGGAAGGCGCCGCGGCTTGGCAGGTGCATGGCGGCGGCTTCTACGAGATGCGCAAGTATTTCGTCGCGCCGGAGCATCTCTCCCCGGACCTCACCTGGCACAAGTGGCAGGCCTATACGACGTGGCTGTCGGGCTTCGTGCTGCTGGCCTGGATCTACTACGCGCAATCGCGGCTCTACCTCGTCGATCCGGCGGTGATGGACCTGTCGGCCCCGGTCGCGGCGGCGCTCGGCGTCGGGGCGCTGGCGCTCGGCTGGCTCGTCTATGACCGCATCTGCCACTCAAGGCTCGGCGAGAGCGAGGCCGGCCTCGCCACGGTCGGCCTGCTGGCCATCACGTTCGCCGCCTTCGGCTTCTCGCAGGTGTTCAGCGGCCGCGGCGCCCTGATCCATACCGGCGCCCTGATGGCGACCTGGATGGCCGGCAACGTCTTCTTCATCATCATCCCGAACCAGCGCAAGGTCGTCGCCGCGCTGCTGAAGGGCGAGCGGCCGGACCCGAAGCTGGGCAAGCAGGCCAAGCAACGCTCGGCGCAGAACAACTACCTGACCCTGCCGGTCGTCCTCCTGATGATCGCGAACCATTACCCGATGCTGTTCGAATCGAAGGCGACGATTCCGCTCATCGTCGCGCTGGTCACCGCCTCGGGCGCGGTGATCCGCTACTTCTACAACGTGCGCCATGGCGACCACGCCCGCTCGCCCTGGTGGGCCTGGGCCGCGGCCTCGGCGGGTCTGGCCGCCGCCTTCGTCCTCGCCGTCGCCGGAAGCGCCGGGGGGCGTGCGGTGCTGGGCCTGCCGCCGCAGGCCGAAGGCCCGCCGGCCACCGCCCTCGCCTCGGCCGGTCACGGGGGCGCTGCGCCGCCGGACCCCATCGTCGAACTCGTCGCGGGGCGCTGCGCCATGTGCCACGCAGCCGAGCCGATCTGGGACGGGATCGGCGTCGCGCCGAAGGGCGTTCGGCTCGATACCGCCGAGGCCATCGGCCGTCAGGCCGAAGCGATCCGGCGGCAGGTCGTGCTGACGCACAACATGCCGCCTAACAACGTGACCGAGATGACCGAGGCGGAGCGCGGCGTGATCGCAGCCTGGCTGGCGGACGCTGCGCACTGAGATCCCCGCCCCGACTTCGCCATTCACGACAACGGAATTCCTCCGAATGACCGCTTCCCCCTACAATCCGCCCTGCGGCGGCCTGCCTCCCCAGACGGCGCTGATGACGGGCCGGGCCGTATTCACCGAGGCCTACGCCGTCATCCCGAAGGGGGTGATGCGCGACATCGTCACGAGCGTACTGCCGTTCTGGGAGGGCACGCGGGCCTGGATGCTGTCGCGGCCCCTGTCGGGTTTCTCCGAAACCTTCGCGCAGTACCTGATGGAGGTGGCGCCCGGCGGCGGCAGCGAGCGGCCGGAGCCGGACCCACGCGCCGAGGGCGTGCTGTTCGTGGTCGGCGGTCGCCTCCGCCTCGTCCTCGAAGGACAGGCGCATGCCCTGCGCCCCGGTAGCTACGTCTACCTGCCCCCGGGGGCGGCCTGGAGCCTGCACGGCGAAGGGTCCGAGCCGGCGCGCTTCCACTGGATCCGCAAGGCATACGAGCGCGTCGAGGGCCTCGCCTGCCCGCCGGCCCTCGTCACCCACGAATCCGAGATCGCCCCGGTGGCGATGCCGGGCACCGACGGCGCCTGGGCCACCACCCGCTTCGTCTCGCCCGAGGACGTGCGCCACGACATGCACGTCAACATCGTCACCCTGCGGCCCGGCGCCTCGATCCCATTCGAGGAGACGCATGTGATGGAGCACGGCCTGTTCGTGCTGGAGGGCAAGGCGGTCTACCGGCTCAACCGCGACTGGGTCGAGGTGGAGGCCGGCGACTTCCTGTGGCTGCGCGCCTTCTGCCCGCAAGCCTGCTACGCGGGCGGCCCCGGCCCCTTCCGCTACCTGCTCTACAAGGACGTGAACCGGCACGCTTCGCTCGCGCCGTTCGGAGCCTTCCGATGAGCGAACGGCGGATCCCCGTCGAGCCGCTGACGCGGGAAGCCTTCGCGCCGTTCGGCACGGTGATCGACAGGGCGGCCGTCGCCCCGCAGCCGATGAACGGCGGCCGGGCCCGCCGCTTCCACGACCTCGCGCGGGTGGTCGTCGCGGGCGCGGAGGGGCAGGTGGTGATCGGCTTCGTCGAGGCCGATCCCTACGCGCTGCCGCTCCGCCTGAGCCTCGTCGAGCGACACCCGCTCGGAGCCCAGGCCTTCATCCCCCTGAATGCCGCGCCGTTCCTCGTCGTCGTCTGCCCGGACGAGGGCGGCAAGCCCGGTCGGCCGCGGGCCTTCCTCACCGCTCCCGGCCAGGGCGTCTGCTACGCGCTCGGCACATGGCACGGCGTTCTCACACCGCTCGACCGCCCCCAGGATTTCTGGGTGATCGACCGGGGCGGCCCAGGGGTGAACCTGGAGGAGCATCCCTTCGGCGAGCACTGGATCATCGCGCACGCGTGACGGTCTTCGACCGCGCGGGAGGAGCGGCCCGGTCGCTGCGCGGTGCCGGCGATTGGTCGCGCGCGCGGGATCGGATACGTGATCCGAGAGCCGCGCAGGGCGGTGACGGATCGGGAGGCTCGGGCGTGGTCGGAAGCGAGATCGGGGCCCCGGCACGCCGACAGCGCCGCGACGGTGCCCTGCGCCGGGAAGCCGTGCTCGATGCCGGACTGGAGGTCTTCTCGACCGTCGGCCTGCACGGCGCCAGCCTCGACCAGATCGCCCTGCGCGCCGGGCTCTCGAAGACGAACCTGCTCTACTACTTCCGCACCAAGGAAGACCTCTACGTCGCCGTGCTGCGGCGCGTGCTCGATGTCTGGCTCGACCCGCTTCATGCGCTCGACGCGGAATCCGAGCCGGCCGAGGCGCTCAAGCGTTACATCCGCTCGAAGATCACCCTGTCCCGGGACGCGCCGCGGGCCTCGCGGCTGTTCTGCCTGGAGATCGTGCAGGGCGCGCCGCTGCTCCGCGCCGAACTCGAAGGCCCCCTGCGGGACTTGGTCGAGGCCAAGGCCGCGGTGCTGCGCGGCTGGATCGCGGACGGGCGCATCGCCCCGCACGATCCCCGCCACCTCGTCTTCGCGATCTGGGCCGTCACCCAGCACTATGCCGACTTCGCGGCACAGGTGGAGGCCATCACCGGGCACGACCTCAGCGACGAGGCCTTCTTCGAGCAGACGGTGGAGAGCACCCAGAGACTGATCCTGGCGAACCTCGGACTGACCTGATTCGCCCTTTTCCCGTCTCGATATCGGAAGACGTCGGCGGGAACCGCACCAAGCGTAAGCAGAAGCGGCCCGCCGCGCGGGCATCGCGCGGAGAGTTTGTGCAAACGGTCAAATATCGGCTCTCAGAGTTTGACCAAATGGTCTGATTCGCTACCGTCCAGATCTGTCGCCGGCCCTTCAAAGCGCCGGCCGGACGAGCGAGCGAGGGTTTGTCATGACCCAGGCCACAGATCACGCCAAAGATCACGCCAAAGATCACGCCATGAATATCGGCGTCTTCATTCCGATCGGAAACAACGGCTGGCTCCTGTCGGAGAACGCCCCGCAATATCTTCCGAGCTTCGAGCTCAACAAACAGATCACGCTCAAGGCGGAACAGTACGGCCTCGACTTCGTGCTCTCGATGATCAAGCTGCGCGGTTTCGGCGGCAAGACAGAGTTCTGGGACCATAATCTCGAATCCTTCACGCTGATGGCCGGGCTCGCCGCGGTTACGAGCCGGATCAAGCTCTACGCCACGGCCCCGACCCTGTGCCTGCCGCCGGCGATCGTCGCGCGCATGGCCTCCACCATCGACTCGATCTCGAACGGCCGCTTCGGCATCAACCTCGTCACCGGCTGGCAGCGGCCGGAATACGCGCAGATGGGCCTATGGCCCGGCGACGAGTATTTCGGCCGCCGCTACGAGTATCTCTCGGAATACGCGCAGGTCCTGCGCGAGCTGTGGGGGACCGGCCACAGCGATCTCAAGGGCGAATTCTTCCAGATGGAGGATTGCCGCCTGAGTCCGCGCCCGCAGGCGGAGATGAAGATCATCTGCGCCGGGCAGAGCGCCGCCGGCATGGCCTTCACCGCCACCTATGCCGACTACAATTTCTGCTTCGGCAAGGGGGTCAACACGCCGACCGCCTTCGCCCCGACCGTGGAGCGGCTGGAGGAGGCCAAGGCGAAGACCGGCCGCGAGGTGTCCTCCTACGTCCTGTTCATGGTCATCAGCGACGAGACCGACGAGGCGGCCCGCGCCAAGTGGGAGCACTACAAGGCCGGCGCCGACGCCGAGGCGATCGCGTGGCTCGGCCTCCAGGGCGCGGCCGACACCAAGTCCGGCGCCGACACCAACATCCGCCAGATGGCCGACCCGACCTCGGCGGTGAACATCAACATGGGCACCCTGGTCGGTTCCCACGCCACCGTCGCCGCCCTGCTCGACGAGGTGGTGACGGTGCCGGGCACCGGCGGCGTGCTGCTGGTCTTCGACGACTTCCTGAAGGGCCTCGACGATTTTGGCACGAAGATCCAGCCGCTGATGCGCTCGCGCCGGCACGTCACGGGCGAAGCACTGGCGGCGGTGGCGTGATGGCGGCCGATGCCCCCGCGGGCTACCGCGATCCGTCCGGCCGCCACGGCGCGGTCGCGCTGCCGGCGCGGCCCGAGCCGATCGCCTTCGACGCGGACACGACCGTGCTCATCGTCGTCGACATGCAGAACGCCTACGCGACGAAGGGCGGCTATCTCGATCTCGCCGGCTTCGACGTGTCGGCGACCGGCCCTGTGATCGAGCGGATCGCCCGGGCCGTGGCGGCGGCCCGCGCGGCCGGTATCCGCGTGGTCTGGTTCCAGAACGGCTGGGACCCGGACTACGTCGAGGCCGGGGGGCCGGGCTCGCCGAACTGGCACAAGTCGAACGCGCTCAAGACCATGCGCCGCCGGCCGGAGATGAACCAGAGGCTCCTGGCCAAGGGCACGTGGGATTACGCCCTCGTCGATGCGCTGACGCCGGAGCCCGACGACATCGTCCTGCCCAAGCCCCGCTACAGCGGCTTCTACAACACGCCGCTGGACAGCATGCTGCGGGTGCGCGGCATCCGCACGCTGGTCTTCACCGGCATCGCCACGAATGTCTGCGTGGAATCGACCCTGCGCGACGGCTACCACCGCGAGTATTTCGGGATCGTGCTCGCCGACGCCACCCATCAGGCCGGCCCGCCCGCCCTGCAGGAGGGGGCGCTGCGCAACATCGAGACCTTCTTCGGCTGGGTGTCGGACGTCGCCGCCTTCGAGGCTGCGCTCGCTCCGAACGAGACCCGCCGCATCCCCGCCTGACCGGAGACTGCCCCCATGCCCAAGACCGTCGTGATCCCGCCCGGCACCGGCAAGCCGCTCGCGCCCTACGTGCCCGGCACCCTCGCCGACGGCGTGCTCTATGTCTCCGGCACCCTGCCGCTCGATGCGGAGGCGAACGTCGTCCACGAGGGTGATGCCGGCGCGCAGACCCGGCACGTGCTGGAAACGATCAAGGGCGTCGTCGAGGCCGCGGGCGGCTCGATGGACGACGTCACCTTCAACCACATCTTCCTCAAGGACTGGGCCGATTACGGCGCGATCAACGCCGTCTATGCGGCGTATTTCCCCGGCGAGAAGCCGGCGCGCTACTGCATCCAGTGCGGGCTGGTGAAGCCGGACGCACTCGTCGAGATCGCCTCGGTGGCCCATATCGGCAAGCCGGCCTGAGCCGATGGCCGCGCTCATCCACCACGCGGTGCACGGGCCGGAGGGCGGGCGCGCCGTGCTGCTCTCGCCCGGGCTCGGCGGCTCGGCCCATTACTTCGCGCCGCAAGTGCCGGTGCTGGCCGAGCGCTTCCGGGTCGTCACCTACGATCACCGCGGCACCGGGCGCTCGCCGGGTCCGCTCGAACCGGGCCACGACATCGCGGCCATGGCCCGCGACGTCCTCGACCTGCTCGACCATCTCGGCATCGGCACGGCCGATATCGTCGGCCACGCGCTGGGCGGCCTCATCGCCCTGCAACTCGCCCTCACCCATCCCGAGCGGGTGGGACGGATCGTGGTGATCAACGGCTGGGCGGCGATGGACCCGGCGACCCGCCGCTGCTTTTCCGCCCGCAAGGCGCTGCTGACGCAATCCGGCCCCGAGGCGTTCGTGCGCGCCCAGGCGATCTTCCTCTACCCGGCGCCCTGGCTCTCCGAGAACGCCGCGCGGGTCGCGGACGACGAGGCGCAGGCGCTGGCGCATTTCCCCGGCGAGCAGACGGTGCTGGCGCGCATCGCCGCGCTGGAGGCCTTCGACGCGACCGGCGCACTCGGGCGCCTCCCGCACGAGACCCTGCTGATGGCCGCGCGCGACGACGTCCTCGTGCCCTTCACCGCCTCGGAAATCCTCGCGGCCGGGCTCCCCAACGCCCGCCTCGACCTCGCGCCCGAGGGCGGCCACGCCCACAGCGTCACCCGCCCCGAAACCTTCAACCGCACGCTCCTCGACTTCCTCGCACGTCCCTGAAGCGACCCGACCTCACGAAAGGCCGCCGCCATGACCGAGTTCAAGACCGAGTCCGAGAGCGCCGCAGCCGTCCCCGTCGATGCGGCCGCCTACCGCGAAGCGATGTCCCGGCTCGCGAGCGCGGTGCATCTGATCACCACCGACGGGCCGGGCGGGCGGGCCGGCTTCACCGCCTCGGCCGTGTGCAGCGTCAGCGACGCGCCGCCGACGCTCCTCGTCTGCGTCAACCGCGCCTCCTCCGCCTACGCCGCCCTCACCCAGAACGGGACGCTGTGCGTGAACACCCTCGGCGAGGGCCACGAAACGGTGGCGGGCCTGTTCGGTGGCCGCACGCCCGTGGACGAGCGCTTCGCGGCCGGCACGTGGCGGCGGCTGCGCAGCGGGGCGCCCGCGCTCACCGACGCCCTCGTCAGCTTCGACTGCCGCATCGTCGGGCGCCACGGCGTCGGCAGCCACGACGTGCTCTACTGCGCGGTCGAGGCTGTCGCCGCGTCGGGGCAGGCCGACGCGCTGCTCTACAGCGAGCGCCGCTACCGCACGCTTCCCCGCGCGCCGCGGAGCGGATCCGCCCCGGCCGAGCCGGCGCGCGCCGCCCGCGCCGTCGGAGCCCGGCCCGCCGAAGGGCCGGCTTTGGCCCTCAGGAGCGCCTGAGCGGCGATCCGGCGCGGCCAATCTCGGCCGCCGGGCGCCTTCGCGCCGTTCGGCGCGGACGGCACGGAAAATGCTCGATCCGGTGCTGCGAAGATGTCCGGCGGCGGGCCTTCCTTCCCCTCCCCCTCGGCCTGCCCCCGGCTCCCGGACGCCCCATCGAGAGCCGACCTGAAACCCACGGAACGAAAGCCTGCCATGTCGCGTGCCGGCGCCCTCGCCCTCAAACAGCCGCCCGAGTTCGAGCAACCGGCGCCCTGCGCGGTGCCGGCCGCGCCCGTCATCGCCGCGCGCGGGCTGTCGCTGACCTACACCACCGCCGACGGGCCGGTTCACGCGCTTGCCGACGTCGATCTCGCGGTGGCGCCGGGCGAGTTCGTCTCCTTCATCGGCCCGTCCGGCTGCGGCAAGACCACGTTGCTGCGCTGCGTCGCCGACCTCGAACGGCCGACCGGCGGCGAACTGACCGTCAACGGCGTCGGCGCCGAGGCGGCGCGGCTGCGGCGCGACTACGGCTTCGTGTTCCAGGCGCCGGCGCTCTATCCCTGGCGGACGATCGCGCGCAACGTCGCCCTGCCGCTCGAGATCTTCGGCGTGCCGCGCGTCGAGCGGCGGGAACGCGTGGCGCACTACCTCGACCTTGTCCAGCTCACAGGCTTCGCCAACAAGTATCCCTGGCAGCTCTCCGGCGGCATGCAGCAGCGGGCCTCGATCGCCCGCGCCCTCTGCTTCGATCCGAAGTTGCTCTTGATGGACGAGCCCTTCGGGGCGCTGGACGAGATCGTGCGCGACCACCTCAACGCGCAGCTCCTCGCGCTGTGGCGCAAGACCGCCAAGACGGTCCTGTTCGTCACCCACTCGATCCCCGAGGCGGTCTACCTCTCGACCCGCGTCGTGGTGATGTCGCCGCGCCCCGGCCGGATCATCGACATCGTCGACTGCACCGCGCTCGGGCGGGAGCGTCCGCTGGAGATCCGCGAGACGCCCGAGTTCCTGCGCCTCGGCCAGCGGGTGCGCGAGGGCCTGCGCGCCGGTCATGCCTATGACGCGTAAGGCGGCGTCCTTTCCCCGCGGCCGGGCGCTGCCGGTGGCCGGCGTCGTGCTGGCACTTCTCGTTGGCTGGTATCTCGCTGCCCTGCTCGGCAACTGGAACGCCGCCGCGGACGCGCTGGCGAGGGCCGGCGCGGCGCCCGACGCCGCGGGCATCGCCGCGGCGACGATGGCGCAGGAGCGGCCTGTCGTGCCGGCACCGCATCAGGTGGTCTCGGAGCTGTCGCGCAGCGTCCTCGGCGTGCCGCTGAGCTCGAAGCGCAGTCTCGTCTATCACGCCTGGGTCACCCTCTCGGCGACGCTCACCGGCTTCGTCATCGGCGCGCTGTTCGGCATCGCCCTCGCGGTCGCGGTCGTGCACCTGCGCAGCGTCGAGGCGAGCCTGATGCCCTGGATCGTCGCCTCGCAGACCGTGCCGATCCTGGCCGTGGCACCGATCATCATCGTGGCGCTGGGCGCGGCCGGCCTGACCGGCCTGCTGCCGAAGGCGGTGATCGCGGCCTATCTCTGCTTCTTCCCCGTCACGGTCGGCATGGTGAAGGGGCTGAACGCCCCCGACCGGATCCAGCGCGACCTGATGCGGACCTATTCGGCCTCCCGCGGGCAGATCCTGGCGCGCCTGCGCTGGCCGGCCGCCCTGCCCTACCTGTTTGCGAGCCTGAAGATCGCCGTCGCGGCGAGCCTCGTCGGCACCATCGTCGCCGAACTGCCGACCGGGGCGCAGGCCGGGCTCGGGGCGCGGCTGCTCGCCGGCTCCTATTACGGCCAGACGATCCAGATCTGGGCGGCCCTGTTCGCGGCGGCGGCGCTCTCGGCGCTCCTCGTCCAGGGGATCGGCCTCGCGGAACGCGCGACCGCCCGCGCCCTCGGCGCCCGGCCCTCAGCAGGAAGTGCCCGATGACGCATCGCGCCGCACGGATCGGCCTGCTCACGCCCGCCGCGCTGATCGGCGGGGCGGCGCTCGCCATCGCCGCCCACCGGCCCGGCCTGGCCGGCGCGGCGGGGCCGGGCTTCTGGCTCGCCGCCTTCCTGGTCTGGCTCGCCGCCACGCTGGCCGCGCGCGACCTCGCCGCCCTGGAGCCGGGCCATGCTGCGGCCCGCCGCCTCGTGCGGCTCGCCGTGCCGGTGCTGTTCGGGATCCTCATGCTGGTGCTGTGGGAGGTCGTCGTCGTGGGCGCGGGCGTGCCCGCCGTGCTGATGCCGCCGCCCTCGGCGATCGCCGCGCGCTTCGCGACCGCCCTTCCCGTCCTCGGGGCGGATTTCGTCCAGACCTGCCTGAAGTCGGCCCTGCCGGGGTATGTCATCGGCAGCCTGTCGGGCCTCGGCGTGGCGATCCTGGCCGACCGGCTGCCCGTTCTCGGGCGCGGCCTCCTGCCGGTGGCGAACGTCGCCTCCGCGCTGCCGATCGTCGGCATCGCCCCGATCATGGTGATGTGGTTCGGCTTCGACTGGCCGTCGAAGGCCGCGGTGGTCGCGGTGATGACCTTCTTCCCGATGCTGGTCCAGGCCGGCGCCGGCCTCGCCGCCACGGGTTCGATCGAGCGCGACCTGATGCGCACCTACGCGGCGGGCTATTCGCGCACGCTCCTGAGCCTGCGCCTGCCCATGGCGCTGCCCTTTCTGTTCACCGCCCTGAAGGTCAACGCGACGCTGGCGCTGATCGGGGCGATCGTGGCCGAGTTCTTCGGCACGCCCATCGTCGGCATGGGCTTTCGCATCTCGATCGAGGCGGCGCGGCTCTCCCTCGACATGGTCTGGGCCGAGATCGCCTTGGCGGCCCTGGCGGGGTCGGCCTTCTACGGCCTCATCGCCCTGGCCGAGCGCGCCGCGACCGGCTGGCACCCGTCCGTGCGCGCCGGCTGACGGAGGAGGCCGCCCGCATTCGTTCGAAAAACCACGGCCGAAGGCCGCAGGGGTAAGTCCCGAAGGGGACAGGTTGAAGGAGTCTGAGATGGCGGGGAAAACGATGAGAGCGCTCCTCTGCGCCGGGGCGGCGCTGCTCGGGCTCGCGGCGGGCGGCGCGCGGGCGGCGGAGCGGGTGACGCTCCAGCTCAAATGGGTGCCCCAGGCGCAGTTTGCCGGCTACTACGTCGCCCAGGCCAAGGGCTACTACGCCCAAGCCGGGCTCGACGTGACGATCAAGCCGGGCGGGCCCGACGTGGCCCCGCCCCAGGTCATCGCGGGCGGCAGCGCCGACGTCGTCGTCGATTGGATGCCCTCGGCGCTGGCCTCGCGCGAGAAGGGCGTGCCGCTCGTCAACATCGCGCAGCCGTTCAAGAAGTCGGGCCTGATGCTGACCTGCCGGGCGGATACCGGCATCAAGTCGCCCGCCGACCTGAAAGGCCGGACGCTCGGGGTCTGGTACGCCGGCAACGAGTACCCGTTCCTGGCCTGGATGGCCAAGCTCGGCCTCAAGACCGACGGTTCGCCCGGTGGCGTGACGGTGCTGAAACAGGGCTTCAACGTCGATCCGCTGATCCAGAAGCAGACCGACTGCGTCTCGACCATGAGCTACAACGAGTACTGGCAGGTGATCGATGCCGGCTTCAAGCCGGAGCAGCTCGTCGTCTTCCGCTACGAGGACCAGGGCGTCGCCGCGCTCGAAGACGGGCTCTACGCCCTCGAACCGAAGCTGAAGGACAAGGCCTTCGTCGCCCGGCTGGCGAAGTTCGTGGCGGCCTCCGAGAAGGGCTGGGCCTATGCCGCCGCCCATCCCGACGAGGCGGCCGAGATCGTGCTGGAGAACGACGCCAGCGGCGCCCAGACCGAAACGCACCAGAAGCGGATGATGCGCGAGATCGCCAAGCTGCTCGACACGTCCGGCGGCCGGCTCGACCCCGCCGATTACGAGCGCACCGTCGCCATCCTGCTCGCCGGCGGCACCGACCAGCCCGTCATCACCCGCAAGCCCGAGGGGGCCTGGACGCATGCGGTGACGGCGGCCGAGGGTCAATAGCGCCGGAAGCGGCGGCGACGCCCGGCGCCGCGCGGCCCCGGACGTCGTATAAGGCGGCTTCGGCCGTCTCCGCCGTCGAACGAAGCCTCGAACGAAGTCTCGAACGAAGTCTTGCAGCCCGGCCTCCCCGATGGATCTCGACACGATCACCGCCGTCCTGAGACCGGGCTCCCTCGACGCGTTGCCCCCTTGGCGCGAGGGCGATGCGTGGCTCGCGGGCGGGACGTGGCTGTTCTCCGAGCCGCAGCCCACCCTGGCCCGGCTGATCGACCTGTCCGCTCTCGGCTGGCCGGCGGCCGAGCTGTCCGAGGCGGGCCTGCGCCTGTCGGCGACGGGGACCATCGCCGAACTCGACCGGCTCGACCTGCCGAAGGAATGGATCGCCGCGCCGCTCGTCGGGCAGTGTTGCCGGGCCCTGCTCGGCTCGTTCAAGATCTGGAAGCGGGCGAGCGTCGGCGGCAATCTCTGCCTCGCCCTGCCGGCCGGCCCGATGATCGCGCTCACCGCCGCCCTTGACGGCACCTGCGTGCTGCACCGCCCCGATGGCAGCGAGCGGCGCCTGGCCGTCATCGACTTCGTGCTGGGGCCGCAGTGCACGGCGCTCGCCCCCGGCGAGATCCTGCGCTGTATCGAACTGCCGGCGACGGCCCTGCGGCGGCGCACGGCCTTCCGCCGTATCGCCCTCTCTCCCGAAGGCCGCTCGGGCGCGCTGGTCATCGGAACACGCGACCGGGGCGGCGCCTTCGCCCTCACCGTGACGGCTTCGACGCCGCGCCCGGTCCAGTTCGGCTTCGACGCCCTGCCGACGATGGATGCTCTGCAAGGCGTGATCGCGGCCGCGATCCCTGCGGACGGCTGGTACGACGACGTCCACGGCGCCCCGGATTGGCGCCGTCACGTCACCGGGCGGCTCGCCGAAGAGATCCGGGAGGAACTCGCCCGATGAGGCTCACCGTCAACGGGCAAGTTCAGGAGGCCGCAGCCCGGCCCGGCCAGTGCCTGCGCACGCTGCTGCGGGATCTCGGCTGGTTCGGGGTCAAGAAGGGGTGCGACGCGGGCGATTGCGGCGCCTGCACCGTCCATCTCGATGGCGAGCCGGTCCATTCCTGCCTCATGCCCGCCTTCCTGGCGGAGGGGCGCGGCGTCACCACGATCGAGGGCCTCGCCGGCCCCTGCGCACCGGGGGACGGGCCGCCCGAACACCTCCACCCGATGCAGGACGCGTTCTGCGCCGCGCAGGGCTTCCAGTGCGGCTTCTGCACGCCGGGCATGATCATGACGGCGGCCGTCCTCGACCAGGGCCAGCGGCAGGATCTCGGCACGGCGCTCAAGGGCAATCTCTGCCGCTGCACCGGCTACCGGGCGATCCGCGACGCGGTGGCGGGGATCGCCCATGCCGATTCTTCGCAGATGGCGGAGGGCGGCCCGGTCGGCCGCTCCCTGCCGGCCCCGGCGAGCCGCGCCCTCGTCTCCGGCCGGGCTGCCTACACCTTCGACACCGCCGTGCCGGGTCTGCTGCACCTGAAGGTGCTGCGCGCCCCCCACGCCCATGCCCGTATCCGGGCCATCGACCGGGCGGCGGCGCTGGCGGTGCCCGGCGTGGTCGCGGTGCTCGCCCACGAGGACGTCCCACGCCGCCGCTTCTCGACCGGGCGGCACGAGAACCCGCTCGACGACGCCGCCGACACGAGCGTGCTCGATTCCGTGATCCGCTTCCACGGCCAGCGCGTCGCGGTGGTGGTCGCCGAAAGCGTGGCGGCGGCAGCCATGGGCGTGCAAGCGCTGCGGGTGGAATACGACGTGCGGCCCGCCGTGTTCGATCCGGAGGCGGCTTTGCACCCGGATGCGCCCCTCGTCCACGATCCGGCCGACCGCGACCCGCCGCGGCCCGGCGACGATGCACCGCCGCTCCTCGCCCACCCGAACCTCGCCGCCGAGGCGCACGGGGCCATCGGCGATGTCGAGGAAGGCTTCGGCCAAGCCGACCATATCCACGAGGCGGAGTACGTCTCGCAGCGGGTGCAGCACGTGCATCTCGAAACGCACGGCGCGCTCGGCTGGCTCGACGCGGACGGGCGGCTGACCCTGCGCTCCTCGACGCAGGTGCCCTTCCTGACCCGCGACGCCCTGTGCCGCCTGTTCGATCTCGACCGGGACCGGGTGCGCGTGCTCTGCGGCCGGGTCGGCGGCGGCTTCGGCGGCAAGCAGGAGATGCTGACCGAGGATCTCGTGGCGCTCGCCGTGCTGCGGACCGGCCGCCCGGTCTCCTACGAGATGACCCGCGAGGAGAATTTTTGCGCGGCGACGACACGCCATCCGATGCGGGTGCGGGTGAAGGCCGGCGCGCGGGCCGACGGGCGCCTCACCGCGCTCTCACTGAAAGTGCTCTCGAACACCGGCGCCTACGGCAACCATGCCGGCGGCGTGCTGCACCACGGCTGCAACGAGAGCATCGCCGCCTATGCCTGCCCGAACAAGCGGGTGGAGGGCTACGCCGTCCACACCCACACCCTGCCGTCCGGGGCCTTTCGCGGGTACGGTCTGAGCCAGACCATCTTCGCCGTGGAGTCGGCGCTGGACGAACTGGCCCGGGCTCTCGGGATCGACCCGTTCGCGATGCGCCGCCTCAACGCGGTGCGGCCCGGCGACCCGATGGTGTCGACGAGCCTGGAGCCGCACGACGTCGTCTACGGCTCCTACGGGCTTGACCAGTGCCTCGACCTCGCCCAGGCCGCCCTGGCGGACGGCAGCGGCGAGGCGCCGCCGGGGCCGGACTGGCGCGTCGGCGAGGGCATGGCGATGGCCATGATCGACACGATCCCGCCGCGCGGCCACGTCGCCCATGCCCGCATCCGTCTCGAACCGGACGGAACCTATGCCCTCGCGGTCGGCACCGCCGAGTTCGGCAACGGCACCAGCACCGTGCACGGACAGATCGCCGCCGAGGTGCTCGGCACCACGCCCGAGCGCATCCGCCTGATCCAGGCCGACACCGACGCCGTCCGGCACGATACCGGCGCCTACGGCAGCACGGGCACCGTGGTGGCGGGCCAAGCGAATGTCCGCGCGGCCACGGCGCTCGCGGACCAGCTTCGCGCGGCCGCCGCCGAGCGGTCCGGCGTCAAGGCGGACGCGTGCCGCCTGACCCGCGACGGCGTCGAGACGCCCGCCGGCCTCATCGCCCTGACCACCCTCGCACAGGGCGCCGCTTTTGAGGCCGCGGGCGAGGCCGACGGGACGCCACGCTCGGTCGCCTTCAACGTCCAGGCCTTTCGCGTGGCCGTCCATCCGCAGACCGGCGAGATCCGCATCCTCAGAAGCGTCCAGGCGGCGGATGCCGGCCGGGTCATCAACCCGGTGCAGTGCCGCGGGCAGATCGAGGGCGGGGTGGCGCAGGCGCTCGGTGCGGCCCTCCACGAGGACTATCGCTTCGACGAAGCGGGCGCGGTCGTCACGCGGACCTTGCGCAACTACCACATCCCGGCGATGGCCGACGTGCCGGTGACCGAGGTTCGGTTCGCCGACACCCACGACACGGTCGGTCCGCTGGGCGCGAAATCGATGAGCGAGGCGCCCTACAACCCCGTCGCCGCCGCCCTGGCCAACGCGATCCGCGACGCCACCGGCGCGCGGCTGACCGCGACGCCGTTCGCCCCCGACCGGATTTTTCGCCAGGTCATGGCGGCGCAGGAGACGGCGGACGCATGACCTCTTCGCCCGTCAGGCCGCCCGCGCCGCCGCCTCGCGCTCCGCCTGCTCGACCAAGCGGCGGATCAGCCAGCGCCCGGCCGGTCCCGGGGGATGGTCGGTGCGGTAGATCACGGTGAGCGGCAGCCGGCGGCGCCGGGCCTCGGGCAGGTTCAGCTCGACGAGGCGGCCCGCGGCGATGTCCGCCTCGACCATGTGCGCGGGCATGCTGCCCCAGCCGATCCCGGCGAGCAGCAGGGTGTGCTTGGTGCTCAGATCCGACAGCCGCCACGTGCGGTTGGCGACCACACCGAACTCCTGGTCCTGCGACAGCGGGGAGCGATCGGTGATGACGAGCTGGACATGCTCGCGCGCCGCCCCCGGCACCAGGCCGTCCGCCCCGGCAAGGGGATGGTTCGGCGCGGCCACGGGCAGCATCTCGACGTCGCCCACAGAGATCAATTCGAGCGGGTCGCTGTCGCGGGTCCACAATTCCACGGTGATCCCGAGATCGGCCCGGCCGTCTGTGACGAATTGCTGAGCTGCACCGAGCGCCTCGACATTGAGGCGCAGGGACACGGTCGGGAAGGCGGCCTGGAACGCGGTGAGCGCGTCGATGAGCCGGGCGCCGGGCATCAGCACGCTCGACACGAAGCCGAGTTCGGCTTCGAGACCGCTGAGCAGGCCGCTGACCTTGGCCCGCAGCGTGTCGATGCCGTGGGCAACGGTGCGGGCCTCCGCCAGCACCGCCCGGCCGCCTTCGGTGAGTTGGGGCCGGCGCGTCGCCTCGCGGTCGAACAAGGCCAGACCCAGCTGAAGCTCCAGATTGGCGATCGTGTAGCTGATGACGGAGGTCGCGCGGTTCAGCCGCCGCCCGGCCGCGGCGAAGCTGCCGGTCTCCACCACGGTGAGGAAGACCCGGAGCTGGTCGAGTGTCGGCGTCCCCGGACCCTGCATGCGCTCTGCCCCCAACCCGGCGTCCCGCCGCCGCGGCGAGACCTCCGACAAGCAAGCGCGAGGCCGCGGCCGAGAACGACCGAAGCCGACCCCCTCGCGAGGGCCGGCTTTAGGATGCGCACGGATTTCGGGACCGTCCGCGCCGAGGAATCCCGGCGATCGGGCGTTTCGCTCGAACGGACGGCCGTCAGCGTGCGTGATGCATCCGCCGCACCGAGCCGGTGTTCAGCTCAGCGTCCGCCGGCAGGGTTCCGAGACGGGCATCGCGCGCCGAGGAACGCTGCACGGCACCGACATCGGCGATGAGGCCACCCGGGGCAGTGACGGCGGGGATGCCCGCCGGGGCGTTATAGCTCTGGGCCAAGGCCGGGCCGGTCACACCGACGGCGAGGGAGAAAGCGAGAGCGGCAATGATGCGGGTCATGGGATACTCCATCGGCGAGTGGCGGGGACGGCCGGTTCATCCGTCCTCTGATGCAGCGAAGATGGACCCCTCTGAGCTTTCCGAAAACTGGAATAAGATCGAACGAACCGTTCGAGAAAGTTGAAAAGCCGAAGGTGAGTCTCCGGCCTCGGCGAGGCCGGGCCCGTTCGAAATCGGGCGAGTGGGCCCGATTGGGCCAATGAAAAGGGCCGACCGCTTTGGTGTGCGGCCGGCCCTTCGGGCCGTCGAGACGGAGGTCGTCAGATCGTTTGGATGCGTCAGCGCCCGTGATCGGCGCGAGCGCCCCGCACGGTGGAGCCGGTGGTGTAGACGCCATCGACAGACACCGTGCCGTGGCGGCCGTCACGATCCAGGTAGCGCTCGACGTTGCCCGGGCCGGCGATGCCGACGAGGCCGCCCGGAGCGGTGACGGCAGGGATGCCGGCCGGCGCGTTGTAGCTCTGGGCCGAAACCGCGGTGGTGAGGGCGAGGCCGAGGATCGCGCCTGCGGCAATGCGTGAGATCATGTCGTCAATCTCCGAGTCGGGCTGCGGCGTCGCGATCAGAACATCCGACGTCGTATGTCCCAGAAACTGAGCATCGATGCCTCGCAAAACAACAGGAAGTGCTTTGGCCCTGTGCACATAGATACGGCACAGCCGAGATGTGAGGTTCGAGCCCCTCGGCGTTCGAACCTGAAAACACAAATTCGCCTATGGCCTTAGAACGAATTTGCGGAATTTTTCGACAAAGCGGGGGACCTGGCACGCCTCTTTCGCGAGGAGTGCTGTTGCGCACCCATCCCCCTTTCCGTGCCCCCCAATGCGGGGCGGCCTCACCGCTCAGAGCTTTATAGGGCGGCAGCCCTCTTGCGACGGTTTCATCGATGTCGGCATCGCGCTCCTGACGGTCACCGACGCGGAGAGGCTGAACCATATATCGAAACGCACGCGGCGCCCGGCATCTCGATCGCCAACCCGCACGTCCGCACGCTGCCGGAGGGCACCCGGCACAGGCGGCGGAGACCGACCAAGTCGGCGTCGAGCGGCCCACCGACCGGACGGGCCTGACGAACCCTGGCGACATGCGGACTTTCACGCCCACAGGCGCGGCGGCCCGAGCGGCCTGTTTCACGTGAAACACATTCTTTACCTTTACAGCCAGCCGCTGCCGCGGGCGTTACGGCCGCGGCAGCGGCTTCCCGAGTGAGCTGCTTGAACGGTTCCGGCGGCACGGCCCTTGCTCACGCCAACAGCGCAAAGGGTGGCCGCGACGGCCCCACGGGAGCCTCGACAATGCGCGTGAGACGGACCTTTCTCGGCCTCGGCCTGCCCCTCCTCGCCTGGTTCGTCGCAGCCTTCTGCCTCGGCAGCGGCGTCGTCACCGCCCCTGGTGCCCGTGCGCAGGGCACGGTGACGCCCCCGGCCGGCCAATCGCGCGTCACCGCTCCGGGCGGACGGCGCGGAAAGACCGCCCGTTCGCACCGGAAGCGTCATCGGTGAGGCGCATCCCAAGGGTCCTGCCGCCCGGCGACATCGCCCGCTCCCGCCTCCGCAACCGGAAAGTCCGTCCCATGCGTCTCATTACGACAGCCACGCTCGCCCTGGGCGTTCTCGCGGGCCTGGGTGGTGCCGCCTTCGCCCAGGGATCGACCGGTGCCCCGGCCGGCAGCCCGGGAGCGACCGCCCCGGGCGGCACGGAAGGGGCAGCTGCCCTCCCGAACGAGCGGGAGGCGTTCCGCTCGGGCGAGGCGATCCCGGCCGCACCCGGCACCGGCGTGCCGGTGGAGACGGCCCCGCCCCCGGCCGAGGAGCGCCGTCTGCCGCCCCGGCCGCGTCCCTGACGGGCATCGAAACGCGAAGAGGCGCCGCCGGATCGCCCCGGCGGCGCCTCCTTTTTCAGGGATTTGCGCCCGCTTCTACTGCGTCAGCCGGTCGTCGATCCCCTTCACATACCAGTTCATGCCGAGGATCATCGGATCGGGGGCCTGATCGCCCTCCTTCACCGCGACCGAGCCGTCCTGCTTGAGCACCGGCCCCTGGAAGGGGTGAATCCTGCCCTCGACGATCCCCTTCTTGGTCTCCTCGGCCAGCGCCTTCACGTCGTCGGGCATGTTGGTGAAGGGTGCCAGCACGACCATGCCGTCCTTGATGCCGGCCCAGGTGTCCCCGCTCTTCCACGTGCCGTCGAGAACGGCCTTGGTCTGCGCGATGACGTAGCCGTTCCAATCGTCGACGATCGAGGTGAGCTGCGCCTTGGGGGCGAAGCGGTACTGGTCGGAGGATTGGCCGAAGGCGAGCTTGCCGGCCTTCTCCGCCTCCTGCAACGGCGCGGCGGAATCGGTGTGCTGGGTCAGGATGTCGGCGCCTTGGGCCAGGAGCGCCTTGGCGGCCTCCGCCTCCTTGCCGGGGTCGAACCACGTGTTCACCCAGACGATCTTGATCTTGATGTCCGGGTTGACCGATTGCGCGCCGAGCATGAAGGCGTTGATGCCGCTCACGACTTCGGGGATCGGGAAGGAGGCGATGTAGCCGACGGTGCCCGACTTCGACAGCTTGCCGGCGATCTTCCCGCAGATGTAGCGGCCCTCGTAGAAGCGGGCCGAGTAGGTCGAGACGTTATCGGCCCGCTTGTAGCCGGTGGCGTGGGCGAACTTCACCTTGGGGAACTTCTTGGCGACCTTCAGGGTCGGCTCCATGAAGCCGAAGGAGGTCGTGAAGATCAGGCCGGCACCCGAGCGGGCGAGCTTCTCGATCGAGCGCTCGCTGTCGGCCTCGGGCACGTTCTCGAGGAAGGTCGTCTCGACCTGGCCGGGCAGCGCTTCGGCGAGCGCCTTGCGGCTGAGGTCGTGCTGGTAGGAATAGCCGTAATCGGCGACCGGGCCGACATAGACGAAGCCCACCTTGAGCTTGTCCGCCGCCCGCACCGGAGCCGCCGCGACGGCCGCGCACAGAAGTGCCCCGGCCACGCGCGTGACGATGCTGCCCATCATGAATGTCTGCCCCTTTTCGACGGCGTTGCCCGCCGCGGCTTGCCGGCGCTGCGCATGGGCGCCCGAGGGGATTTCAGAGCAAGACCAGGGCCAGGACAGGCCGCGGGAGCGGGAAGCGCTGAGCGGATGCCGATGGAGCCGATCGATGACAATCAGCGGTTCGGCCGGTTTTTGGGCATGGGGATTAGTGCGCCGGTCTGGCGTCAAAGCCATGCTGATCCGGCGCTGCCGGGCAGCGTGCCCCTGAGACGGCGCATCCAGCCCGCCCATGTCATCGCATCGCCGCCCTGGCGGACGAGCGCATCAGGCGGCCGCGCGCCAAGCGCACCTCAAACCCCGTGCCTCCGGCGCAAAACGACGGCGACAGCGCCAGCCGCCCGACACGGCAAACTCCCAACCACACCGTCATCGAACGCAACTGTAATGCTCACCAAGCGGATCAAGGTGTGACCCCGTGAACCTGAAGCAGTCCCCGACCTAGTGATGCCCCGCCATGTGGCGGCCGATCACCCCGGCCTCGGCCGCCGCGGCGGGCGTTTCGTAGACGAGGCGTCCGTCCGACATCACGCAGATGCGGTCCGACAGTTCCAGAATCTCGTCGAGATCCTCGCTGATCAGCAGCACGGCGGCGCCGGCGTTGCGCGCCGCCACGATGCGGGAGCGGATCTCGGCGACCGCCGCGAAATCGAGGCCGAAGCAGGGATTGACGACGATCAGGAGGTCGACCGGGTCGGTGAGTTCGCGCGCGAGCACGGCGCGCTGCACGTTGCCGCCCGACAGCGTGGCGATCGGCGCCTCCGAGGAGGCGGTCTTGACCTTGAAGCGGGCGATCAAATCCTTCGCCCGTCGGCTCATGGCGCGTCGGTCGAGCCAGAGGGTCGGGGCACCGGCGGGATCGTCGCCGCGCCGGTCGAAGGCGCGGAAGGCGAGATTTTCGGCCACCGACATCCGCGGCGCGCAGGCGTTGCGCAGGGGCTCTTCGGGAATGAAGCGCACCCGGTGCCGACGGCTCTGCGCCCGCGTGCCGCGATAGGGCTCGCCCTGCACCGTCACGCGCCCACCCGTCGCGCGGATCTGGCCGCCGAGCACGTCGGCGAGTTCCTTCTGCCCGTTGCCGGAGACGCCGGCGATGCCGACGATCTCGTGGGCGCGCACGCGCAGATCCGCGACATCGATCCGCCGCAGGCCGGAGACATCGGTGGCGGTCAGGCCGTCCACCCGCAGGATCTCGCGCTCCGGGTCGGGTTCGCCGACCCGCGCGGCGACCGTCCGCACGGTGCGCTCGCCCACCATCATCGCCGCCATGTCGTCCCGCGACAGCGCGCCGACCGCGCCGCCGCCGACGAGCCGCCCGCGCCGCAGGACGCTGAGCGTGCGGGCGAAGGCTTCGACCTCGCGGAACTTGTGGCTGATCATCAGCACCGTGAGCGCGCCCGCATCGGCCATGCCGCGCAGCAGGCCCAGCACCTCCTCGGCCTCGGCCGGCGTCAGCACGGAGGTCGGCTCGTCGAGGATCAGGAACCGGGCCTTGAGGTAGAGCTGCTTGACGATCTCGAGCTTCTGCCGCTCGCCCGCCGCGAGTTCCGCCACCGGCCGGTCGAGGTTCAACCGGAACGGCATCCGGGCCATGAAGTCGGCCAAAGCTGCGCGCTCGGCCTTCCAATCGAGGATGGCGGGGGCGTCGGCCCGGCCGATGACGAGGTTCTCGGCGCCGGTCAACGAGGGCACCAGCGTGAAATGCTGGTAGACCATGCCGAGGCCGCGCCCTTGCGCGCCCTTCGGCCCCGTGATCTCGGCCTCGCGGCCATCGACGAGGACGGAGCCGGCGGTCGGTGCGTAGAAGCCCATCACGCATTTGACGAAGGTCGATTTGCCCGCCCCGTTCTCGCCGAGCAGGGCGTGGAAGCCGCCGGCCTCGATCTTCATCGAGACGTCGTCGAGGGCGGTGAAGCCGCCGAAGCGCTTCGTCATGCCGATGGTCTCGACGCCGAGGGCGCCGGAGAGGGAGGCAGCACTCGCCATGGCGGCCTCAGCCCATCGCCGCGAGGATCGCCGCGGAGGAGGCGACCGCGCCGAACACGCCGCCCTGCATCGTCACCATCTTCAGGGCCGCCTCGTGGTTGCCGCGGTCGGTCGCGGCGGTGCCGTCGGAGACGATCACGCATTCGAAGCCGCGGTCGTTGGCCTCGCGCATCGTGGTGTGGACGCAGACATCCGTGGTGATGCCGGTCAGGATCAGGTTGCGGATGCCCCGCGTCGTCAGGATCAGTTCGAGGTCGGTGGCGCAGAACGAGCCCTTGCCCGGCTTGTCGATGACGATCTCGCCCGGCAGCGGCGCCAGTTCCGGGATGATCTCCCAGCCCGGCTCGCCGCGCACCAGCACCCGCCCGCAGGGGCCGGGATCGCCGATGCCGGCCCCGATCCGGCGCGAGCGCCAGCGCTTGTTGGCGGGAAGATCCGCGAGATCCGGCCGATGGCCCTCGCGGGTGTGGATCACGGGGTAACCGCCCTTCCGCGCGGCGGCGAGGAGTTGCCCGATCGGCTCGATCGACGCGCGGGTCAGGGCGAGGTCGTAGCCCATGGCATCGACGTAGCCGCCCTTGCCGCAGAAGTCGGTCTGCATGTCGATGATGACGAGCGCCGTGGCCTTCGGATCGAGCGAGCCGTCATAGGGCCAGGGATAGGGCTCGGCGGCGACGAAGCGTCCCCCGTCGCTCGCATCGGTGGAGGGGAAGGGGATGACGCTCATTCCGCCGCCTCCCGAGCCGGGGTCGTCGGGTCTTCACCATAAGCACGTGTCGGGGCGGGGAAACCGCACGACGTGCCGTCCGTCACCTGCACCGCATTCTCCCACGGCAGGCGGTAACGGCCGGCGGCGAGGTCGTGCATGTAGGTGTAGGGGCAGTCCCCCGCGCCGCCCTTCACCGCCGTGTAGCCGCGGTGGCCGAGCTGGTAGATGTTGTTCTCGACGCCCCAATGCGCCCGCGCCTCGCGCACCAGATCCGGCCGCACCTCGGCGGTGATGATCTCGTCGACGCGGCCGGTGGTGCCGTGGGCGATGATCGCGCCGTCGAAGTCGACGATCATGCCCTCGCCCATCGAGTCGAAGGTGCCGTCGGAACCGCACATGCAGACGTTGGCGGTCACCATCAGGTTGCAGAAGGCGTTCGCCTGGTTGGTGAAGCGCCAGGATTCGCGGATCGGCGCGGTGTAGCCGGCCGTGCGGATCATGATCTCGGCGCCCTTGTAGGCGCATTCGCGCGCCATCTCGGGGAACATGCCGTCGTGGCAGATGATGAGGCCGATTTTGGCCCCCCTCGGCCCCTCGATCACCGGGATGCCGAGATCGCCCGGCTCCCAGGGCTCCACCGGCACCCAGGGGTGCATCTTGCGATAATAGAGCTTCAGTTCGCCCGTATCGTCGATGATGAGGCCGGAATTGAACGGGTTGCCGTTCGGGTTGGCCTCCATGATCGAGAAGCAGCCCCAAATCCGGTTGTCGCGGCAGGCCCGCTTGAAGGCGGAAACCTCGGGCCCGTCGAGCGTGCACAGGATCTCGGGACGGGTGTCCATCGACAGGCCGTGCAGCGCGTATTCGGGAAAGACGACCAGATCCATCGTCGCCAGATTGGCGCGGGCCTTGGCCACCATCGCGACGATGCGGTCGGTCTGTGCCGCGATGTCGGCCCGCGTGGCGATGGTCGGCAATTGAAGCTGCACGAGGCCGATGACGACGCCGTTCGGGGATTTGTTCAGTCCACCGAGACCATTCATGAGGCGACCTTACTTGAGGGACAATTCGCCCGGCGCGCCCGTCAGCGCCCGGTCCGGCGAGGAGGTGGCGATCAGGAGCGCCAGGGTGAGGACGTAGGGCGCGGCGTAGAACAGGTAGTAGCCCTGCGAGATGCCGACGGATTGCAGGGCCGGCCCGAGCGCCCCGGCGCCGCCGAACATCAGGGCCGCCCCGAAGCAGGCGAGCGGATTCCAGCGGGCGAAGATGACGAGTGCCACCGCCATCAGACCCTGCCCGGACGAGATGCCCTCGTTCCAGGAGCCGGGATAGTAGAGCGAGAGATAGGCGCCGCCGATCCCGGCGAGCACGCCGCCGACGGCGGTCGCGAGAAGCCGCACGCGGTCGACGTCGTAGCCCATGGCGCGCGCCGCCTCCGCGCTGTCACCGACGACGCGCAGGATCAAACCGGCCTTCGTGTTGCGGAAGGCCCACCACAGGAACACCGCCAGCGCGGCACCGGCCAGGAACAGCACGTTGACGCGCAGCGCCGCCTGCACCTGCGGCTGATCGGACCAGAAGCCGAGGGGGATCGCCGGCAGCGGCGGGGCCGAGGGCTGGATGAAGGGCTTTCCGAGGAAGAAGGCGAGGCCCGAGCCGAACAGCATCAGAGCGATGCCGATCGCCACGTCGTTGACGCGGGGAAAGCGGCAGATGAAGCCGTGCAGCCCACCGAAGGCGCCGCCCGCGAGTCCCGCGACCGCGACGCCCGCCCACGGGCTCCCGCTCAGCACGGCGGTGGCGTAGGCCGACATCGCCCCGAAGACGAGGATGCCCTCCAGCCCGAGATTGATGCGTCCCGAGCGCTCGGTGATGGTCTCGCCGAGGCTCACGAACAGGAACGGCGTCGAGACGCGGATCGCCCCGCCGATCACGGCGAGCACCACGGTTCCCAGGCCGAGATCGTCGCTCATTCCGTCGGCCCCCTACCGGCTCTCACGACGCCGCTCCGCGCTTCTCGGCCCAGAGATGCGGGCTGAACAGCTTGAAGCGCCCGTAGAGCGTCTCGCTGACGAGCACGACGAGGAAGAGCAGCCCTTCGAGTACGAGGACCGTGGCGTCGGGCAGCTGCATCCGGCGCTGGATCAGCCCATTCGAGGCTTCGATGCCGCCGAGCAGGAAGGCCACGGGCAGGATCGCCAGGGGATTGTGGCGGGCGAGGAAGGCGACGAGGATGCCGGTATAGCCGAAGCCCGCATTGAGCGAGGCGTTGGCGTTGCCGTGCACCGCCGCGACCTCGAAGAAACCGGCCAGCGCCGCGCAGGCGCCGCCGAGCGCGGTGAAGCCGACGACGAGCCGCCCGACCGGCAATCCCTGAATCTGCGCGGCCCGCACGTTGCCGCCCGCGATGCGCGCGGCGAAGCCGATCGTGGTGCGCTCGGTCAGCCCGTAGGCGGCCAGGCAGGCGAGAATGCCGATGCCGAGGCCCCAGTGAACCTCCAGGCCCGGCATGGGGCCGACCGCGAACGCCTCGCCGATCGGCCAGGTGGAGGGCTTGTTGAGGCTGCCGGCGTCGCGCAGCAGGCCCTCGATCAGGTGGTTCGAGAGCGCGATCGCGATGTAGGACATCAGCAGGCTCGCGATGGTCTCGTTGACGCCGCGATAGGCGCGCAGCGCGCCGACGGCGCCGATCCAGGCCGCCCCGGCCCCTGCCGCGGCGAGTGCCATCAGCGGCACCGCGAGCATCGGTGGAAAACCCTGGAGCGGCTGCGCCGCAGCCGCCGCGGCGACGCCTCCCAGCACGATCGCGCCCTCGCCGCCGATCACCACGAGTCCGAGCCGGGCGGGCAGAGCCACGCAGAGCGCGGCGAGCAGCAGGGGCGCGGCACGCTGCAGGCTGTTCTGAAGGGCGAAGGGCGAGCCGAAGCCGCCGCGCCAGACGAGGTCGAGGAAAGCGAGCGGGCTCTTTCCGAGGGCGAGGAGGAAGAGGGAGAACAGCAGGAAGCCGGCGATGACCGCTCCGATCGGGATCGCCAGGGCCTCGGCCCGGCGCGCGAGCCAGGCCCGGGCCTGGAGCGAGGCCGGCGGATGGTCCGGGCTGCTCACGGTGCTCTCCACGAGCGGCCGTGCAGGGGCGGTGGTGTCAGCGGCCATCGCTCAGTCCTCGCCCGCCGAGCGGCAGAAACCGTGCCAGGCCGTCCTCACCGCCCCACCCCGATGCGCAGGCTCGCCGGCACCGCGCGACGGCGGGGGCCGCATCAGGCCGAGCCCTTCACACCCTCGACGAGGTAGTTGGTCTTCTCCAGCTCGATCGCGTTCTCGGCCAGGGCCGTGCCGGGGCCGGCGATCTCGTTGCCCTTGTTGTCCTTGAGCGGGCCCCTGATGATGGCGAAGCCGCCCTTCATCATCTCGGCCTTGACCGCGTCGGCGTTGCGGCGTGCCGCCTCGGACACCGCGGGCCCGTAGGGGCTCATCTTCACGAATCCGTCCGGCAGGCCGCCGCGCACGAAGTTCGGGGGCGCCTTGCCCGCCTGCATGTCGGCGACGAAGCCCTTGTAGATCGAGGCCCAGTTCCACTCGGCGCCGGTCAGGTACTTGTCCTTGGCGAGCGCCGACTGGTCGGCGTGGTAGCCGCAGACGAAGGCCCCGCGCCGCGCGGCGGTCTCGACCACGACCTTGGGGCCGTCGACGTGACAGGTGATCACGTCGGCGCCGCCGTCGATGAGCGCGTTGGTCGCCTCCGCCTCCTTGACCGCGAGCGACCATTCGCCGGTGAAGATCACCTGCAGGGTGATGGACGGGTCGACGCTGCGCGCGCCGATGAGGAAGCCGTTGACGTTGTTGAGCACCTGCGGGACCGGCTTGGCGGCGACGAAGCCGAGACGCTTCGACTTCGAGGCGTGGGCGGCGGCGATGCCGTTCAGGTACTGCCCTTGCGCGATGTAGCCGAAATACGAGCCGGCGTTCTTCGGGTTCGCCTCGGTCCAGAGGCCGCCGCAATGGCGGAACTGCACCTTCGGGTTCTTCTTGGCCTCAATCAGCACATGCGGGTCGAAATAGCCGAAGGAGGTCGGGAAGATGAGACCCGCCCCGTCCAAGTTGATCATGCTCTCCATGGACTTCTGGACGTCGGTGGTCTCGCGGACGTTCTCCTCCTCGACGACCTGGAGGCCGGGGATCGCCTTGAGGGCGGCGGCCCCTTGGGCGTGGGCTTGGTTGTAGCCGTAATCGTCCTTCGGCCCGACATAGATGAAGCCGACGGTGAGCGGGCCGGCGGCCCGGGCGCGGCCGAAAGGCAGCGCGCCGAGCGAGAGGGCGGCCGCACCGCCGAGCAGGTGCCTGCGGGAGAAAGAATGGGCTGACACGAGGCGTGATCCGTCTTTCAAGGCCGGCTGCACAATCTTGGCCAGCATTGATCCGGTTCCAGGCGGAGAAAAGAGCAAAGTTTCAGCACCGAAACTCCGATCAACCGTCAGGGAAAATCCTGTCGAATCGGATGATGCGCCCAAAAAGACGTCCGCCCATGCATCCTTTCGCGCCAACCATCCTCCGGGGCGGCCCGCCTCATCGACTCGGGGCGAAGACGCGGCCGAGCGCGGCCGGCGCCAGCGAGCCGCCCCGGCGCCGGCCGAGCGACAGCAGGACCAGCGCCAGGATGGTAGCGAGGTAGGGGGCCGCCGAGAGCAGCTGGCCGGGCAGACCGAGACCCGCGGCCTGGGCGTGGAGCTGGAGCACGGTCGCCCCGCCGAAGAGCAACGCCCCCGCGGCCACCCGCAGCGGCTGCCAGGAGGCGAAGACCACGAGCGCGAGCGCGATCCAGCCCCGTCCCGCGGTCATCGCTGGCGCCCAGAACGGCGTGTAGGCCAGCGACAGGTAGGCGCCCGCCAGCCCGGCGCAGGCGCCGCCGAACAGAACGGCGAGGAAGCGGACCTTGCGCACCTTGAGCCCGAGGGCGTGGGTCGCGGTGTGATCGTCACCGATGGCGCGCAGCGTCAGCCCGGCGCGGGTGCGCCAGAGGAACCACCACACCCCCGCGACGAGGAGGAGGGCCGCGTAGACGAAGGCGTCTTGTCCGAACAGCAGCCGGCCGATCCCCGGCAGGTCGGTGAAGCCGGGCAGGTGGAGATGGGGCGCGGGATCGCGCTTCATCCCGACATAGCCGGCGCCGACGAGGCCGGAGAGCCCCAGCCCGAGGATGGTCAGGGCCAGTCCCGAGGCGACTTGATTGGCCGCCAGCCCCACGGTGAGAACGCCGAACAGCGCGGCGAGCAGCAGGCCCGCTCCGGCCCCGCCGAGGGCGCCGAGCCCGGTCGATCCGGTCTCGGTGGCGACGGCGAAGCCGGCGGCCGCGCCGAACACCATCATGCCCTCGACGCCGAGATTGAGCACGCCGACGCGCTCCACGACGAGTTCGCCGATGGCGGCCAGGATCAAAGGGGTGGCCGCCGCCAGCACCGTGACGAGCACCATCTGGACGATGTCGAGGCTCATGGTGTCACCCGCGTGCTCGTGCCGCCCGGCACGATCCGAACGTGGTAGCGCGTGAGCACATCGGCCCCGAGCACGAGGCAGAGCAGCAGCCCTTGGAAGGCGCGGGTCAGGTCGAGCGGCAGCTTCAGGTCGATCTGCGCCCCCTCCCCGCCGATCGTCGTCAGGGCGATGACGAGCGCTGCAAGCAGGATGCCCGGCGGGCTGAGGCGCCCCAGGAAGGCGACGATGATCGCGGTGAAACCGTAACCGGGGGAGATCTCGGGCTGGAGCTGGCCGATCCGCCCGGCCACCTCGCAGATGCCGGCAAGACCCGCCGCGCCGCCGGAGATCGCGAAGACCGAGAGCGTCAGGCGCGCGTCCGAGAAGCCGGCAAAGCGCGCCGCCCGCGGGCTCGCGCCGACGGCGCGCACCTCGAAGCCGAACAGGGTGCGCGCCAGGACGAGGGCCGCCAGCACGATTCCCAGAAGGCCGATCAGCACGCCCGCATGGAGCGACTCGCCCTCCATCAGCAGGGGCAGCCGGGCGGCGTCCTCGAAGCCGACGCTTTGCGGGAAGTTGTAGCCCTGCGGATCGCGCAGGGGCCCGCGCACCATGTAATCGAGCAGCAATTGCGCGACGTAGACGAGCATCAGGCTGGTCAGGATCTCCGAGACGCCGAGCCTGACCCGCAGCAGCGCCGGGATCATCGCATAGGCGATGCCGGCGAGCGTGCCGGCGAGCAGCATCGCGGGCAGGATCCAGAAGGTGGGCCCCTGGAAGCCGTGCGCGGCGACCGCGACCCAGCCGCCCGCGAGGCCCCCGGCCACGTACTGGCCCTCCGCCCCGATGTTCCACAGGTTGGCGCGGTAGCAAAAGGCGAGACCGGTCGCGATCAGGGCGAGCGGCGCGGCCTTCAGCGCGACCTCCTGCAGCGACCAGACCTCGCTCAAGGGCGCGACGAAATAGGTGAGGAAGGCCTGTTCCGGCGGGACGCCGAGGGCCGCCACCGCGATCCCGCCGATCAGAACCGCGGCGAGGAAGGCGAGCGCGGGCGCGAGCAGGTCGAGCCAGGGCGACCGGCGCGCGCGGGGGAGGAGATCAAGGCGCATCGCGCATCCCGTTCATTCCTGGCTCGGCTCTCGCACCTAGGGGGATCGGGTCCGGCAGGGGCTCAATGCACCGGCGCGGCGGTTCGGATCGCAGGTGCCGAAGGTTCGTCGGATTGCGGTTCGCCGGACTGCGGCTCCGGCTCGCCGGCCCCGCCCATCAGGAGCCCCAGGGCCGCGCGGCTGGTCGCAGCGGTCGGGACGGGCCGCGAGAGCGCGCCGGCATGCAGGACGGCGATCGAGTCCGCGATCTCGAACAGCTCGTCGAGATCCTGGCTGATCACGATCACCGCGGCACCGCGGCCGGCGAGATCGAGCACGGCCTGCCGGATATGGGCGGCGGCGGCGGCATCGACGCCCCAGGTCGGCTGGTTGATGACGAGGATGCCCGGCTCGGCCAGGATCTCGCGCCCCACCACGAATTTCTGCAGGTTGCCGCCCGAGAGCGTGCCGGCCGCCGGGTCCGGGCCGGCGCCGCGCACGTCGAAGGCGTCGATCACCCGCCGGGCGAGCGCCCGCGCTGCGCCAAGCCGCAGCAGGCCCAGCCAAGTGAGTGGCGCTGTGGCGTGGCGGGAGAGCAGCGCGTTCTCCGACAGGGTCATGGACGGGACGGCGGCGTGGCCGTTGCGCTCCTCGGGCACGAACGCGGCTCCGAGCCGGCGCCGGGCATTGACGCCGAGCTGGCCCGCCGCCCGGCCGTCGAGGCGCACGGCCCCGGCCGCCGGGGCCCGGCTCTCGCCGGACAGGACGTCGAACAGCTCCGCCTGCCCGTTGCCGGCGATGCCGGCGATGCCGAGGATTTCCCCGCCCGCGACGCAGAGCGCGATGTCCCGCAGCGGCGTCCCGTGCAGGCCGGGCGCGGGCAGCGACAGACGCTCCAGCACGAGGCGCTCGGCGCGGCCCGCACGGGCCGCCTTCGGCCGCACCTCGCTCACCCCCGTGCCGACCATCATCGCGGCGAGCGAGCGGGCGGTCTGCGCCTGCGGATTGCAGGCGCCGACGACCCGGCCACCCCGCAGGATCGTCGCCCGGGTGCAGAGGCGGCGCACCTCGTCGAGCCGGTGGGAGATGTAGAGCACGGCGCGGCCCTCGTCGCGCAGGCGTTCCAGCACCGAGAACAGCACCTCCGCCTCGCCCGGCGTCAGCACCGAGGTCGGCTCGTCGAGGATCACGAGCTTCGGGTTCTGGAGCAGGCAGCGCACGATCTCGATGCGCTGGCGCTCGCCCGCCGAGAGCGACCAGACCGGCCGCGCGGGATCGAGATGCAGGCCGTAATCCTTGCCCAGCCGGGCGATCCGCTCCGCCAGCGCCCGGCCCGTCAGCCCGGCGGGCATGACGAGGGCGATGTTCTCGGCGACCGTCAGGTTCTCGCACAACGAGAAGTGCTGGAAGACCATGCCGATGCCGAGCGCCCGCGCGGCCTCGGGGTTCGCCAGCCGCACGATGTCGCCCTGATGCGTGACGACGCCTTCCGTCGGCTCCAGGAGGCCGTAGAGGATCTTCATCAGGGTCGATTTGCCGGCGCCGTTCTCGCCGAGCAGGGCGTGGATCTCCCCGGCGCGGATCTCCAGATCGATGCCGTCATTGGCGGTGAAGGCGCCGAAGCGCTTGACGATGCCGTAGGCCCCGAAGAGCGGGGTCGGGCCTTCCCGCAGGCCCGGCACGGCGGATGCGGCCGCCATCACGCCGTTCCGAACAGGGTGCGTGCCAGCCGGCCGTGCTCCTCGCGCAGGCGCCCCGTCTCGATACCGAGGGGCTGCCCGTCGATCACCCGCCAGCGCCCCGCCACCATCACCCGGTCCGCCCGGTGGGCGCCGCAGAGCACCAAAGCCGCGAGCGGATCGTGGGCGCCGGAGAAGCGGAGTTCGTCGAGGGTGAACAAGGCCAGATCCGCCTCGCGGCCGGGCTCGATCCGGCCGATGTCACTGCGACCGAGGCAGGCGGCGGAGCCCTTCGTCGCCCAGCGCAGGGCGTCGAGATGGGTCACCGCCTCGGCGCCGTAGGTCAGGCGGTTGATCATCAGGGCGTGGCGCACGCCCTCCATCAGGTTCGAGCTGTCGCTCGAGGCCGAGCCATCGACGCCGAGGCCGACCGGGGAACCCGCCGCCTCCAGCTCGCAGGTCCGGCACTGGCCCGAGGCGAGGACCATGTTCGAGGTCGGGCAATGGCACACGCCGACGCCCGCCGCGCCGAGGCGCCTCACTTCCTCGTCGTTGAAGTGGATGCCATGGGCGAGCCAGGCCCGCGGCCCCATCCAGCCGACCTCTTCGAGATAGTCGACCGGGCGCTGTCCGAACGCCTCCAGGCAGAAGGCGTTCTCGTCGAGCGTCTCGCCGAGATGGGTGTGCAGGCGGCAATCGTGGCGCTCGGCCAGGGCCGCGCTCTCACGCATCAGCCGCTTCGTGACGTTGAAGGGCGAGCAGGGGGCGAGCCCGATCTGCACCATCGCGCCGGGCGCGGGATCGTGGAACAGGCCGAGCACCCGCTCGCTGTCGGCCAGGACGGTGTCGTCGTCCTGCACCAGCGTCTCGGGCGGCAGGCCGCCGTCCTTCTCCGACAGGCTCATCGAGCCGCGGGTGACGAAGGCGCGGATGCCGAGGCTGCGCGCTTCCTCGACCTGGATGTCGACGGCCGCCTCAAGCCCTCGCGGGAACAGGTAATGGTGGTCGCCCGCCGTGGTGCAGCCCGACAGCAGCAGTTCCGTATAGGCGAGCCGCGTCGCCAGCCGGAAGGCGTCCGGCGTCAGCCTCGGCCAGATCCCGTAGAGCGCCTGAAGCCAGGGAAAGAGCGGCTTGTTGATCGCGATCGGGTGCGCGCGGGTGAGCGTCTGGAAGAAGTGGTGATGCGTGTTGACGAGGCCGGGGATGACGACGTGGCGCGAGGCGTCGAACGTCTCATCGACCGGGTGGGCGGGCCGGGCGCCCGCGGCCACCACTTCGGCGATGCGGGTGCCCTCCACTACGAGCCCGCCGCCGGCCCCGTCCGCGAGGATTGCCAACGGATCGCGAAGCCAGAGACGGCGGGGGCGGGCACTCGGTTCCATCATCCGGCCTCGTGTTCCTGTCGGGGATCAGAAGATGTGGAAGGCGACGCCGGCGAGGAAGCTCTTCTCCTCGGTGCCCTTGAAAGTCGCCCTCTCCTGATTGCCGAACTTGTTCAGCCAGTACTGGAAGCCGATGAAGACATCGACCTTGTTGGGCTGATCGTAGACGAGCTTGCCGAGATCGAGCACGAGGTTGGTGCGCGACAGGAATTCCAGCCCGCGCGGCGGGTTGAAGGCGAAGGCGGCGGGGTTGTTGCTGATGCCGCGGCCCTTGGGCAGGACGATGTTGTTGAAGCCGGCCAGCGTCAGCGGCAGGCCGGTGAAGGTCAGCGGCAGGCTGTAGACGATCTCGAATTCGGGGACCGTGTTGAAGCTCTGGTCGCGGTCGGGCTGCGTGTTGAAGCCGTTGCGGTTCCATTCCTTGTAGGCGTGGACCGACAGGTTCAGGAAGCCGGCCGGCACGTCGAAGGCGAAGTTCAGGCCGCCGACGACGTCGCGCTTCTTCGAGCCGAAGGCGTCGTTCTGCGAGTTGGCGTCGAAGCCGAAGGAGAGCGACACCTCCTTGACGATGCCCGGGACCATGAAGGCCTTGGTGTTGGTCAGGGCGTTCAGGCTGAGCGTGCCGCGGTAGAGGCCGTAGGCTTCGGTGTTGCCGTAATCGGCGAAGGTCGGAATGCCGCCGGGCGCGTTGGTCGTGCCGGCGGGGAATTGCGAACCGGACTTCAGGATGTCGAGGGTGAAGAAGTTCGTGCCGTAGGCCCAGGCATCCGCGTGCGAGATGTTGAGGATGTGCTTGGGCGCCTCGCGCGAGCGGAAGCTGCCGTCGGGGCGCTGGATCTGGATGCCGGGCGTGACGGTCGGGAATTGGTAGCGGTAGCTGACCTGCGTGTCCGCGAAGAGGAAGAACGGCACTTCCTTCGCGGCCACCGCCTCGGGCGCCCGCTTCTCCCCGAGATCGGCCGCAACCGCCGTACCGACCGTGAATAGCGACAGCGCAACCGCTGCAAGCCCTCGAACCGACATTCTTCGTTCTCCCGGACCTTCCGTGGATCGGGCGGCAGCAACGGGGGTGCCAACACAATGCAGGCCGCGGCCCTCGGCGCCGGCGCGGCAGCACAAGTCACAAATCCGCAACACATTCTCGGACTTGCCCGGCTGGGTCGCCAGTGCATGGCCGGGATCAGGACTCCTTTTTACAGCCGGCAGGCGTTGGCGGACGAGCCTTCATCGCGACGGGCCCCCCATGGAACCTTTTCCAGGCCGCCCACCATCCGCTCATGCTGCGCATGTCATGGACATGATGCCGGCAGGACCGCGGAGTGGAAGCCGTTTGCGAGCACGGCCATTCGCGCGATGCGACGGGAGCCGACGGTATGCCGCCGCCGGATGCACAGCCCGGCGCCAGCCTGACGACACTTCGTGCATCGGAGACGATGATCGGGCACGATTTTTCGGGAGCCGAGCGCCATCATCGCGGCGGCCCGGACGCGCTCCGGCCTCCGGCCCCGCGCGATCGCTCCGAGGTAGCCCATGCCCGCCCCGCAGCCCCTTCTCGACGCCGAACCCGCACCCCTGCCGTTCGATCCGGCCCGGACGGCCCTCGTCGTCATCGACATGCAGCGCGACTTCCTCGAACCCGGCGGCTTCGGCGAGAGCCTGGGCAACGACGTCTCGCTGCTCGCCGCCGCGGTGCCGCCCGCCCGCGCCGTCCTGACCGCCGCGCGCGCGGCCGGCCTCCTCGTCATCCACACCCGCGAGGGACACGCGCCCGATCTCTCGGACGCCCCGCCGGCCAAGCTGGAGCGCGGCGCGCCGACGGCGAGCCGGGCCCGATGGGCCGCATTCTGATCCGCGGCGAGCCCGGCCACGACATCGTCCCCGAACTGGCCCCCCTCGGCGGCGAGCCGGTGATCGACAAGCCGGGCAAGGGTGCCTTCTACGCGACCGGGCTCGCGGCCCTGCTGGAGGCACGCGGCATCGAGACCCTGATCGTCTGCGGCGTGACGACGGAAGTCTGCGTGCACACCACCGTGCGCGAGGCCAACGACCGCGGCTATCGCTGCGTCGTCGTCGCCGATGCCTGCGGCTCGTACATTCCGGCCTTTCACGAGGCGGGCCTCGCCATGATCAAGGCCCAGGGCGGCATCTTCGGCTGGGTCTCGCGCTCCACCGCGGTGACCGCCGCCCTCGGCCAAGCGTGAGCCGCTCCTGAACGGCGGAACGCGCCGTGGGCGGGCCCCGCCGGAGTGGCGCGGCCATTGCACCGGACCGGCCGCGAAGCGCCCGATCCCCGAGGATGCCGATGACCGATCACGCTGCGGAGACGCCGACGCCCGATCTCGACACCTACGCCGCCGCGGCGGCAGCCCTGCTGGGCCTCACCCTTGATCCGGCCTGGACCGGGTCGGTCGTCGCCAACCTGCGGGTGCTCCACGCGGCGGCAGCGCTCGTCGGTGGGTTCCCGCTGCCCGACACCGCCGAGGCGGCGCCGGTCTACACGGCGTGAGCGCGACGACGGATTGGAGCCGCGCCCCGGCCGCCGACATTGCCGGGGCCGTATCGGCGGGGACGGTCAGCGCCCGCGACGTGGTCGCCGCCGCGCTGGATCGCATCGCCCGCATCGATCCGGCGGTGAACAGCTTCACCGAGCGCTTGGCCGAGCGCGCCACCGCCCGCGCCGCGGACCTCGACGCCGCGCAGGCTCGGGGCGACAGGCTCGGCCCCCTGGCCGGAGTGCCGTTTGCGGTCAAGAACCTGTTCGACGTCGCCGGGCTTCCGACGCGGGCGGGCTCGCGGATCAATCGCGAGCGGGCGCCGGCCTCCCGAGACGCCGCCCTGGTCCGGCGGTTGGAGGCGGCGGGCGCCATCCTGGTCGGGACGCTCGGCATGGGCGAGTACGCCTACGACTTCACCGGCGAGAACATCCACGACGGCAACACCCGCAATCCGCACGCCCTCGGCCACATGTCCGGCGGCTCGTCCGGCGGATCGGGCGCGGCGGTGGCCGCCGGCCTGGTGCCGGTCGCACTGGCCTCGGACACCAACGGCTCGATCCGCGTGCCCTCCGCCTTCTGCGGCTGCTTCGGGCTCAAGCCCACCTACGGGCGGTTGAGCCGGGCCGGGAGCTTCCCCTTCGTCGGCAGCCTCGATCATCTCGGCCCGATGGCGCGCTCGAGCCGCGATCTCGCCCTCGCCTACGACGCGATGCAGGGCCCCGACCCCGAGGACCCCGCCATGGCGCCCCGCCCGGCCGAGCCCGCGGCGCCGGACCTCGACCGGGGCGTCGCCGATCTGCGCATCGCGGTGGCCGGAGGCTACTTCGCGCGAGGGGGCGACCCGGACGCCTTCGCCGCCGTCGCGCACGTCGCCCGCGCGCTGGGCGCGCGCCGCAGCATTGCGATCCCGGAGGCGGCCCGCGCACGGGCGGCGGCGTACCTGATCACCGCGGCCGAGGGCGCCGCGCTGCATCTCGACCGGCTGCGCGGCCGGGCCGGCGACTTCGATCCGGCGGTGCGCGACCGGCTCATCGCCGGGGCGATGCTGCCCGCCCCCTTCGTCGAGCGGGCGCAGCTGTTCCGCCGCTGGTATCGCGACGCCGTGCTGGCGCTGTTCCGCGAGGTCGATGTGATCCTCGCGCCGAGCACGCCGGTCCGGGCACCGCGCTCCGGCCAGACGACCTTCGTCCTCGACGGCGTCGAAATGCCGGTGCGGCCCAATATCGGCGTGTTCACGCAGCCGATCTCGTTCATCGGCCTGCCCGTGGCCGCGGTGCCGGTCTGGCTCGACGGCGGCCTGCCGCTCGGTGTGCAGGTCATCGCCGCGCCCTGGAACGAGGCGCTTTGCCTGCGGGTGGCGCATCACCTCGAACGCGAGGGCGCGGTCCGGGCGCCGGTCGCGGCCGTGGAGGACACGCGATGATCATCGACGATCCCGCGGTGAAGGCCGAGGTCGAGGGGGTCTTCGCGCTCTACGAGGCGGCGCTCGTGAGCAACGACGTCGCGACGCTCGAACGGCTGTTCCACGACGATCCCCGCACGATCCGCTACGGCGCGGCGGAGAACCTCTACGGCATGGACGCGATCCGCGCCTTCCGCCGGGCGCGGCCCTCGCAGGGCCTCGCCCGCGACCTCTCTGGCACCGTCATCACCACCTTCGGCCGCGACTGCGCCGTGGCGATGACGCTGTTCCGGCGCGAGGCGGCCCCCGGCCGCGTCGGACGCCAGAGCCAGACCTGGCTGCGCTTTCCCGATGGATGGAAGGTGGTGGCGGCCCATGTCAGCGTCATCGACGACGCGACCGATGGGGACGCGAGCGCCCTCTGACCCGGCGGCCGGGGGCCTGATCGATTGCGACGGGCCCGCGGTGACGTCAGTGGGCTTGCGCGACCTCGGCCTGACGGATCGCCGCCTCACGGGATTCCGCCCTGCCGCCGAATCCGTTGAAGAACAGGTTCAGCCCCACCGCCGAGATCGCAGCGAGCAGGATGCCCGATTCCAGAAGCGGATGCAGCGCGTGCGGCATCTGCTTGAAGAAGTTCGGCGCGACGAGCGGGATCATGCCGAAACCGACCGAGACGGCGACAACGAACAGGTTGTTGCGGTTGCGCGCGAAATCGACGCCGCCGAGGATGCGCGTGCCGGTCGCGCCGACCATGCCGAACATCACGAGGCCGGCTCCGCCGAGCACGCATGGCGGCACGGCCTCGACCAGGGCTGCGAGCTTCGGGACCAGTCCGAGGCCGAGCATGATGATGCCCGCGGCCACCGTGACCCAGCGCGAGCGGATGCCGGTGACGCCGACGAGCCCGATATTCTGCGAGAACGAGGTGTAGGGGAAGGTATTGAAGATGCCGCCGATGACGGTGCCGAGCCCGTCCGCGCGCAGGCCGCGCGTCAGCCGCCGCTCGTCGACCGGGTCGGCGGTGATCTGCGACAGGGCCAGGAACATCCCGGTCGATTCGATCATCACGACGATCATCACTAGGCACAGGGTGACGATCGAGACCGGATCGAAGCTCGGCCAGCCGAAGGCGAAGGGGCGCACCATGTCGAACCAGGGCGCCGCGGCGACACGGTCGAGTTCCACCAGCCCGGCAAAGCCGGCCAGCACCATGCCGAGCGCGATCCCGATCAGCACCGAGGCCGAGGCGACGAAGCCCGTGGCGTAGCGGGTGATGGCGAGGATCGCGCAGAGCACGAAGGCCGCGATGCCGAGATAGACGGGGGCGCCGTAGTTCGGGTTGCCAAGGCCGCCGGCGGCCCAGTTCACCCCGACCCGCATCAGCGAGATGCCGATGACCAGAATGATGGTGCCGGTCACGACCGGCGGGAACAGCGGCAGGAGGCGTCCGATCACCGGTGCGGCGACGAGGCCGAACAGGCCGGAGGCGATGACGGCGCCATAGATGCCGGTGAGGCCGATCGCCGGGTTCGTGCCCATGGAGAGCATCGGGCCGACGGCCGCGAAGGTGACGCCCATCATCACCGGCATGCGGATGCCGATGCCGGGCAGGCCCCAGCTCTGGATCAGCGTGACGATCCCGCAGGCGAACAGGTCGGCGCTGACCAGCATGGCCACCTGCTCGGGCGGCAAGTTGAGCGCCCGGCCGATGATGAGCGGGATCGCCACGGCGCCCGCATACATCACGAGCACGTGCTGCAGCCCGAGCAGACCGAGGGCCGCGGGGGGAACCCGTTCCTCGGGCCTAAGGGCCACCCGACCTTCGATCTCGGACGCGGAATCCGGCGGGGAAGACGCCATCAACACCATGGGGGAGATGCTCCGAACATCCGGGCACGGCTGCAGGTGTTGTGCCAAAGAGCGACCACGGCCTGTGCCGCCTTCGGCGAGCAGACGATCTCCTGTCGCAGGCACTCGTTGCGCAGCTTGCCGACGAAGCTCTCGCAAGACCTGTTCTCCCGCGGCGCGCCCGGCGCGATGTCCTGGATCTGCGGCCCCGTCTTGGCGCCCACTTGCGCAGCGCCTTCGAGATCGTCTCAGGACCATCGTCGCCGCCGATGTGCTCGGGGATGCCGCCCAGGCACATCGCGTCAGCCAGCGCATCGATCACGCTGAGACCGTTGATGCGCCGTTCCACCTTCAGTCTGCGTCTTCAGGAAAGAGGCGGTGCTCCAGCCGACGCCTTGACGACCGGGAGCGACAGAGCGCTGCGCTGAGGGATGGTACAGAGGTCGTGCAAGGCACGACCGGGTGCCGGGCAGCGTCCTCGAAGAACTGGCCGACGCATTGCTTTGATCGGGGATTTGGTGGAGCGGGCGATCGGGATCGAACCGACGACATTCAGCTTGGGAAGCAGAGTCGATCGAGATCCGGAGTTTAGGCGAATTAAATCGAGACAAGTTTATCGGCTTCAAGTCGTTGATCTTCATGTGTTTAGCGATTGTATGAGGGGGCGTATCCCGTAGCATTCTGTTGTACGGGGCCCGTTGTACGGAGGCACCGATGAGCGAGGGCGAAACGAAGGTACGGTTCCAGCCCTGCCCCCCTGTCCGGCTTCCGGCAGCGGGCGACGGAACGAAGGTCGTAATGCCTCTCGAGAGCGTGACCGTGGTGATGACCAACGACATCGTGGTGCAGGCCAAGCGATACGTCGATGGCGGCCGTCTTAAAGGAACGATGATCGAGTGGAGGGACGCGAGCGAACCTGGGCTCGTGCTGCGCCTGCGACCCAAGTCGGCGACTTGGTTCCTTCGCGGCCGACTCAGGACGTTCCGCCTTGGGAGTGTCCAGGACACCTCCCTCTCCATTGCCCGCGAACTATGCCGTGGCGCCGCCCAGGTCGACCGGCTGAAGTCGGACGGCCGTACGTACATCAAGGTGATGAGGGGCGTCCTCGACGCCCGCGGAGGCGAGGCGTTTTACTACGCGAACAATAAGGCGTGGATCGACGAAGAGGGGACCTTCAACGGTCCCGAGGTGCCCATGACCGGAGACGTCTGGACCTTCCACTACCTGCGCAAGGCATTCATCGAGGAGAGAACCGCGGACATGTCCCCCCGCTGGGTGTCCCAGTACGCGGCGATACTGCACAACCCCGCCTTTGAGGCACTGGAAGCGGTAGAGGTGCCGAAGCTCTGCCTCGCTGACTTTACCGCCGCGGAGGCGCGCATGAAGAGCGCTGGAATGCCGAAGTCGATGATCTGGCGGACGGTCTGCCAGACGAAGGCGATGATGGAATGGGCGCTCTGCGAACGGTCGGGTTACTGTGGCTTCAAGGGTGACGAGGTCGCGTGGTGGTCGCGCTGGAAGTTCCGGCATAAGACGGGATCGGTGGAGAGATCGCCGACCGTCTCCGACCTCGCGCGCACGTTGGTGCTGGTCGAGCATCTACGGGACACTACGCCGCCCGGTCGCCGCCAGGTCGCCGCCGGCACAGTTGGAGCGCTGTGGGCCATCGTGCTGACCGCCCAGAGGATCGCGCAACTCGTTGGAACTCCAGCCAACCGCATCTTCGATCTTGCCGAACCGGATCCTGATTGGCGGACGCTGAACTGGACCGCCGACGAGATGAAAAGCGTGCTCGGAAGCCGGCGGCCGCACGCTCTTCCGGTCCCGGAGAAGGGGATCGCGATCCTTGAGGCGTACCGGTCCTATGCCGAAGGCGGAAAGAGCCGGTGGCTTTTTCCGAGCGGCCAGGGCGTCGGACATGTCAGCAGCGCGGGAGTGGAAGGACTGCTGCGACGACTTCGCGGTGTCCGCTACAAGCGCAGGCCCAAAGCCGAGACCCAGCGCCGGACGGGCCGTCGGCCGACGCCGCGAAGCGGGTTTTCGCGGACGACGTCCGACAGCCTCTTCGCAAAGTACGGGATCGAAGAATGGACTCCCCACGATGTCCGGCGGTCGCTCGCGACCTTCCTCGACGAGGAGGAGATGGGCGGTGCGGGCTCGGCAATCCTGGCGCACGCCGACGACCGCAAGACGGACGCGAAGATGGCGGATCGCATGATGGCGGTCACCCGCCTCCATTACAGCAAAGCACAACGCATTCCCTTGAAGATGAAGGGAATGCGCCTTTGGACGGAGGCAGTGTTTGCTGCCTATGAACACGAGACGAAGACATTCGGCGAGGCGTTGCGACAGGGTACGATTGTGCCTCTCGATAGGTAGCTTTAGAGATTCGCCTCCTTTGCGTCTTCGGCTTGAGACGTGGCGGATAACTGATGCGCGAATACGCGTGCTTCTGCTTGCACTCTTGGGCCTGTCGCACTCTCGGTGCCGTCGGCCTTACCCAGCGTGATTCAGCCGTGCTTCAAGCAGATCAAGTTCGGCTCGACCGCACACCTGTCGCTTTACGAGTTTGAGGCGGGTGATTCGCTCCTCAATCTGGCCATTCGACCAGGGCCCGGCCAGCGCCGCAACAACATCTACGGCCTTGATCATCGTCGAGCGACAGCGGCCACGGCTATCTTCGCCAGCCGCCTCGCTCCATCCGGCGTTCGATCCTAAGCTCTCCTCGCTCAAAAAATCAGGGCCTATGCTCGGATAGAATCCCCAACCCCTATTTGATGTCGCTGTTCCGCCATTTCGGGGTGACTTGCAGATAATGCCTTAACGAGTATTGATTTTAATTAATGACATATTTTGTCCGTGCGTGATCGTTTCGATCTGTCGCAACATCCAATTGTAGCAGATGTTCGCGTTACGCCCACCCCCGACGGTCCGGCTGCTCGTTGCATCCTCTCTTGGCTGCATCACCCAAAAATTCCGTAGCCAAGCGGAGAATGATTTGTAATCTTGAGTTTAATCATCTTGGATTCCTCGGCTGAGTCGTCGTCCAAGAGGTGGTGGGGGCGGCGATGACGGCAGACGGAGGAGGCAAGACAAGGCCGAAGCCTGGGTGCGCTCGATCAACAACTGCGCGCGTCACGAGGCGCACAGTCCTCGGCGGCGCGGCCTCCTTGGTCGCCACGAGCGCGATCGGAGCGGCGCAGGAGGAGGCCTCCCCAGATTACCGACTCGCCTATCTGGATGCCGAGCGCCGCGACGCCGTGGCTCTACTCGATGCTAACGAGCGAGTTCACCTGACCTGGCGGACCCGCGACTTCGGTGACAGCGCGGCCTTCTCGATCGACCGCGCGAGCATCCCGCGGATCGAGCTGACCGGCAAGGCCGAGGAAGCCGGGATCAGGGTCCCGCGCAACGGCGGCGACATCCAGGAACTCCGCTACGTCCCGGGCCGGTGGACCCTCACCGTCACCAGCGCTTCGCTGCCCGACCCGAGGGGACGGACGTTCACGATGACGTTTGTCATCGAGCGCCCGACGCCGCAGGCGCCCTGGACAATCCGCCTTTCATCGACGGGGTGGTGGGATGGGCGCGATGACCTGACGTTCGGGAGGATGCTCCTCAATACCTTTCTCGCCCACGACCCCAACGCGCCCGCTCTGACGGGACTTCTGGCCGAGATCCCCGAGCGCCGCGCCGGCCCCGTGCTCAAAGGCCTGTTCGGACCGCGCATCGAGGGAAGGGGGTCGCTCCGCCTGCAACTCAACAGGGACTTCACCTGGCGCCTGGAACCGAAAGACCGGGCGACGGGCGAGTTTTATATCCTGCACGTCTTCCTGACCTTCCGTCGGCTCGACGTGCGGCGCCTGTTCCGAGAGGGCGAGGACAGGGCCACCGGTGCCATGAGGGACACGCTTCTCTTCGACGCGGAAGCGCCGCCGGGGGCCGGAAGGGGCACCACGCTCGGCCTCTACGGGACCGTCGGCGGCATCAAGGCCGAGGATGCGTTTCCGATCCTGGAGCGCCCGCAGGGGCGCGCCCCGGTCCTGGGCTTTGTCGCCGGCAGCCGCGACGGCGCCGGCAACTCGGTAGCGGTGCGCGTGCGCTTCGACGACGCCGTTCCACCGCGTCTCGCGGCAGAGTTGCAGGCGAGGCTGCGCCACTGGGGCGATCCGGAGAGGACCGTCGCCGGCTGCATCCTCCAGGCGAACCGGAAGGGCCGGATCGGGACGGTGGCGGTGGTCACCCGTGAGGCCGGGACCGAGCGCACGGACGCGGCCTTCGAGGTCGCTGACATGGAGATCGTGCGCCAGGGCGAGCCGGGCCGGCCGGTCAGAACCCGGCTCCGCTTCGCCCCCGTTGCGGAGGACCACCGGGTCGCGACGAGCCTTGGCGTCTACGACGTCGCGGCCCTGCCGCCGCTCAGCCCGCGGCCGGGCTCCCCAGGCCGGGTCGAGCCGATCGAGATCGTCACCGCCGATACGGGGGGCGACCGCACGCTGCGGCGCTTCTCGGCGCGCCTCGCCCTGACCCATGCGGCGATCCCGCTGCCCGAGCGGCACGACGAGGCCGACCCCGGCAGCCCTCGCCGGCAGCGGCACACCTCCCGGCTCGACTTCGACGCCGCGGAAGCGTTCTTCCACATCCCGCTCGTCGAAACGCCGCATCCGGGCTCGGCGGACGCGGTCGTACCTCTCGGCCTGCCGGGTCCGGTCCCGAGCCACGGCGAGCTCGCCCTCGACCGCGCCCGCCTCACGGTCATCCGGCCCGACGACCTGCTCGCGCTCAAGTTCCGGTTCGCCGACCTCGTGCTGACTCTGCCCTGGCGCGGCGCCGGCGGGCCGCAGGCGCGCCTCGCCCCACGCGGCGGTCGCTCGCCGGCCCGGGCGGCGCAGCCCGATGCCGGCGAGCGACCGATCCCGTCCCGGGATGGGCGGCCGCTGCTCGCCGTGGAGTTCCCACCGCAGCACGTCTTGGAGCAGGCGATCTTCCGCCAACTCCCCGAGCCTGTCACGTTGCCGGAACTCGTGCCGGCCAAGGACGCGGAAGCGTTCGCAGCTCACTTGGCGCTCCTTGGCCGGCCGAAGCGGTGGCGCGGCCTCCCGGTGGACGGGACGCTGGCCTCCCAGCGCATCGAGGCTCGTAAGGCCCTTCAGGCCCTCAATGACGTCTCCGGCGAGCGGGCAGCCGTCAAGACGCTGATCGAGCGGTTCGCCGAGGAGGCCGCCGCCCGGACACTGCCCAAGGAACAACGGCTCTATGCCGGGCCCGCCTTCCTCGATCCGGATGCGCGGCGGCTCGCCGAGGCGATCTGGCGCGATCTCGTCAGGCCCCCGGTTGAGCCCGAGCCGCTCTGGCCGGATGTGACGCTGCCGCGGGACGTGCGCCAGCGAGTGCTCAGAGAGGCGGGACTCTCCAAGCCCGAGGAGCTGTGCAAGCCCGATCGGGACTTGGACCTGCCCGCCCAGGATGCGATCCTGCGCGAGAAGGACCGTCGTGACGCCGGCTTCGTCGCCTTCCGTCACGCCTATCACCGGCGCTACGAGGCGCTGGTGGCGGGCGACACGGCGCAGAAGCCGGATCCAGCCGCAGCCGATTATCGCGGTCGCGAGTGGCTCACGCGGAACAAGGTTCTGCTAGGTCCGGACTTGCTGCAGTTCGTCAGGGACTCGATCTCCCCCGCGGGGCGGATCCCGCTTCCCGCCGAGGCACGTCTGTCGGGCCCGAGCCGGATCGTATTCCGCATCAATCCCGACGACCACGAGGGCGAGCGGGCGGGAGGAGCGATCCCGTTCTCGCTCGAGGGGCTGACCAACTGGGCCAGCATGGACATGGCGGTGGTGCGCCGGGCGGAACGGCTCATGGCGCTGCCCCTCTCCGGCCGCCTGCCGCCGCGCTGGCAGCGCGAGGTTCTTGCCGACGACGCCGCGATCCTGACCTTCCAGGGCTTCACCCGCGCCGACCGGCCCACACGTGCCGCCGACGCCAAGGATCTGGGGCGAGAGAACCGCGACGTCAGCCGCGTGAGCACGACCGAGCGGCTCGCCGAGGTCTACGAGGCGTCTCGCCACGAGCCGGGCCCGTTCGAGACCGCCCTCGAGCTTCCCGCCCGCCTGCACCTGTCGCCGGCCCAGACGGCGACCTGGAAGACGCCGTCTGCCGCCGTCCAGCGCGCAATTGCGCCGGCCGGGGCCGCTGGCGCGGAGGTCCGGCCGCTCTGGACGGCGAGCCTCGTCGACGTAGGCGAAGACGCGGGCGTGCGCGCCGTCTGGTCACCCGACTTCCGGCCGGCGGCCCTGCTGTCGGCGGACGGACCAGGCTCGCCCCCGCGCGGGCCGTGGAAGCCTTGGGCGATCCGGCGCGGGCTCGGGACGCGCAGCGACCTTGCCGAACTCGAGGGGCAACGCTTCCTCACGGGCCTCGACGCCTACGACCGGCACGAGGTCGTGGCCCTGAGTTCGGTGCACGGCCTGCCCGTCGCCGGGCGCTGGAAGGCCGGGGGGGGCCTCGATACGAAGGGCAGCCAGATCGAGCCGCCGCCGGGCTTCCGCCTTCGCGACATCGAGCGCACCACCGGGGACGGGCAGCTCGCAGGAGAGGACCTGCGGGACTGGACTGCGATCTACCAGCCGCGACCGCTGTCGGTAACGGAGCTGTCGCTCAGCGCGCTGGGCGGGTCGATCAACCTCGACACGACCTTCGTCCCACCGGCCGCCGCGCGCACGAAGGCGGGCAACCTGTTCGATGCCTTCTCGGTCGAGCGCTGGCGCCAGCGCACGGTGCTCGGCCGCGACGTCGTCGTCGAGGTGGTCTATAAGGGCTTCCTGTTCCCGCTTGGCCACACCGCGAGCCTCGTCAAGCTCACCGAGAGGCTGATCGTCGATGCGGGCGACGGCGCGCCGACGGCGGTCCTGATCCAGCGCAAGTTCCTGAAGGTCGCAGACCCGGTCAAGACCTATCCCGCCGAAGGCCAGCCCAACCGCAGCCGGCGCTGGTCCTGCCAGGAGCTCGAGATCCTCACGCTCACGACGCCGGACCTCGTGGATCCCGCCGCGGAGTTAGGAGGGACCGCGGACTGCCCCGGCGGGCCGCTCGAGGTCGAGGACGTCCTGGCTAGCGGGCGGCTGACCTTCACCGGGCCCGGCGCCACCGGCCTCTGCTTCTGGCCCCGGATCGCTGGCCGCGACGGCGCCGAGGTCTGGTTCGAGATGCGGGTCGCCGGCGAGGCCGTGCCGCTGCGCCTGCCACTCCTGTTCGTCGACAACCAGGCCGCCAACGACCCGGCGACCGTTGGGGCTGTGGTGAGGTACTACAACGACCGGGTGCCGGAGGACGGGGCCAAGGCCGGGACCGGGCCGGTCCGCTACCTCGACCGCCGCGGCCAGCCCGTGCGCATGGCCCCCGAAACCACTCCCGGCGACACCACCTACGAGACCGCTTGGTGGAGCGTGAAGGCCGAGGGGCGCGAGAGCCCGGCGCCGCGGACCGGCGATCCGGACACGCCGCAGAACGACCACTACGTCCGCAGCCCCCTGATGATCGGGCGGGACCAGCCGCCCTTCTATCCGCTCGTCGCGGCGGCGTCCTGCCGCCTCACCCAGGCCGAGCGGCTGTCCGGGAGCGGCCCGATCTGGCGGACGGTCGCTTACGATCCGTTCTATGTCCGCGCCGGCTTCGGGGAGGACAACCCGATTGCGGGCGGTGAGACGAAGAACGTCCCGGAAGCATTCCTGATCGTGCGGGACGAGGTCCACAAGCTGGAATTCGCGGGCCGGGGCAATCTCGCCGGCGGCGTCGCCCATCCCAACATGAACATCGTCGCGCTCTCGCGGCGCTACGGGCCTCTCAGCGTCAACGCCGCGCCGCCGAGAGCAGCTCCGCTCCCGCCCGGAGAAACCGCCCCCGAGGCCCGTCCCGTCGCTACCTCCTACCTCACCGCCAACGACGGCAAGAGCCCGTTCGATGCCGGGAATCCGTTGAAGGCGATCCTTCCTGACGACGCCCGCCTGCTCGGGCTCGTGTCCCTAGCGGACCTGCTGAAGGTCGCGGTCGGCCAGATCGCAAACCGGCATCCCGAGCTGCGCGAGGTGGTGGATTACGGCTCGCGGACGCTGCGGGAGGGCGCGCGGGAGGCGCGTGCGCTCCTGCGCGACACGGTGATCCAGCCGCTCAAGGACATAATTACGGCGGTTGAGGCCAAATGGGCCGAGATCGCCGCGCGGCAGGCCGGAGACGGATCGACGACGGCCAGCCTCGGCAAGGCCTTCCCGCAGATCGGCGAGGCGATCGGGGCGCTGCGCGGGAGTCTCGAGAAGTGCCTGAACGCGGGCACGAGCGACGCGGAGTTCATGGCGAACCTCGCCGCCACGCAGGCGGCCGGGCAGCGGCTGATCCGGACCCTCGACGCGATCGCGCAAGATCCGCTCGCGTCAATGTCCGACCAGCAGCTCGGCATCATCCGCGAGCTGAAGAGCCGGTTCGACGCCGTCCTGGCCCTGGTGCGCGGCCTGACGAAAGACCTGAAGTCGCTCCCCGGCCTGCTGCTGGGGCGTCTCGTCGCCCCCCTCGTCGCGGAGGCGGGCGTCGCGGTGCGCCGCTTCCTCGTCACCGTGCCGATCCCGGCGGAGGCGGAGTCGCTGCGCGCGAAGGTGTCCGTGCAGGTGGACTTGGCCGTACGCGGCGCTTTGGCGGAGGCGCTGTGCGTCGGCGCCGTAGCGAATCCCTGCACCGTGCCGGTCGACACGCTGGGCGCGCGTCTCACTGCGCTGCCGGTGTCAATCACGACGAAGCTCGAGGCCGCCGCTAAGGACCTCGACGACGATCCCGATCTGAAAGATGCGCTCAAGCGCCTCGTCACACGGCTGGCCGACACGCAGCTGCCCGCGGCCATCGGGCCGATCAAGGACGCCCTCAGCGGCTTCGACCCCGGCGGCGCGCTAGACAAGGAGCTAGAGACGCTCCGGGGCAGGCTCGAGGAGCGGTTCATCACCCCCGCCGTCGCGCCCCTGCTCCAGGCTCTCGGGGCCGGGACCCTGAGCGCCGCGCCCGCACGCATCGAAGAGTTGGCGCGGATGCTCTCGGGGGACGCCCTCCTCAAGGATCCCGCCGCCTTCCTTCGGGAATTAGGAGCTTTCCTGCCTCCCGTGGCGACGCTCCTCGCCAAGCTCGACGAGTCCGCGCGGATCGGCGAGATCGGCGCTGCGTGTGCCGCCCTCCGGCAAGGCCTGTCGCGAGCGGCCGACGCCGTCCTCCCGAGCGCGGACGACATTGACAGGCTTGCCGGCTGCATCGTGCGCCTGAAGACCTCGACTGGGTCCGGCACCTGCACGGTCACGGCCAGCGCGACGTTCAGCAGCGCCGCCCTCGCTGCGTTGACGACGCTGCAGGAGGCGGAGCAGGCGGCGTCCGGTTCGGATCAGGAGGCAATAAAGCGTGCCCGGGACGCACTCTTCGCTACAGCAGGCGCGCTCGCGGACGCGCTCGCCGGCTTAGCCGATGTCCGTCGTGAGCTCTCGGCCCTGCTGGCGGGCGGTCAGACGGGCTGCGTCGTCTCGGGCGCCGACCTTCCCGCCGCGATGCGTCGCCTCGCAGGCGCACAGAAGCTTCTCGTGCTCGCCGTCATGGCGTTCGGCCGGCAGGCCGCGCAGGCGCGCGAGGCTCTCGAAAGCATGCTCCTCGCCGCCGCTGACCAGACTGCCAAGCGGAAGGCCGGGGAGGCGATCGCGGCGCTGCTGGACTTGGCGGCCGGAGGCGTGCGCACCGTCGCGGCCGTGACGGCAGTTAAGGCGCCGGATGCGCTCGCGGGGGTCCAGGCCGCCCTGAAGGAGGCGGGGGACGCTCTGGAGCCGCAGTTGCCCGCCGTCGCCGGGGAGCTAAAGGCAGCGGCCGGCCAGATCGGCGAGGCGATCCCGCTCGCCAGAACCGGACAGGACGATCTCAAGGATCTCGCCAACAGGCTAGACGCCGCCGCCGACCGGATCCGCACGGCTCAGCCCGCCGCGCTCGCAGATGCCGCGCAGGCGGCGAAGACCGTCCTCGACGGCGTCGCCGCACGGATCGAGAGCCTTCGCAGGACGGTCCTCGCCGTCATCGAGCAGGCCGCGCTCGACCTGCTAACGCGTCTGGCGGCGCAGGGTGAGGCCCGGCTCCAAGACGCGCTCAAGGGGATCGTCACGGCCCTTCAGGCGCCGCTCGACGGCCTCGTCGCGTTCTACGCGGCCGTGACGGTGCGCCGGACCGAGATCGCGGCCGCGGTCGCGAAGGTTCGGGCCGAGACCCCGCTCGTCGACACCCTCCTGCGCAGCCTCGAGACGCAGCTCGGCGTGGACGACCTCTTCGTCGTCCACGATACGGTCGGCGGCGCGAAGCAGGATCGTCTCGCGCGGGAGCAGGATCTCGTGAAGCAGGCCCGCGACGCCGCCAAGGACGGCAAGGCCGTCGCGGTCTTCGCGGCGCTCGACGGGCTCGGCCAGATCTGGGCGGCCCCCGCGCTCGTCGAGTTGGTCGAGCGCTTCGGCCGGATCGACGCGTCGCAACTGCGCGTCGCCCTCGTGCGCGCTCTCGACCTGCGGGCATTCCGTCACGAGATCGAATCCCGCATCCGCGAGCTCATCCCCACCCGCGCCCGGCTGTCCTATGACCTTGGCGGCGAACTCGACGAGTTCCCGAAAGGCGGCAACCCCTTCCTCAAGCCCGAGGGCGACTCGAGGCTCGCGATCCAGACCCTGGCCGAGGTTGACCTGCTCGACGCGGCCACACCGGCGAAAGTCACGGTCACCGGTTCGGTCGGCCCGTTCAAGATCAACCTGATCCCCGGGATCTTCGAGGCGGTGACTATCGGCTTCCGTGGGCTCACCTTCACGGCGGGCACGGGGCGGTCACCGGATTTCGACGTGCGGTTCGGACGGACGGAGATCGGCAAGGACGCGAAGTTCCTGGACGACCTCCAGGCCTATCTCTCGCCGCGCGGGGGCGGGCTCAAGGTCGGGCTCCTGGCGGAGGAGCCCGGGATCGAGGCGGCCTACGGGGTCAATCTCGGCAGCTTCGGCGTCGGCACCCTGAGCTTCTCGAACGTGGTCCTGTTCGCTGGCGCGGAGCTGCCGTTCCAGAACAGCCCGGCCCGCTTCCGGGTCTCGATCGGCCGGCCGGAGGCGCCGTTCCTGATCTCCTCGACGATCTTCGGCGGCGGCGGCTATCTCAGCTTCGTCACGGACACGCAGTCGGGCTTCAGGTCGTTCGAGTGCTCGTTCGACTATGGCGGCGTGTTCGCCTTCGGCTTCGGCCCCTTGAGCGGCAACGGGCAGGTGACGCTCGGGCTCTACGTCAGAATCGGCGCGACCGCGGAGGATTCCGAACTCGGCGGCACGTTCATGGCCCGGGGCTCCGCCTCCATCGCCTGCTTCGGCTTCTCGACCTCGCTCTTCGTGCGCCTGAAGCAGCAGGGGCGCGGAGGGCCGGTCAAGGGCGAGGCGACCTATACCTTCTCGTTCTCGCTCGGCATCGACGACATCGAGTTCAGGGTCCGGGTCAGCAGCGACCAGGGCACCAAGATGGGCTCGCAGCAGGGAACGGGAACGGCCTCGCTTCCCTCCGACCTCCTGCCGCCCTTCGTCCGCGTCGAGTGGGCCGCGATGACGCCCGGCAAGAAGCCCGCAAGCCGAGCTCCGAGGCCGCCGCGCCTCAAGGTCGCCTCGCGGTCGCAGCGCGCCGACTGGACGGGCTACCGCGACTACTTCGATGCCAGCCTCTCCCCCTGCCAACCGATCTGAGGGGCGGCATGCCCGACGACACCAATCATCCCCCCATTCCCGTCGGCGTCGGTGTCCGGATCGTGCCGGCCGGAATCGTGTGGCGGGCTCGGCACCGCTTCCTGCGCGCGGCGCTGATCCTTTCGCCCGTCGCGCCCGACCGCCGGAACATCGGCAGGACGGTCGATCTCCGGCAATGGCCAGAACTGATCGAGCGCGACCTCGCCGGCGCCGATATCGGCAACTTTGCCGAGATTGGCGGGAGCCCGGTCGCCGTCATAGTCGCGCCTGTCGACCGGGAGCATCCTGCTCCCGGCGCGAATGGCGGCGCGGCGCGGCGAGTGCCCGCCATCCGGGCCATGTACCACGACCGCCGCGCCCTTCCGGGTGGCTCCCCACCGGACATCGCGAGCTGGAAGTCCCGGCGCGCGGCCGACGTCACGGCGATCGGAATGCTGTGGCGCAAGCTCCTCGCCCCGGCGGACAAGCCGGAGGACAAGACGAAGGAGTGGGAGGCCCTTGCCCGGGTCATCAAACCGGGCGGTACGAAGTTGCTCGAAGAGCTGAAGGTGCCCGCCAACCCGCCCGCCGGGCCGCCCGACGCGTCGGGCGTGTCGGGCATGCAGCCCGGCGGGACGGCCGCAGAGACCGTCGCGGTGAGCCCGATGGGCCGGGCCGCGGCCGCCCTTGTCCTGTCGACGGAGCGCGCCCGCTGCCTGATCGAGCGGCTGAAATCCTCCAGATCGGCGGGTGCCGCCGCCCCGCGGCCGGTCAACCTCGCCTACGAGCCGTTCGAGCCCCTCGACTGGGGCAGAGGCTGGCCAAGCTGGGCCGGCCCGGTGCCGAGCCTCGTCCGGCACGCCAGTGCCGAAGGGACAGGCGCGCCGGCCGGGCCGCAGGCGCTGCAGGAGCGGCTGCTCGCCGCGGACGTCGCGGCAGCCGCAGAGCAGGCCCGCAGCGCCGCGGCCGGTAAGGCCTCTCCCCGGGATCCGAGCCCCGCGGCGAGCATCATCGAGCGGGCGGCCACGAGGCGCATTGACGAGATCTCCAGGGCCGTCGACGACGCAGTCGACCGCCACGGCAGTGCCACGGTGCACGGGACTCCGCCGCCGGAGCAGCCCGGCAGGTGCCCGCAACTCCCGATCGACGAGCAGGCCCGCGCCCGCCTCCTCGGCATCCAGTCGCAGCCGTCCCTCGCCCGCCTGTTCAATCTCGTCGTTGACGTGCTGATTCCGATCGAGGAGGTCGAGGCGGTGGTCCTCTCCTCCCAGGCCGTCGCGACGCGGGAGGGTATTGCGAACCGGGTGCGCTTCGCGTTCCTCGCCGGCGTGATCGATGCGCTCGGTGCGGAGCGGCGGGTCTGGACTGCCGCCAAGGCCCGCCTCTCGGACGAAGGCGGTCCCGACGTGTTCGCGTGCACGCAGGACGAGATCAAGGCGGCGCTCGAGGCGACCAAGCCCGAGGATTATCGGAATGCGCTGATCGGCGGCGCCATCGAGTTGGTGGACGGCTACCTGCCGCTCGCCGCGTCCGAGACGACGGCGTGCAAGGCCGACTACCGTTTCGACGTCACGTCGATCGATCTGAGTCAGGCTCTGGACCACCGGCGGACGGCCCTGTCCGATCCGGATGCGAAGGGCCGCCAGTTGCTGACGCTGCGCACGGCGGGGCTCGCGCTGCTTGATCACGGCCGGCGACGCGCCGCCACCGGCGCCTTGCTGCGCAGCCTCTCGCGCACCGCGCCGGACGCGGTCGAGATCGTTGACGCCACGGACCTGACGGCGGGTTACCGCCTCGACGTCGGCGTCCAGCAAGGCGGCGTGATCGAGTGGCGCGACTTGTGCCGCCGCACGATTGCGTTCGGCGACCCATCGGACGTGACCCAGCCGGTGATCCGGGACACCGAGTTCGGCCGCCTGCTCGCGCAGGTGATCCCGCTGGCCGCCGACCGGGCGGCCTATGACGGCGCGACCCTCGTGCTGCCAGCGCGACTCCAGCCGGAGGGCAAGGGGCAGCGGGCCTACGTCGACGAGACCGTGGCCAATTGGCTCGGCGCTCCTCTGGGGATCGATCCCGAGGCGGACGAGATCGCCCTGAGGGAAGGCTGCGCGCCGCTGCGCCTGTCGCAGACCTATTCGCTCGCGCCGCCAGCCGGATGGACCGCCGGAGCGGCATGGCAGATTCCGCGGCTGGTGCTCGGTGCGGGCTATTACATGCGCATGCGCGCCGTGCTGGCTGGCGGCATCGTGCGTGGCGGCGGTCCTGGCCTGGGAGATGACGTGGCGCCTCACCTCGCGATCCCGAACGAGACGGCCGGGCCGCGCCGGCACCTGCGCCACGAGCGGATTGAGGCGCCGCTTGTCTCGACGCCCCAGCCGATGCTCGAGCGCCCCCTCGACGGGGTGCGGGACGGGCTGCGGGAGACGGGGACGTCGGTGATCCTGCGCTCGCGCAGGCAGTCCGACGGGACCATGGCGGTTGATCCGCCCCATGCGCGCTCCGTCCGGGTCGTCGTTCCGCCGGGGGTCTCGGCCACGTTCGCCGACGAGCACAAGCAGGCCCTTTCCGCCGTCGAGGCCGTCATCGCGTTCCAGGACGAGCGGGTCGGGTCCTGGATGGGACCGCGCGACGGGATGAGGGACGTCGATTTCGATCACGCCCGGGCCGGCGGCTTCCCGGTCTGGACCTTCGATGCAGGGACGGCCGGGGCCCTCGACGACGGCGTCGGCTTCGGGCAGCCCTTCTCGCCGAAGGCCAATGGCGACAGCGTCTTCCGGCCGCGGACCGTCGACCGGCCGCGCCGGCTGCCCTATCATCCCGACCCGATGGCGGAGTACCTCGTCATCCAAGTCCGGGAGGAGGCAGGCAAGCCTCTAGCGGACAGGCCGCTCGTCGTTCCAGTCCGTCCCCGGGGCGTGACCGCCCCGGATGTCCGACCGGTCGCAATCGAGTTCGTGGCGCAGCCCGTCTCCTCTAAGACCACGACCTCCTCCAAGGGCGACGCCGTCCTCGGGCTTGAGGCGGAAGACGGGACGATGATGCATGCTGACGCGGCGTTGTCCGTCGCGAAGCGCCCTGCCCTCTTTACCCTCGACGCTGCCGGACGCCTGCTGCGTGGGACCCCGCGGGCGGGCGTGAGCGTCGGCGTCTCGCGGGTCGAGGTGAGGCTCCCGCCGGGAACGGTGGCCGACGTCGTGATCTGGTGCCTGCCCACGGCGACGAACCTCGCCCGCCATTTCGACGTCGTCGAGACGGCGGCGCTCCTCGCCAGCTACGATCCGGGGAGTGGCGAGGCCTGCAAGCCGGGCCAGGACTTGGCGCGGACGATCGCCGACCGGATCGGCGCCGGGGAGAGCGAGGTCCGGGCAGCCCTTGACAGGGAGGCGAAGGTGCGCGCGGGCTCGGTCACGACGCTCGGCCAGCGGCAGCTCGAGGGCGCGACGATCCGCGCCGTCAGCGGATTCGTCCACGCCATGGCGACGGCGGCGGGCGCGCCGGAGATCGCTGCCTCGATCGTTATTCGGACGGTGCACGCCGTCGATCAGCCCCTTTCGGTGCCCACCGGCGTTCTGTCCGTGCATCGCCTGAGCACGGCGACGCGAACGGCCGTGCTGGAGCGCGGGGAGGCGATGCCGCCCGCGCCTGAGCCGGGCGAGGCGGGGATCCTGATCGCCGGCACGGTCACGTTCGATCCGGCCACCACGGGCTTCGTCGAGATCGTCGCCGAGGGTGAGAGCCTCGTCGGCGGCCGATTCGATGATCCGGACGAGCGCAAGCGCAGCCTCGATCAAGTCGCGCGCGGGCTGTGGCCGATCGACCCGGCCAGGAACGCGCCCAAGGACCCCCGCGACGTGTACGGATTCTCCGTCGCGCCGGACGACTCGGTCACCTTCGAGCGCGAGCAGGCCGTCCTGCTGCGCATCGATTCGCCGGCCGGGATCTGGCCGTCCTCCGATCTCCTAGAACTGCAGCGAGCGGCGGCCAAGGCGGAGCAGGCTGCCAAGGCGGGGAATGTGGACCGGCTGGCGCTGCGGGCGACGACCCCCTTCGTACTCGCCGACACGCGGGCGCGCCGCCTCTCGCTGACCGTGCGGGTCGGATCGCGCACCGCCAACTCCTTCCGGAACGGCGCGAGCGGCCGGATGCTTGAGGCCGCGAAGACGGTCCTCACCGGCACGGCGCAGACGGTGATTCTCCCGGCCACTAAGGCGCCGGCCCAGCTCGTTCCGCTGACGGTCGCGCCCTCGGCCCGGATCACACCCGCGTCGCGAGGGCCGGGCTCCGCCGTGGTCGTGCGCGAGCCCATGCTGCGCGTGACCTGGCGCCGGCCGGGCGCCACCTCGGGCGCGAACGAGCGGCTCGGCTTGGTGCTCTGGCCGCCTGAGATCCTGAGCGACCGCATCGGCCCAGATCACGATACCGTCGTGCGCGACTACGATGGGGCGGACTACCTGGCCGCTTTGCAGCGGCGCGACATCGACATGCGGGGCTTCTCCGACGCCGATCTCGGTCCCGGCGGCGTCTACGTGACCCGCTGGGGGCGCGACCCGATCAAGAGCGGGCCGGGGCCGCTGGGCTGGCTCATGCCCGCGGATGCCTTCGCGGATCTCGGCACAGCGCCGATCGACAGCCCGTCCGCTCCGAAGGCGCAGCGTTGGGACGCGCTCGCATGCGCCGATGCGGAGGTCGTCTACGTGCCGCGGGCTACGATGCCGATCCCGGGCGGGACGCCGGGCGCTGACGGAACCGGAACCACCATGGAGGTGGCGCTGCTCACCTATCGACCCCGCTTCGATGCCGACCGAGAGGTCTGGTACGCGGACGTCGCGTTGAGCGGCCTCGGAGTGGCCGCGCCGTTCGTCCGCCTCGGCCTCGTGCGCTACCAACCGCTGGCCGAGAGGGTGCTGAGGGTCTCGGAGCCCGTGGTGGAGTGGGCGCAGATCATGCCCGGCCGCCGGGTGGTGGCTACGGCGTCCCGCACAGAGCGCGGCCTCGTCACCGTGACGGTCACCGGTCCGGGCTCCTTCCACGCGGCGGCGGAGCCGGACGGGCACGACGCAGCCCGCCTCTCATGGTGGCGCCAGCGCCCGCTAATGCGGATGACGGTGCTCAGGCGCGGTCCCGACGGCGTCGAGACTCCGGCCCGGCTGGCGGATCCCGATGGTACCATCCGGAACGGCAAGCGGCACCCCTGGGCGGAGCGGACCTTCATCCCCCGGACCCAGGCCGAACTCGACTGCTACCTGACGCGGTTCGACGCCGACAAGCCATGCCCTGACCCGCCTCCGGGCATCCACCTGCCGCTGCCGGACTGCGCCGTCCTCCCCAACCCTGATCGACAGGCGGCGGGATCCCTGTGCTGGACGGGGACGTTCCGGCTCGCGACGGACCCGCTCGACGACGCGCAGGTCGAGCATGTGGTCTTCGTCGAGGAAATCGATGCGATGCGGCCGGCGACCTACGCGCAGGAGCCTGTCGACGAAGGCGCTGCCGACTTCCCCAACGACGATCAACTCGTGCTCTCGGGCCCGCGCTTCGCCGCCCGCGTCGAGATAGGTCCGCATGCAACGGAGGCGGACAATTCTGCCAAACGGGGACGAGGAGCTTCGTGAGCATCCCCGTCCCCGCCTAGTCTCGCGTCCCGACATCCGACAGGAGATCGCCATGACAGGTTACCGCACGCTTGCCGTCATCGTCCTCTGCCTCGCTGCGATTGGCGCCGCCCACGCACAAGGCGCGACTGTACCGATTCAAACCTGTGGCGATCTCGGCACCGACAATCGTCCCAATTGGTGCGCGCGCCCGACCAACGGCGGGCCCATCCAGGGCAAGTCCGGATGCCGAAGGGTCAGTGACACGAAATTCGAGTACATACATTGCTCAGGATCAGTCCATGAAATTTCAGGATCTTCCCTTTGCTGTCTCAGTAGCAGTCAATGCCCCGGTGCAACCTATGTCGGAGATTGTTTGAATTAAGCATTTTCGGAGGGAGCGGGTTCTGCTTTGGCGAAGGCGTCGATCGAGAGGGGAGTGGCTCCTGCTTCGGGGGCCGTACTGTTGGAAAACCGATCGAAGGCGCTCCCGCCCGCGAGCCGCGAGTTTGGACCAGACAGGAGGAACGCTGTGGACCGCATCTCACGCCAATTCGCCTTGCTGGCTTGGCTGCTCGTGGCCCCGATGGCGGGGCCAGCGATCGCCCAGGAGATCAATCTCGGTA